>JBJTPZ010000716.1:0-3773 GCA_046075365.1 Planctomycetaceae bacterium
GGGGTGTTTGGTGTGTGAGCTCGGGCTGGAAAGCCCGAGCTACGTTGCAGGGGCGTTTGTGTGTGAGCTCGGGCTAGAAAGCCCGAGCTACATTGTGGGGGTGTTGGTGAGTGTGCTCGGGCTGGAAAGCCCGAGCTACGTTGTGGGGGCGTTGGTGTGTGTGCTCGGGCTGGAAAGCCCGAGCTACGTTGCAGGGGTGTTTGGTGTGTGTGCTCGGGCTGGAAAGCCCGAGCTGTGGTGAGGGGCCCTGGGGGCTGCGGTGGGACTGAGGATCGGTTGTTAACGGGCAGTGGCATGGAAACATTCAAAGCGGTGGTGGCGGCGTGTTTGTCGCCGCTGCTGATTGCGCTGGTGCTGCAGCTGGTGGGCTGGTGTGTGCGGCGGCGTCGGGGCGGGCTGGGTACGGGGCTGGTGTTTGCCGGGACGGTGGTGCTGCTGCTGGGCAGTTTGTCGGGCTGGACGTACCAGTCGCGGCGGGCGGCCGAATACCAGTATTCGCCGCTGGCTGTGCAGCAGCTGCCGGCGGGGCAGCTGGCGATTGTGGTGCTGGGAACCGGGTTCAATCCGGATCCGCAGTTGCCGGCCAACAGTCAGGTGGGGGGGACATTTCTGTCACGGCTGCTGGAGGGTGTGCGATTGTGGCGGGCGCGGCCTGATGCGCTGCTGGTGGTTTCGATTGCGGGAACGGCTGCCGAGTCGGACAAGCGGCGTTTCTGGCAGCAGATGCAGGATTTGCTCAGTCTGAATTCTGCGCAGGTGGCGCTGATCACGGCGGCTGAGAGCACTTTGGACGAAGCGCTGCTGGTGCGTGACGTGGTGGCAGGACGCTCGGTCGTGCTGGCCACTTCGGCCGGCCATATGCCGCGGGCGATGCGAATCTTTGCGGATGAAGGTTTGTCTGTCACAGCTGCGCCGACGGACTACGGTATGGCCAGATCCGGCAGTCCGAAAGAAAAGTACTGGCCGCAGTGGGTGCCATCGACGGATGGCGTGGGCAGCAATCATGCGTGGCTGTACGAGTGGGTTGCTGGAATCTGGCAACACATCCGAGCTGTGAGCAGGTAAGGGGTTTCGAGGAAGGCTGATATACGCGTTGTTTGCTGTCTGAGCAGCCGGGCGAAGCTGGGATGGTAAAACGACGGAAATCCGGGAATTCCGGCGCGATTTCCACCTAAGCAAGCAAAGGGATTTGAGTGTCGGGTTCGGCAGTGAATCAGCTTGAGGTTCGTTTCGACGGAGCGAAACGCGACTATCAGGGGGCTTAACGCCCTTTCACCATTCCAGGGCGAACCTGCCCGTGCCGCAGAGAGCTGGCGGCCGCTCTTCCCGGCAGGCTGGCTGTTTAGTTCTGACAGCGATCAAGTGTTGATGGCGTGGCTTATGATTGTGAGTCGTGGAAGTTGTGAGGCTGTGGGTATTTTGAATTTCCGTGCTGGGTCGGGTGGATAGCGGGGGAAAGTGGTGACTGGGCTCATAGGTTTTCTGGGTGCAGATTGGTGGGGCAGTGATGCGCGAGCGACAGCCATGGAACTGCGGCGATGCGGCGGGCTGCTGATTGAGCGACACTACGAAGATTTTTTCCCGACACGCTGGCGGGCGGCTCGCCTGCGCATCGTCAGGCGATTGCTGCGCAGCTGGATGCAGGCTGATTACAACGCCGCAGTACTGGACCTGCTGGCGGTGGACGGTCTGCAGTTTCTGCTGGTGTTCAAAGGTATGCTGTTGCTGCCGCAGACGCTGCAGAAGTTTCGCCAGCGGAATGTGCCGATCTACTGTCTGTATCCAGATGTCAGCTTCCAGGATCACGGAGGGAATATCTGGGACTGTCTGCCGCTGTATGACTGCGTCTTTACAACCAAGCCGTATCACCTCAATGACCCTGCGCTCCGGAACCGGACGAGGCAGCTTGTGGCGGTGGAACACGGCTTCGATGCCGAGGTGCACAGGCCTGTGCCGGTGACCGATGCTCTTTTGCAGCAGTATGGCTGCGATGTGTCGTTCGTGGGGGCGTGGTCGGCCAAAAAGGAACGCATGATTCGCTGCCTGCTGCAGTCCGGTCAGGAATTGCAGATTCGCGTTTGGGGGCCGTCCTGGAACCGAGCTGCTGCAGACGTAAGGTCGGTCTGGCAGGGGCGCGGTGCATGGGGTGATGAAACAACAGCCATCTATGCCTGCTCCCGTATCAATCTGGGGCTGCTCAGCGAAGCCGGGACCGGGACCGTCTCTGGTGACCTGACAACCGCCCGCACGTGGCAGATTCCCGCGAGCGGCGGATTCATGCTGCACGAGGATACGGCAGAGCTGCGGCAGGCCTTCACGGCTGAGACAGAAGTCGGATTGTTTCAGGGGGAATCTGATCTGGTCGAACGGGTGACATACTGGCTGCAACATCAGGAAGCTCGCAAGTCCGCCGCTGCGTGTGCACTGCAAAAATCACTGCAGGTTCCGTACACGTACGCCCGAGCCGTCGCTGCGATCCTGCGGTTTCATCAGCAGGCGGGAGGTGTCGATTGATTTTGATGTACCATCACGTGTGTCCGCCGGACCTGGTACCAGCCGGTCAGGTTCCCCTCGAAGGCTGGCAATACAATATCGCCCCCGAACTGTTCCGAAATCAGCTGCAAGTCATGCAGCGGCGGGGCTGGAGATTTGTTTCGCTGGCAGACTATACGGCAGGCCTGCTTGATGGCACGACGCAGCGACGGCAGCTGGCCGCCATTACCTTCGATGATGGCTGGCGCGATAACTGGGACTTTGCTGTTCCAGTATTGGCCGATCTGAAACTGCCGGCCACCATCTTTGTCGTCAGCTCGGCTATTTCCGGGGTCAGAGCTGATCGTCGAATGACAGACACACAGCTGCGACAGCTGGCCGGTTACCAAATCGCAGTCGGTGCCCATTCCCGCACCCATCCTCGCCTGACCGCCCTGAACGCGTCAGATTTGCAGACTGAGGTGCAGGGGTCACGTCACGAGCTGCAGGACGTGACCGGCACGGACGTGCCGTTCTTCGCCTATCCTGGTGGACGATTTAATCGCTCCGTAGTGGCAGCCGTGCAGGCCGCCGGCTATACTGCCGCCTGCTCAGTCATCGGACTGGCTCGCAACGATCACAATTCGCTGTTCTGGCTGTATCGGGACGTATTCTCCGATCACTGCAGCTCGTGGCGCGATCGGCTGCGAATGTCGGCCGCCTTCAGAACCTGTGTCGGTTGGCGCGCTGCACGGCGTGTGCAACAGGCACTCGACGCAAACGGAACTCGTTGAATTCCCGGGAGTTGCTCATTTTGCCTGCACAAGTTCATGAAACCCAAAGCAGCAGCACCGAACTGCCGGATGATGCGATGCTCTGGTATGCCCAGGCGCTGTGGGCTGCTCGCTGGTTTGGGCTGTGCTGCCTGATCCTGGGACTCGCACTGGGCGCCACCGTGGCTTTGCGTGAACCTGGGTTCAAAACCGTGGCACTGGTCCGTGGTGAAAATCCGGCCATCGGCTATATGCACCGCAGTTACTGGGATGGTGTCAGTCGCACAATTCAGACACAGCTGAAGGTTTCAGCCGAAGCATTTAAGTCGGCAGCTGAGATCGCCGTCAGGGCCGAGGCTGACCCGTGGCTGGTTCGCATCGAGGTGCAACATGCGGCTGATGGTGAAGGTCTTAGCATTATTCAGCAGTTGACTGCCCGGCTGCCCTGCATGCGGGGGGCCGTACCCGTGGCCGGCGCACCAGCGGCCGGCACACCAGCGGCCGGCACACAGTCGGCTGACGCAGTGT
>JBJTPZ010000717.1:0-4696 GCA_046075365.1 Planctomycetaceae bacterium
GTCCGCGGCTCGCCAAACCGAACACTGAACACCGAACACCGCCTCCTGCGTTTCCCTTCGCGGCTTCGCGGCTTCGTGTGACACCAACTCTCCGCAAAGTACCCGCATCGCCATGGAATTCATGCGATCGAATCACCGGGCAGCCAACTCCCGGGCCACACACCTCTCACACCCGCGGACTCCCGTCCGCGGCTCGCCAAACCGAACACTGAACACCGAACACCGCCTCCTGCGTTTCCCTTCGCGGCTTCGCGGCTTCGCGTGAGACCAACCGTCCGCAAAGCACCCGCATCGCCATGGAATTCATGCAACCGAACGACGGGGCAGCCAACTCCCGGGCCGCACACCTCTCACACCCGCAAACTCCCGTCCGCGGCTCGCCCACCGAACACCGAACACCGCCCACCGAACACCGAACACCGAACACCGAACACCGAACACCGAACACCGAACACCGCCCACCGAACACCGCCCACCGAACACCGACTCTCATCCCGCCGGTACAGTCGGTGGCGGAACCGGCGCTGCTCCCGGCGGAACACTTTCCCCCGCACCCGTCGGCGGGAGTGTCTCCGCAGCCGACGCCGGCACTGCCTCCGGTGCCGCTGCCGGCACCGCCCCGCCCTCAGCACCCTCCGCCGCCACAGCAGAATGCGATGCCGGTGACACCGCACCGTCCAGACTGCTGTGACCCGTCTTCGACTCCGCCAGCTGCTTCTCAAGAATCGCCGGATACACAAACTGCTGCCGATCCTTGATCGTCAGAGCCTTCGGTTTGGGATTCCGGTTCTTCCGCTCAAATGGCGGATTAATCTTGTTGCCCGCCACCAGGGTGCCGTCATATACACTGCCCTGTGACACCGGACCAATACCCAGCATCCAGGAATCACGAGCGTCACTGCGAGCCACCGCGGCACCCGACTGCCACACCGCTATCCCCGTTTCCTGATGATACGCATACACCATCACCTTCGAAATCCCCACCACACCGTTGCGCTTGCCAAAAGACATCTCCGGAATCAGGGGCACCGCAGGAACACCCGACAAGGCACTGGTCGCTGTCCCCACGCCGCTGCTGGAGGGAATTCCATACGTCACCTCCATCGTGTCTGTGCCCAAAGCACCCACGCGAGCCTCCAGCACGTAATCGGCATCCGTCCGATTTAATTCAATAATCAAACCACTGGTGATCATCTTCTGCCGCAGGGCACTGATGATGTAATCAGAATTGACGTACAGGTTGCTGCCCTTGAACGTCTTCATGTAATCCGTATCAAGATACACCTTGCGGTTCGCCAGACCCGAAAGATCAAGCTGGTCAATCGCCCGGTCAATCGAATCCGACAAAAGCAGCTGCTCAGTACCCTGCCTCTGTACGGCTGTACCGCAACCCGGCAGCATCAGGCTCAGGCCGATGCTGAACACAAGCAGCAGGAATGACTGGCAGCAGCACTTCACAATAGACTCCGTGTTCAGAACGACCGCATCCTAGCGAAATCAGCCGCTCTCAGACCGCAGGTCCCGCTGCTTTTTCAGACACCCGCCCGCTCCTGCCCCCTTCTCCGACAACTCCTTCGGCGAAATCTGCAGAACACCAGCACTGAGCTGCAGGAAACCTGAATCTCACCGCAGCCAGTACTGATATCTATTTGTCTGCCTGTAGCCGCGAACGGCGGCAACCGACACACGCAGGGGTGCGTTTTACCGTCCGCTCAATTACACTGTGCACAGCTGACATCGCCCGCAAACCTGCTCGGAGTCGACCGGTACCATGGCCAAAAAAGCAATTCAAAGTGATTCCGAGCGTCATCGTACCACGGGTTTCGCCCGTCCGGCCGACATGCAAAGCGGACCGGGAACTCCCGCCCAGACAGTCCATGACGGTGATACCGTCAACGTGCGACTGGACGGCAACCTTGCCGTGCGTCTGCTGGGAATTGACACGCCGGAAATCAGCTTCTCGCTGCCTGACGGAAAGTTTGCCGGGCTCGAAGACCCCCGCTGGACTCAATTCCTCACGGCTCCCTTTTCCGAACAGTGGGGCCCGCTGAAAACACCGGTGCCGCCACGCCTGCAGGCCTTCTTCGCAGCGAAGGTTGGCCCCGAGGCTGCAGCCACGCACTACGAACACGCGGTGGCCAGCCGCGAGGCCTTTCGGGGGCTGGTCGAGCAGGACATGCAGATCATGCAGCAGACGCCCGAAACATTTACCTACTACATGAACTTTGGCTTTGAAGTCACTGACGGCTACGGCCGACTGCTGTGCATGCTCAATCGCAACCAGCCCAGTGCCACCCAGCCGACTCCCCGACCGCCTTCCTACAACCTGCGAATGCTGGAACGTGGCCGTGCGTTCCCTTACTTCATCTGGCCCAACGTCAATCCGTGGGACCGCCCGGAAACCGTGGAAGAAGCTGTGATTCCGCCCGGCAAGGCGCGGGAGCTGGCCGAGAATGATCGGGAACTGAAAACGGCACGAGCCGCAGTGCGGCAGGCCAGACAGCAGCACCTGGGCATCTTCGACATGCTGCGACCGCTGCTGCTGGAACCGTTTGAACTGCGCAATCTGTCACGTCGCGTCGCTGCTTCAAGATATCTGATCGACCTCAGCTCTGACGGTGACACACTGCTGCATCCGCTGAATTATCCGGATGTGCCGTTCCCGGAAGACCGTCTCTGGATTCCCGGCGCCTATGTGCCGCTGTTTCAGCGTTCCGGCTGGAAGGTGCAGGCTCAGCCGGCATGACAACCAACAGCAGTCTTCATTCGTCGCCGCCTGCTGACTGGGCCCAGGCCGCCGATCAGACGCGGATCAGTGCCGGACTTTCAAGGCACTGGCAGGCTGACATCGGCATCGTCCTCGGCTCAGGCCTTGGCGCTGCCGCCGAGCATCTGGCGGAAGCCGAAAGCCACACGCTGCGGATGGCCGACATTCCGGGGCTCGAGCCTCCTCACGTGGCCGGCCATCGCGGTCGCTGGCTGTTCACCCGCTGCGGCCGTCACCGAGTGATTGTGCAGCAGGGCCGCATTCATGCCTACGAAGGTCACTCGGCCGCAGCCATTACTGCGCATGTGCGGCTGATGGCCGCCTTTGGCGTCCGCACTCTGATCCTGACAAACGCGGCCGGCGGCATCCGTCGCGGCTTTCAGCCCGGCAGCTTCATGGCCATTCTGGATCATCTGCGAGCACCTCAGATGGGGTTCCCGACATGGCACCAGACAGTGACAGCCGGCAGCAGCACCGCAGCGGCAGATCACAATACTGCTGCCCGCCAGCGTCAGTCGCGGCGAAACCCGTGGGACCCGCAGCTCATCAGCGGACTGCTGGCCATTCCCACCAGCCTGCAGATTCACCAGGGAGTCTATGCGATGATGCCTGGGCCGGCCTATGAAACGCCGGCCGAAGTCCGCATGCTGCAGACCCTCGGTGCGGACGCGGTGGGCATGAGCACCATTCCGGAAGCCCTGACAGCGGCAGACTGCGGCCTGCGAGTCCTTGGACTGTCCTGCATAACCAACATCGCCTGCGGACTCAGCACCGCCACGCTGAGTCACGCCGATGTGACCGCCACCGCACTGACCGTCGAATCGCAACTAGGCAACCTGCTGCACGACTTCATCCACTCGCTGTAACCAGGCCCCTTGCCCGCAGAAAACATCAGCCCCCCTTTCCCCTCGCCCCCACTGTCCACTGAACACCAACTCCTCCCCTCGCCCCCGTGAAACGGCGGAGAGGGGTCGGGGGTGAGGGGGCCATGGCATCCATGCCATAGAGAGTCGATGCGAGAATGTTGAGAGGAGAGCAGACAGTTTACCACACACCACAGCAGCCCTTGTGCGTTTCCCTTCGCGCCTTCGCGGCTTCGCGTGAGACAAACCGTCTGAAAAGCACTCCTGCCGTTATACGGGCGAGCACACTTTACCCCTCACCCCCGTCCCCTCTCCCCTTCCAGGGGCGAGGGGTGCTGTTGCGCTTTCACAACCCAAAAAAACACACAATCCTCCCCTCGCCCCCGTGAAACGGGGGAGAGGGGACGGGGGTGAGGGGGACATAGCATCCATGCCATAGAGAGCAGATGCGAGAAAGTTGAGAGGAGAGCAATCAGTTTACCACACACCACAGCTGACCTTTGCGTTTCACTTCGCGCCTTCGCGGCTTCGCGTGAGACAAACCGTCTGAAAAGCACTCCTGCCGTTATACGGGCGAGCACACTTTACCCCTCACCCCCTCCCCCTCTCCCCTTCCAGGGGCGAGGGGTGCTGTTGCGCTTTCACAACCCAAAAAAACACACAATCCTCCCCTCGCCCCCGTGAAACGGGGGAGAGGGGACGGGGGTGAGGGGGACATGGCATCCATGCCATAGAGAGCAGATGCGAGAAAGTTGAGAGCAGAGCAGGCAGTTTACCACACACCACAGCAGCCCTTGTGCGTTTCACTTCGCGGCTTCGCGTGAAGACAAACAGTCTGCAACCCAAACGCAGAACCACAGTGCTCGGGCTGGAAAGCCCGAGCTACGGAAACAGCCACCCGCGGACTCCCGTCCGCGGCTCGCCTAACCGAAAACCGAAATCCGAAAACCAACTCCGCCCCCAACTCGTACTCGTACTCAGTCCGCCCTGGCGGACGGTACTCGTACTCGTACTCGAAAAACACCACACCGGCAGCACAGGGAACTCACAAACGCAAACCAAGGTG
>JBJTPZ010000718.1:0-1842 GCA_046075365.1 Planctomycetaceae bacterium
AGGCGCGACATTTGTCAGGACACTTTCGCCCGGAACCCCAAAGCACCGCCAATTCCGGAATCGGGAATTCCAAAATATCCCGTCATTTCCTGAAACACACAGCAATCCGACCTGTGGCAACTGCCCTCAGGCAGGCTATCATGCGCGAAGTTCGTCGAACCCGCCGGCAGATCGTCGGCTAATGCCTGCTGCCCTCACTCCATCGTCCTCTCCACAAATCAGCGGCTCCGCATTCTGTTCGGCTACAGTTTTTTTTACTGGAGAAGTCCGGATGAAACGTCGCGCCTTTACCCTGATCGAACTGCTGGTGGTGATCGCCATCATCGCCATCCTTGTCGCACTGCTGCTGCCTGCGGTACAGCAGGCTCGCGAAGCCGCTCGCCGCACACAGTGCAAAAACAATCTCAAACAAATCGGACTGGCACTGCATAACTACGAAGGCACCCACACCCGATTGCCTCCCGGATTCCTCGGAGTCAACAACGCGTCGACTCACACTCAGATCCTGCCGTATTTCGAAGCCAGCAACGAGTACAACCAGTTCAACTTCAACAACGACATCAACTCCCACGCTACCAACCTCAACGCCCGCCAGCAGCGACTGGCCATCCTGCAGTGTCCGTCCCAGATCGGAAGCCCCGGCTTCGTTCTGCCGCCTTCACAGTGTCCGAACGGCTGTGGCACTACCAACTACGTTCAAAGTCTTGGTGATAACGCCAATTACGCCGCTGACCGAGGTCCTTTCGGGCGAAATCGCGGGGCCGCCTTCCGCGACTTCGTCGATGGCTTGTCAAACAGCGGGATGTTCGCCGAAATTATCCTCGGCCCCAGCAATGGATCTCCGACCTCAGGTGTTGTGGCTGCGGGTACACCACAGGATCTCTGGGTGGCCACAAATCTTCCGTTTGCTACGTGGGACGCCAGTCCCACAGGTGACACCATTCCTGTGGCCGCCTGTGACAACCGAGCAACCAGTGCCATTTTGTATCGCGGCAAACAGTACTACCGGGGTGTTGTGGTCGCCACTTTCTACTCACACACCATGACACCCAACTCCCGCCTCCGCGATTGTATCCGCAGCGTGGGGTTCGATCGCGGTCACCTCGCAACTCGCAGCTTCCACACTGGCGGTTCACAACTGGTGCTCGGCGACGGCTCTGTCCGCTTTGTGAGCGAAAATGTTGATATTCGCGTCTGGCGTGCAGTCGGCAGCATCAACGGTAATGAAGTCGTCTCCGAGTGGTAACTCATCGGTACCACCCGTTCGCAAATCCACTTTTCAGGTTTTCCGCCAGGGCCAGGCAAATGCAGAATTCCCGCTTCGTACTGTTTTGCACCACAATCCTGCTGGCAGGCTGCAGTGCAGACTACACCCCCCAGGCTGAGATTTTCAAAACTGTCTCGGCCTCCGGGACTCTGACCTTCAAAGGAAAACCACTGAGTGGGTTCATCGTCACTTTGCACCCTGCCGGCGATCAGCGCACAGCCAGCGGCACGACCGACGCCGAAGGACGATTCTCTCTCGGTACAAACGCTCCCGGAGATGGTGCTGTAGCCGGAACCCATAAGGTGTCCGTCATTTGGCAGCCACCGGAAGACGATGGACTGGGATCCACAGTCGAAGATCCTAAAAAGATGCCCAAATCCCCGATCGAAATTCCTCCCAAATACGCCAGCCCGGACACCTCCGGCATCTCTCTTGAGATTCCGGAATCCGGCAGTTCCGAGCTGAAGCTGGATCTGAACTGAACTATTTCCTTCCCCACACTGGTCACAGCGACCGGAATTCATCATCTTCCGCGGTGGTTCAGCCACCGCGGTTTTTTTATGCCGTTCAGGGGA
>JBJTPZ010000719.1:0-4449 GCA_046075365.1 Planctomycetaceae bacterium
GTTTTGTGTTTGATCGCGTCCTCGAGGCTGAAGTGCTCCTCAGAGCGAGTGTATTCCCAGACATTGCCACTCATGTGCCACAGGCCAAATCCGTTCGGTTGAAACCCGCCGCCACGGACCGGTACCGTGCGACGTCGATACCCTGATTTCGGTTCCCGCAGCGGAGAGTTTCCGTCAAAATTCACCTCGGCAGATGTGAAGGCCTTTGTGTACGGGTACACGCCGATGACGTAATTCTGATTTGTCTCCCGATCCAGCCCGCCCCACGCAGCACCCTCCCACTGCACCTCGCTGGGAAGGCTGTAACGGTCATCCAGCCACAACGCAAAACAAATCCCGTCATGGAAGTTTACGTAAATCATCGGACAGTCAGGATCAGGGGAGATGCGGTTGAAATCACTGTGGTTTCGTTCCCGCTGCGGGTCAAAGAGAGCATACTGTGATTTCGTTACGCACGCCGTCGCCATGTAGAATGCCGGAACGCTGACTTTCTGCCATGGTTTCTCACCGGCGTAAGCATCCTTATCTTTCTGTGAAGCCCCCATCATGAAGGTCAGGTTGTCGGGGTCGCCGGTTTTGGCATTCGAGCACAGCGCGTATGTTGTTAAGTCTGGATCGGGGCGAAGCAGCCGGCACCACTGCCCGATACTGGTGTCGTGCAGTGCCCGCCATTTTTGCTCCAGCGACTTCTGTTCAGCCTCCTGATCGTGGTCTTTAAGATCATCCCGGCGAAGTGCCTGCAGGCGGGGTTTGCAGGCCTGCATTTCGCCTTTAACGGCCGCTTTCACGAAGGTCTCCAGATCCCCGTCAAACAGCACCTCGGCCGCCCTGAGAGCTCGCTCTGTGGGCTGGCCCAGCTCATAGCCGTCAATCAGGATCCGGCGAAACTGGTGTCGCCAGGTTTCCAGAACATGCTGCCGGACGTCGCTGAGCCATGCATTTCGCTGCAGCACCTGCCAGGCCCTGAACATGGATTCCGTTGGCCGCTCTCTCCGTTTGTCCGGCACGGCAAACAACGCCTGCAGGCTGAAACACAGGCTGGGCGGGTGACAGCAGGTTCGACCGATTCGGTTTGTCGTTTCCGGCAGCTCAGCCACAAACTGCCACACCCGGTCCCATGCTGCGAGGCCAATTTTGGGCTGCAGTTCCTCGATGACTCGATCATCGCAATAGCGACCGAGAAACAGGCCGGCGAAAAATTCGGCCATTTTGAGTGAGGGGAACGAAACTTCGCGTGCGTTGTTTTCCTTGAGCAGTGCATGTTCGGTCAAAAACGTTTTCTCCAGCAGACCGCTGCATTGCTCCCATTCAGCCTCAGTGCCGCTGAATCTGAGTCGGACTTCCTGGCGGAGCCGCGGGATTTCGTCGTTTTCGACGCTGAAGCTTTGATATCGCAGCAGCATGAGGTAGCCGTAACAGGACAGCAGTTCCATGAGGTGGGTTTTGACGGCTGACTGATTCACCGGTAAGCCGCCCTTGAAGACTCGATCCAGCAGACAGTCTGCCATTTCCAGGTAAAGATCTCCGGCATTTCTGAATGCTCGCCGGGTGGTCTGGCTGTCTGACTGCAGCAGCTGTTCGACGATCTGGCGGATCTGTGCCTGCACAACGGGGTATTGCAGCAGGTCTGCGACTTCCTGCGGCCGCGGCACCAGCTGCCGGAAGGCTGCCTCAACGCGTGCTCCGTCGCCCGCCCTGGTGGACTCAGCCCGCCCGGCGACCTGCCGGCGGAAGTCATCCTGCTGCTGCTGATCAAACAGCTCAAGCCTGCATTTCAGCCAGTGCTCGAGCTGAAACAGATCGGTGTCGTGCTGCAGCAGTGCGTACGGCCGACTGGTGACGATCAGTCGCAGGCGATTTTGCAGCTGCCCGTCGGCCATGGCACCGAGCAGCTTACTGACTCGATGATCGGCCGCTTTGGTGCCGGGAGTGGCGTCGCTGTGGTCCTGATCGAGGGCGTCATAGATCACAACGACTCGCCGCTGTTCCAGCAGATCTTCGAGCACCTGGGCGGCTGTCCGAGTGATGTTGTATTCGCGCAGTTTTCCATCCAGTTTTTGTACCAGATCGCCATGCAGATCGGCGGGGAATTTCCAGCCTTCGTAGCGCACGACCCAGAACCGATTTTCGTGCTGGCAGAGGGCTGCAGCGAGTGTCCAGGAGAGCACTGTCTTGCCGCCTCCGGCTTCTTCGTCAATGACCAGCCACTGGTTCCCGGGGATGAGGTGCTGGTGCAGCAGCGCGTCGACTCCCGCAGGCAGAGTTTCCCACTTCGGTTCCATTTTTTTGTCTGATTCCGACGGTGGCTGGCGAATGGAAATGCGTGGCTGCACAAACACATCCAGTCGGTGCGGGTATCCATCGAGTGGCTGACCTTCGCGGGCCTGCGTCCATGCGTGGAGGAGGTTGCGGGATTCGGCGGCCAC
The DNA here is from genome assembly GCA_046075365.1 of Planctomycetaceae bacterium. Taxonomy (GTDB): domain Bacteria; phylum Planctomycetota; class Planctomycetia; order Planctomycetales; family Planctomycetaceae; genus SXXK01. The sequence continues at coordinate 2,427 of JBJTPZ010000719.1, forward strand.
CAGCATGTCGATGTGAAAGCCGCGTGTGAGGTAACGGTGAAGCTGGAGGAAGTCTGCGATGTATGCGGGGCGGGCGTCGGACCGGGCCGGCTGGTCAAGGCTGCTTTCCACGTCCGCTTTATTATCTGCGTGGAGTGCTACTCCGTGCAGTCCGGCGGCCGTGGCTGCACGCAGCTTATAGACTGCTCCGCCGACCGCTTCGCAGCAGATGTCCTGGACGGTGAAATTTCGGTCTGTGGGCAGGAGCCGGCGGTCGGGATTTTTGAATTTCAGTGCGACGCTGGCGGTGAGCCCGCTGGTGATTGTCTGTCCGGTGATCAGGGCATACAGGCCGCAGCCGATCAGGCCTCCGGCTGAACCGCCGCGCAGCAGCATCCCGGGCACTCCTGCCGAGCTGATTTTTGGCAGGACTGCCGGGCTGATGCAGATCCCGTTCTGCTGATCGCGGAGAGCTGGCCATGCCAGCCGCCCGGCAATCTCGATGGACGTCTGCATGGCCGCATCGAAGATGGTGACACCGAAAGTGACGGGATCGGGGAACCAGCCGGGCATGGTGTGCGGACATTTTTTCAGCTGAATGCCGCGCACCAGTCCTGCGATGTGCGGTGTTTCTGTGGCAGTCGGTGTTTCCGTGGCGGCCGGTTCTTTGCGAATCCACAGGACCGGCAGCAGCTGGCTGTCTGGCGGTGCCGTGGGTGCCGTGGGTGCCGGTGATTTTGCGGCTGCTGACTGCGGGGGCTGCGATTCAGAGTCGGGCTCGAGCAGGAACATCAGCAGTCGACGGACGGTGAGCCAGGTGGTGGGGTTGCGGGGCCACTGGTGCTGATTCAGCCACAGTTTTTCGCTGGCGAGCTGCAGAAACGCATCGACTCGTCCGCTGGCCGGCATGCCGTTTGGCTGCAGGACGTAGTTATCCTGCAGGGGAAACAGCCATGCTTCGTCCCAGTATCTTCCGCATTGATTCAGGTGCAGCAGCAGCGGGGCGGCTGCATCGAGCTGGTCGAGCGCAGTTTTTTCCGGGACAGAGAAGGCTGTGAGCACGGCATACAGCAGTCCGAGCAGTCGGCAGTGCAGCTGTCTGCCGAGGCCTTTGAGTTCTTCCAGATCCGGATATTCGGCCATCAGGGTCTGCAGCAAATCCAGATTTTCGAGAGCTGCGAGGGGGTCTTGCTGCAGTGCGGTTTCGACGTCGCTGATGGCGTCGGTGAGGCTGCGCAGTTCTGCCTGGCGTTCCGGGTGTGCCGGGTTGGTGGTTCGGCTGATTACCTGGCGGTAGTGCAGCAGGAGCCGGATGGGGGACCCAAACGGCTGTGCGGGGGGCAGGACCAGATTGAAGAACTGGTGGGTGTAGTTCCTGCTGCTGTTGCGGAAGACTTCTTCTGTGAGGGTGGAAATGGGAGGGTGTGTGTGGACCATCCTGGGGGGGCCTTGGGGTGTGTGTGAGAGCGTTGAGGGTGTCAGTGTTTTGAGTTTTGGCTGAGTATATCGCGGCGGAGTCTGAGATGGCAGCGTTTGAGGAGTTCGGGGGTGAGTCTGGGGGGTAGCCAGTTCCATGCCAGTGCGGCCTGAGTGCGGGGGTCATGGCTGAGCTGGCAGTGCTGGACGTGCAGGAGCATGGGTGTTCCGACGGGTCTTTGCGCATGATCGCGTGGCTGCAGCAGGAATTCGAGATTGACGCTGAGCGATTCGGGTGTGGTGGTTTTGTGTTGAATTTCGACCCAGCAGTCCGGACCGTCGCAGTGCAGTCGGACTTTGGCGGTGTCGTCGAAGTAGGTTTCATCGAAGCTCATGGCACCCGGCCTTGCTGCGGTTGATGTTGATGTGTGCTGTAGTCAGTTGATAAAGGCGACTGGGCGGGCAGTTGAGGGCAGAAAAATGGAAAATTTTTGGGGTGGTGGGTTGGGGGGGCGGGGGGGCTCACGCGAAGCCGCGAAGCCGCGAAGGGGAAAGGCGGAGGGGGGGCAGGTGGGGGCGTTTTGCCACGGATTGAGGCGTGGGGAGGGGCTTTTTTTTTGCCACGGAT
>JBJTPZ010000720.1:0-1460 GCA_046075365.1 Planctomycetaceae bacterium
CGGGCCCGCGGCTTTGCTGCGTGCTGGTGTGTTTTTTTGTGGGGGCGGAATTGGGAGGGTGATGCCACTCACCCCCGGGCCCTCTCTCCTTTCAGGGGCGAGGGGGGCCACTTTGCCTGGGCAGGTGGCACTCAGGTGGGCAGAAACGCATTGTGAGGTAGCTCGGGTTTTCCAGCCCGAGCACTGTACCTAACTGCCAACCTGGTGCTACCATCTGCATGTTGGCTTAGGGACAACATCTCAGGGGGCTTGCCATGCACCTCATCATCAGGCTGAATTCACGCGGGTTTGTCCTTGCCGGCGGTGTGTTGATTGCGGCCGGAGTCGTGCTGGCGATTGCTTTGTCTTCGGCGTGGCCGCTGCTGTGTCTGGTACCTGGTCTGCAGCTGATGTTTCGTCTTGTGCGTGATTCCGCGAGGGCTCGGGTGAAGCAGCTGAGCCAGTCCGGCGATTTGGTTTTGAAGCAGTCTTACCGAGAGATCTACAGTGTTGTGGGTCGGTGTTTTGTGGCCGGTCCCATTGCGGACGTGACGGTGAACGCGATTGAATCGCTGCTGGAGGAGCAGCGGCGTGGTGTCGGCAGGGGGCCTGTGGTTGCTGCGGCTGATCGATCGGACGGAGTGCAGATCTTTTCGATTGATGACATTGAGGCGATATCCTTCACTTCGGGGCAGAGTGTGTGTCGGGTGCGTTATGGCGGGACTGATGTGGAACTGAAGCTGTCGGATGAGTCTGTAAGGTCAGCGGCGCTGGACATGTTGCGGCACGGGCGGGAGTGGGAGGTGCAGGAAAGTTCGAGGGTCATTTTCAGCTTCAATTTTGCGGCAGTAGTTTTTTGTCTGCCTGCGGTGTGTCTTGGTGTGGCGACGATACTGACCAGTGCTGGTTTGATGGATAAGAATCAGATGCCTTTGCTGCTGATGGCCGATGTGCAGCGCATGAAGGGGGGCGGCAAGGGGCGGGGTTGGGCGTTGCTGTATGCTGCAGCGTGTGAATGTTATCTGTTTGTGACAGAGCAGCTGCCTGCGATTGTGGGTGGGTTGATTGGACTGGCGACTGTGTCATTGTTTCTGTGGCTGTTGCTGTCGTTCCAGTGGAAGACTCTGACTGACAGTACCTGGACAGCCGCAGAATAGGGATCGATGAGTTCCCGTGGTGGTTGTTTGAACCACGAATGGATACGCCTGACCGCCCCTCGCTCCCCCCGAAAAATGTAGCTCGGGCTTTCCAGCCCGAGATCCGTCCTTTTGCTGCACTGTGGGGAGTGAGTCTCTGGGAACAGCGGTTTCAAGACTCGCAGTTCCACCGGTTTGACTGCGCGCATGCGTAAGGGAGTTGGTCTACTTCCCCTGCTGCGTTTCCTTCGAGGAATTCAACTCAACTGAATTTCCTTCGCCGTCTACTTCCCTGAATTTCTTTCGTCAGGGAGGAGGCGCGCCGCGAACGCGAAGGGACACCCG
>JBJTPZ010000721.1:0-2696 GCA_046075365.1 Planctomycetaceae bacterium
TGACGCTTGTCCGCAGGGCAGTCTGGTGCGACTCTTCTGCGAATTGTTTTACGGCACCGGGATGCGACTGCTGGAAGTTTGCCGGCTGCGAATCAAAGACATCGACTTTCAACGCCGACAGATTCTCGTTCGCGACGGCAAAGGCGAAAAAGATCGCGTGGTTCCATTCCCCGAACGATGCCTTGAACCGATGCGGCAGCAGATCGAGACAACTCGAACGCTGCACCAGAGCGATCTCGCCGCTGGATATGGCTCCGTATGGCTGCTTTGTGCGATTGCCGAGAAGTACCCTGCTGCGGCTCGGGAGTTTCTGTGGCAATTCGTTTTTCCCGCCGGGCGAATCAGCTCAGATCCTCGATCAGGAGCCCAGCGCCGGCATCATGTGCACGAGAATTCCGTGCAGAAGCTGGTCCGCGCTGCTGTGCTGCGTGCGCAAATTGACAAGAAGATCAGTTGTCACACGTTTCGCCACAGTTTCGCGACTCATCTGCTTGAGTCCGGGGCGGATATCAGAACGGTGCAGGAACTGTTGGGGCATTCGGATGTGAGTACCACGATGATTTATACGCATGTGCTGCAACAGGGGCCGATGGGGGTTCGCAGACCGCTGGATCGGTTATGAGATTGCTGGCACCAGTTGATCAGCAATCGCATGGGAACGCTGTGGTGACTCCATCGCAAAGAAATCTGATTCGGTTTCACCCGGTCGTCAGGCATTGGAATGCTGGGCTATTCTCAGCTTTCAGCGTATTGGCACCGCAGGCGGCACCTCGACTACAGTCTGTGCCTGCAACTCTTGACTGGGTTAGCAGTTGCGTCAGATCCAAACCGGTCTAAAAAACGGAATGCTTTTACCGGTACCCAGGGTTCGAATTCTGTCTCTCCGCTTTGGCGGAACGTTTCACGCTGCAGTGTTTTTTTAAGAAACCACGAGGTTGCCTCGGGGGTTCTTTGCGTTTTTGGGCGTCGTGTTTGGCCTGTGTCCGCCGCCCTGTCCCCTCGCTCCAGGAGTGCAAACAGGGGGAAACTGTGGCAATACGCGGAAAACTGAATGGCACCAGTTCGGGCACCTCGGCTCAACTGACGGCACGGTTTTTCGTGCGTGTTTTGGGCAGCAGCGGTTGGGGAACCGGTGCATGGCGGGGGCGGTCGAGGCGGTTGCCTGCCTTTGGCCTGCAGGCTGCTGCGAACTCTGCCAAATACCGGGCTCGATGCCTGACGTCCAGCATAAGCCGTTGCCGCCTGTCTGTTCCACGGAAGTCGCACAGGCGGTCCGAGCCGTGCGAGGCAGAGGTGGTGTTCATTGAATTCGTCGGCGGGGAATTGACAATTGAGCATCAATCCTTGAGACTCAACGGCAAAGATTATTCACCGTCTCACTTTTGGCTTCGGTCGTGCGTACTAACTACGTCCTGATTGACTTCGAAAACGTTAAACCAGACTCACTTGCCGGCCTCGATGCGGATCACTTCAGGGTGCTGATCTTTGTCGGCGCAAGCCAGACGAGGATCGACCTTGAGTTAGCTGTGGCGATGCAAGCTTTGGGGTCCCGAGCCCAGTACGTCAGGATCGCTGGCAACGGTTCCAACGCCCTCGACTTTCACATTGCCTTTTACATAGGCCACCTGGCTGCGAGTGACCCCACGGGCAACTTTCACATCATCTCAAAAGATGCAGGCTTTGACCCGCTGATTCAGCACCTGAAGGCGAAGAGGGTGTCTGTTGTTCGGTCAAGGTCGATTGACGACATCCCGCCACTGAAGGCGACAAACACGCAGAGCCTCTCAGCGAGGGTCAGCGCGGTTGTCGTGAACCTGCGACAGCGCGGGGCCTCAAGACCACGCACCGTCAAGGCTCTCGCCAGCACTCTTTCTTCGCTCTTTCGGAAGCAAATGTCGGAAGACCAGCTTGCTGAGCTTCTTGCAGAACTCCAGCGCCTTGGCATTGTGACTGTTCACGAGAAAAATGTCTCTTACACGCTCACCGAAGGCAAAGCCTAACCTCCAGCTTCAGCTGCCAGGCCGCGGCAGCCGCTGATGGGAGCATACAGGTACCGGTGTGGTGCAGTTTCTGATCTGCGGCCACAATTATTCTAACTTCATCCTCCGCGTCTGTGACATTCCACGAGCTTTGCGACCGGAAGTCCGCAGCTTTAATCTCGGGCCTGACTTCGAGCAGGGATGCTACTACGAGATCGAAGCAGGATGCATTTTAGGAATTGAAGTCTCCTGGCAGCGTCCCGGGTGCTCGGAGCGATCGCCTTGTTGAGCATCGTGTCCCGGACTGGCTTCGCGCCGGCAGTTTAATGGCGATCGAGAAACAGTCCTGTGGCGATGCGGTTGGTTTGCAGGCAGCTGGTCTCACGTGAAGCCGCGAAGGAATAGGCAGTGGTCGGTTTTCGGTTTTCGTTTTTCGGTTTTCGGTTTGGCGAGCCGCGGACGGGAGTCTGCGGGTGTGAGTTTGGACTGGTTTGCATGGTGTTCGTGGGGTGTATGGTGGGCATTCGGTTACTTTGGCGTTTGACGTGGCTAATGGTGGGGTGATTTTTTTTGGGGGGGTGGGTGGCCCCCTCACCCCCGACCCCTCTCCCCCGTTTCACGGGGGCGAGGGGAGGATTTGTGGTCAGGCGAGTAGCAGGCGGTTTGGCTCACGCGAAGCCGCGAAGCCGCGAAGGGAAGCACAAAGGGCAGCGGTCC
>JBJTPZ010000722.1:0-5498 GCA_046075365.1 Planctomycetaceae bacterium
CCCGCCTCGCGTTTGTCCAGCCCCTCAATCAACGGCTTCCACGCAAACTTGCCCAGAACCGTCAGAAACAGCAGGAACGTAATGAACGACCACAGGGCAAGGTCGCCCGTGAGATTCATTGGAACCCCGGTCGGGTGACCGCCGCCTTCATGCTCGCCCGCAGCGCCGCTGTCTGCAGCGGCAGCCACCGACAAAGTCGGAACACCGCACGCAAAAACAGCAAACGCCAGCAGAAAAACCAGACCTGCAGGCCGTAACTTACCGGCGATTTTACCCGCGGAAATCATTGCAGATACCCCGAACACAGACGACATCAGACAGGCAGCAACCGAGATCAGCCAAAACAGCGAGCCTGATCACTTAATCATACAAACGATCAGACCAATCACAGCAGCACCTTCAATCATCGCCGCAACGATCACCATCGCACCGCGAATGTCGCCGGCAACTTCCGGCTGGCGAGCCATGCTCTCGAATGCAGCGGCAGACAGGCGGGAAATTCCCAGGCCCGCACCGATCACAACCAGACCAGCACCAAATGTGCCGGTCAGGTTGATCAGTGCTGCGCCACTGGCGACGGCTGCACCTGCAGCAGGAGCTTCCTGGGCCATTGCCGGCACAGTCAGAGCCACGATCGCACAAACGAACATCATCGCAAACTTCAGGATCTGAGCCACAACAAACTCCTCTTAGTCAGAAACTACCCAGGTCTGCAAACCACCTGCCCCAACAGCCGACAGGCTACAACTTCGAAAAATCCCGACACGCAACTCAACAGCATTGTTAATGCTTGTGAATGGCACCCGAGATGAAAATCGTTGCAAGAAACGAAAACACATATGCCTGCAGAACTGCCACCAGCAGCTCCAGCAAGCCTACACCAATCTGTCCCAGCACACTGCAAACAGTCACAACGCTCCACAGAGCAAAAGAGCCTTTGGCAGCCGAACCAATAAACCCAAGGATCACACCAAGAGCCGTGTGACCACCCATGATGTTTCCAAACAGTCGCAACGCCAGAATTGTGTGCTTAATCACAAATCCCATCAGCTCAATCGGAAACATCAGAGCCGACATCGCCAGATTGCCGACGCCCGTCATACCCGAGTTGGGAATCAGGTTGGCAAAGAAACCGCCCACACCCATCGCCTGCACACCGTAGACGAAACTGGCGAGAAACGCTGTGCCAGCCAATGCAACGGTCACATTGATGTTGCCCGTCGCAGATCCCAGCGAAGGAACCGCACCCAGCAGGTTGCAGAACAAAATGTAGAAAAAACAACTCCAGACAAATGGCAGATAACGATCCGCCGGATGACCACCAGTCGGTGCAGCATGATGACCGTGACCCGCATGAGCATGCCCATGATTATCATGCCCATGATTATCATGTCCGTGACCCGCATCGCCGTGATTTTCATGGCCGTGATCATGCGAATGATCGCCGATGGTGGGACGAACCACCTGGTCACGAATCACCAGAGCAAATGCTTCCCAGAAATTCCAGAATCGGCCCTGTGCAGGCTGACCGGAACGAATCCGGGACGCAAGGCCACGGAAAATCAGCAGACACAAGACCAGCACTACAACCTGCAGCACCATAAACTTGGTAATGATCAGGCCGCGATGCTCGTAAGTGCCCGCAAACGGCTGAGGAATCAGGACCTTGCCAACCAGACTGTGGTTGATTTCATCAAGGGAAGCGTCCTGACCGAGATGCAGCATGTGCTTCACATACCAGGGCACGTCACCGGCAGACGCGTACGCATGTGATGAGGTCAGGAAACTCGGCACTTCAAAGTAGCCGAAATCGCGAACGTGATGAAAATGGTCTTCAGCACTCATCTTGCGATCGATTCCGCCAAATACACTGACCCGAATTTGCAGACTGCTGTTCCCGAGACGCACACTACCACTGTTTTCTCAGGCCGAGCTAATAATTTCCAGTCAATCGACACTTACAGCCAAAGGCGGAAAAGAAATCCCGAATTCGAGAGCCCCGGCAGGCACCTGCCGGACCACCAACAGCCAAACTTTGCCGGACCAGCACTCACTACCGACGCCGCACAAGACGGCTGAACTCCCAGGACTCAAAGGTCAGACTGACAAGGTAAAACCCCATCAGCCACCCGTAAAACAGTGAAATCCCCACCTGCGGCCACTGAGTTTTCACGCAGAGAACTGCCAGCAGCAGCACTGCGACCCTGAGGGACATCTGAGCCAGCATGGACTTTAAGGGGTCCTGCAGAATCGGCAATGCCGAGACCAGCAGATTGATAAATCCAGGAATAGCCACAATCAGTAACGCCACCGTCATCCAGCGGACACCGGACGCAGAACCCAGCACGTTCGCCGGCCACCAGCTCAATACCCACAAACCCAGTGACAAAATCAACAGATTGAAGGCTGATGCCGCAAACTGCCGCACACCCCCGCGATTTCCGTCTGCACCAGCCACGCAATACCTCCGAAAACCCGCTTTCCGCGCCGCAAGTTCGCAACAGTCGCCAGCTGCAGCCAGCAGCATTAAAGGTATTCCCCACCAGATCGCAATCGTGCGAACCCGGTTTTCACCCGCCTCAGCCAGAATTCTGCCGCTGCGCCTTCTCTCGCGCCGCCTGCTCTCGCGCCGCCTGCTCTTCCATCCGCCGCACAACCTGCCGCACGGCCAAAACCGCTGAGACTGTTCCCAATAAACCACCACAGACTGTCAGCAGCGGCAAACAGCCATAACGCCCGTCCAGCCAGTAACCTCCATACGTCAGCAGGCCCGCCCAGAGCGATGCCGACAACAGCTCATGCGCCGTTCGATAAGACTCACCAATCGACCGCTCCACTTCGCGGCGATCCCGCCTCCCCCCACCAGACTGCCCAGCCATCAGGGCTGAACCTCAGCCCGCAGCTCGCCAATGACCGGCTGAGCCGTTGAAGCACTGGCCACTCGAATGCGGCTGCTGTGAGTTCCCACCCGACTGCAGCGAACCTGCAGCAAAAACTCAGCCGCCTTGCCGGCAGAAATCTCGGGCAGAGACCTGAAGACCAGCACACCGTTCTCCGCGATATAGTCCGACGGCCCCTCCACATCAATCAGCGTCATCCCCGCCGGCAGCTCACACGACATCCCCACAGACCGCGCCGGCTCGCTGCCCGTATTGCGAATCAGCACTCGCAGCGTCGTCTGCTGACCTGACTTCAACACGCTTCCTGCAGCCCCGCCCACAGACACCGTCGCCAGTTCCAGTTCCAGATCCGCACTGCCCTCCACCTCTGTCACTTCCTCAGCCGCTGCCAGCGCACCGAAGTCCGTCTGCGCTGTCACATGATGAACACTGCGACCGCTCCTGCCGGCCTGCAGCACTGCCGTAAACTCTGTCATCTCACCCGAATTCACCGTCCCCACAAACCACTCCACACAGCGTTCCGCCGCAAGGTATCGCCCCCCGCGGTCCGCCGACACAAACTCAAATCCCGCCGGCAGCACATAACGAGCCCGCACGTTGGAGGTCGCTACGACACCGGTGTTTTCCAGCTGCAGCACATAACTGCCCGACTGCCCCGCAATCTCCTGGTCAGGAGTCTGCAGCACCAGCTGCAGCTGCGGGGCAGCAACATTCACATTCGCAGTCGCCTCCGCCAGTAATTCACCCGCCCCCGCCGCCTTCAGCTCAATCCGCTGCAGGCCGCCAGCGGTTGCCGTCATTGAAAGTCGAACCTTCCTCGATTCCCCGGGACTCAGCGAGCCAATGTCAACTGTCACGACCGCTCCCGACTTGTGCTCCAGCCCCTCCGGCAAACTGGCCACCAGCACCACATCCTCCGCCCTCCCCGATCCCGGATTACTCACTTCCACCATCACTGAAGTCTGCTGTCCCAGCTCAGAATCTCCCGCAGCCACCACCGACAACTCCAGACCCGGCTCAGTAATATTCAGCCGACATACCGCAGCCGCCCGCAGCGAAAGGGATGCTTCCAGATGCTGCTCACCAGCAGACTGCGGACGGATCCGCAGGGAAATTTCACGAGTTTCACCAGACCGCAAACTGCCCAGCGGCCAGCTCAGCTCGCCCTCGGCAGACGGCTCTGCCGCCGGATTTGTCTCCAGCAGCTCCACATCCGTCGGACACAACACATCAGCCACCGCCCCAAACAAAGTGGCTGACCCGGAATTCCGCACAACCAAACGCACAGTGCATTCGACACCCGGAGTCATCTCTGTGGGATACACCCACTCCATGGAAGCCATCGGCTGCTGCGGACCCGCTGCAGCAACCGCCGAACCCTCCACAGCCACTGATCGTTCCGCAACCGCCGGGGCACGTGCAGCCGCCGGGGCCTTCGCAGCCGCCGGACGACTCACCGGCTTCCGCACCTTCCCGCCCGCACCAGCACCGGACTCAGCGACCGCCGGGGCAGTTCGCTTCGTTACTCGAGCCTGCGGCGGCGGAGTCTCCAGCGTCTCCAAAAATTCGCTGGCATCAGCCTCCTCGCCACTAAACCCCATGAGCTCAATCGGCCGCCCGCCGGCAGCCGCCACTCCCGCATCTGCCGGCAGCTCCCTCGTCAGCACCGCCGGACGAATCTTCTCTCGCATCGGCACCTGCCGAATCACAGGATCTGCCGCAGCCGGCTGAACCCCCGAAAACGTTGTCACCCGCGAACTGGAACTGTGCCGCTGCGGCGGCCTGACCGCCTGCTGCCGCATCCGCTCCGACAGCCCGGACTGCTGAGCTGACGCCAACTCCCCCGCCAGCACACACACCACAGCAGCCAGCCGACAAAGATTTCGTATTGGCATCTCCGCAACTCCCCTCAATTCCCCGGCAACTCGCAGAAACAAACATCCGCTCGGCTCGCGCGGCGCAGTCAGGCCTCGCTGTCTCTAACTTCGAAATTCCGGGATACACGGCTTAAATCGATCCGCACAACTGGGAGGTTTATGGCGACTTTCACGATTGCAGCGAACATGCGGCCCGCCCGGCGGCAATCAGAACCAGCAGTTTTCGCCGCTCAAACCGCCCCGCCCACCGCCCCTTCTGTCAACCTCAGCACTTGCATTTGCTCGTCCCACACCTTGTAATTCCTGCATCCACGAATCGTTCGAATCTCGCCCCCGCCACTGCCGCCTCCCTCCGTCTCACGTCCGTCAGACTCAAGTCATGTCTCGCCACATCTCAAAACGGCTTCCCCCCCTCGGCATTCCCCGCCGCTCAATGCTGGCCGAAATTGGGGGCGGCTTCGCACTCACCGCGCTCACAGATCTGCTGGCAGCCGATGAAACACGCCCCGTCCCGCCGCAGAACACTGCCACAAAGCCGCCGCAGCGACCGGCGCCAGTTCGCCGCGTAATCCAGCTGTTTATGACCGGCGGGGCCAGCCCCATGGACCTGTTTGACTACAAACCGGAACTGGAACGCCTGCACGGTCAGATGATCGGACCAAAAGACAAGCCCGAGGGCTTCACAGCCCCGGCTGGCGCCGTCATGAAAAGCCCGTTCCGC
>JBJTPZ010000723.1:0-2470 GCA_046075365.1 Planctomycetaceae bacterium
CTGCTCACCAGCGAGGAGGCTGGGATATTTGGCCAGCAATTCCTGCAGCAGTGATTCAGAATCGTAAGTCGCCTCACGCATCTCAAGCAGTCTGTCGTGGTCTTCCAGCAGGTAGATCTGTCCAGTCATGTTGCTCCTTTACGGATCGTGTTGGAAGGCAACTATAGGCTGCATTCGGGGATATTGACACGTAAGTGTGGCGGAAAGGAACTCTGTGAGGAAAAAACCGGTAATCTGAGAGTCAATCCGCCTGACCGCTGGAGCAATAGTTCCGCTCACGGCCTGTCTTTGTTCCAGCCTGTCCATCTGAATGTGATCCAGCAGGGGCGTTCCGGTATTTTGCAGACTCTCCAGCACGACGCACATGTGCAGCACACGCCGGGTGACCGCTTTTCTGCGATTTTCAGCGGTGGGATGGTGGCGGAGTGGGAGAAGCGTGGTTGGACAGCGCATTGTCCGACCACCTGGCACGCGGTGGATCGGTTTAGCGTCGTCCGCAGGAATGGCTGTTTTTTTTGCCATTTGTGGTTATGCTGCAGGGCGGGAAAATGGCCACCCGGAATACGCGATGGATTGAGAAAACGAGTCATGAACATCAACGACCACCCGGATCCACTGCTCAGTCGCCGGGCTTTGGCTGCCGGCGTCGATATTCGGCTGCCACTATTCCTGTACTGCAGACCCGCCGGCGTTTCACCGTTTGTCGAAAACTGGTGGATCATTCGGCAGGTGGGGGCTGCGATCGGACCGGCGGGGCCGGCAGCCTGCCTGCACGCAATGCAAAGCTGTGCTGCAGCGCAATGATACAGCGATCCGAATACGTGTTCTGAATACAAAGCATACCGGCTGGTGCTCAAGGAATTTCAAAAGCATGGCAAAGAAGGCGGCCAAAGCGGCCAAAACCGACAGTTCAGCCAATCTGGGCTTTGAAGCCAAGTTGTGGCTGGCGGCTGACAAGCTGCGGAACAACATGGATGCGGCGGAGTACAAGCACGTGGTGCTTGGGCTGATCTTCCTCAAGTACATTTCGGACACCTTCGAAGAGCATCGTGCCCGGCTGGTGGCAGGCGAGGGCGATTTCGCCGGGGCCAATCCGGAGGACAAAGACGAGTATCTTGCGGCGAATGTGTTCTGGGTCCCGAAGGAAGCCCGCTGGGCGCATTTACAGGCACAGGCGAAACAGCCCAGTATCGGCAAGGACGTTGATGATGCGATGGTTGCGCTGGAGCGGGACAATCCGCGGCTGAAGGGTGCGCTGAACAAGAACTACGGTCGCGCCGATCTGGACAAGCACCGGCTGGGAGAGCTGATTGATCTGATCGGCAGCATCCAGCTGGTGGATGTCGCCAGCCGCTCGAAGGACCTGCTGGGGCGGGTGTTCGAGTATTTTCTGACGCAGTTTGCCAGTGCGGAAGGCAAGAACGGCGGACAGTTTTACACGCCCTCGTGCGTTGTGCGACTGCTGGTGGAAATGCTGGCGCCGTACAAAGGCCGTATCTATGACCCGGCCTGTGGATCGGGCGGGATGTTTGTACAGTCCGAGAAGTTTGTTGAGTCGCACGGGGGAAAGCTGGGCGACATCAGTGTTTACGGACAGGAAAGCAACCCGACGACGCGGCGGCTGGCGATTATGAATCTGGCGCTGCGGGGGATTGAAGCTGACTTTGGTGCGGAGCATGCGGACACATTTCGTCGCGACCTGCATGCGGACCTGAAGGCGGACTTCGTGCTGGCGAATCCGCCGTTCAACGATTCCGACTGGTTCCGGAAGGACGACGACGTGCGCTGGAAGTACGGAGTGCCTCCGAAGGGCAATGCGAACTTCGCGTGGGTGCAGCATTTCATTCATCATCTGGCGCCAACCGGTATGGCGGGCTTTGTGCTGGCGAACGGCAGTATGTCATCGAATCAGTCGGGCGAGGGCGACATTCGGCGGGCCTTGATTGAGGCGGACCTTGTGGACTGCATGGTGGCCCTGCCCGGTCAGCTGTTCTACAGCACACAGATTCCGGTATGTCTGTGGTTTTTGACCAAGAGCAAGGCTGAGCCCAAACGTCGCAGACGAAAAGGCGAGACGTTGTTTATCGATGCTCGCCGGCTGGGAACGCTGATTGACCGCGTGCATCGCGAGCTGACTGACACGGACATTCAGAAGATTGTGACCACGTACCATGCCTGGCGAGGGGAAAAGAACGCTGGGGCTTACGCAGACACTGCCGGCTTCTGCAAGTCCGCCACCACTGCAGAAATTGCGGGGCACGGCCATGTGCTGACACCCGGGCGTTATGTGGGGGCGGAAGAGGTGGAAACGGACGGCGAACCCTTTGAGGAAAAGATGTCGCGACTGGTCGCTGAATTGAACGGGCAGTTTGCGGAATCGGAAAGGCTGGAACAGGCCATTAGGGCCAACCTGAGGGGGCTGGGTTATGGCAAATGACGACTGGCCTCTGGTCCCGCTCGGTGAACTTAC
>JBJTPZ010000724.1:0-2934 GCA_046075365.1 Planctomycetaceae bacterium
TGCCCCCCCCGTCCCCCGCAGCCAATGACAATGGGTGAGTCTCAGGAAGACACCCAGGCCACAGAGAAAAACCGATTCCCCCCCCCAGCGATTCAGACTCTCCTCACCCCGTCCCCGTACTCGTACTCGTAACCGCCCCCATCCCCTTCCTCGTGCTCGTGCTCGTGCTCGTGCTCGTGCTCGAAAACACCCCGCCGCAACCCAAATCGCGAACTCTCGGACTCCCGTCCGCGGCTCGCCACCGTACCCGCCCTCAGCGATCATCAGCGATGCAAAAACGCAAGTAACAGATCTCGGGCTGGAAAGCCCGAGCTACGAAATCGCCACCGGGCGAACCGGGTGCGGCAGACAGATCGCCAGTTACCGCCCTCACCCCTCTGCGTTCCCCTTCGCGGCTTCGCGGCTTCGCGTGAGACCAGCCGTCTGTATAGCAGGTGCCCCAGTGTCGTCCATTCGCGTTCATCACCGGTGCAAAAAAATCATCCTCGTGCTCGTGCTCGTGCTCGTGCTCGTGCTCGAAAACACCCCGCCGCGTACCAAATCGCACACCCGCGGACTCCCGTCCGCGGCTCGCCACCGTAACCGCCCTCAGCGATCATCAGCGATGCAAAAACGCAAGTAACAGATCTCGGGCTGGAAAGCCCGAGCTACGGAATCGCCACCGGGCGAACCGGGTGCGGCAGACAGATCGCCAGTTACCGCCCTCACCCCTCTGCGTTCCCCTTCGCGGCTTCGCGGCTTCGCGTGAGACAAACCGTCTGTAAAGCAGCTGCCCCAGTGTCGTCCATTCGCGTTCATCACCGGTGCAATAAAATCATCCTCATCCTCATCCTCGTGCTCGTGCTCGTGCTCGTGCTCGTGCTCGAAAACACCCCGCCGCGTACCAACTCGCACACCCGCAGACTCCCGTCCACGGCTCGCCACTGTACCTCGTCATCAGCGCTCATCGGCAGTGCAAAAACCGCCCGAACAGATCTCGGGCTGGAAAGCCCGAGCTACATAATCGCCGTTCCCTGGCAAAGCAAAATGCCCCCCACCCGCTGCGTTTATCCGTGGAAATCCGTGTTCATCCGTGGCGAAAAAAATCCGTGGCAAAAAAATCCGTGGCAAAAAAAATCCGTGGCGAAAAAATCCGTGGCGAAAAAACATCCGTGGCACCCCTCGCCGCCCGGTCCCGCAGCCGCCCTCCGCAACAGCTTTCTCACGACCTGCGGTTTTCCACCGCCACTCGACTGACAACCCGCCCAAAGCTGTTACTATGCTCAGACAGTCGCGGTCGCTTTGTCCGGCAACACGGCCGGACCGGCCCGCCGGTCGTCACAGCACTGCCGCGGTTACTCGGATTTGTCCCCCTTCAGGAAGTCACGGTTATGGCGCGTTCAGGGTGGTCGGGAATGATTGCAGGACAGTCATTCTGGGCAGGTGTCATTGTGGGTATTTCCGCTGTAATCGCCGGCAGCAGCGCACTGCTTTCGGCCCACGCAGCAGACGAAAAGCCAAAAGGATCGGGAATGCTGTACGAACTGCGAACTTACTACGCGCCGGAAGGCAAACTCGAAGAACTGAACAACCGCTTTCGCCAGCACACCATGAAGCTGTTCGAAAAGCATGGCATGAAAAACATCATGTACTGGACTCCCGTCGATAAGCCCAATACTTTGATCTACGTCATTGCTCACAAGGACAAAGCCGCAGCAGAAGCCTCATGGGCTGCGTTCCGCAATGATCCCGAATGGAAAAAAGTGGCTGAAGAAACGCAGCGAAACGGCAAGATCGTCGACAAGGTCGAATCTGTCTACATGAAGCTGACCGACTATTCCCCGCAGCCGACTCCCTGATCAGTTCAGGGCCGTCACACAGGCGACTGACCACCTGCAGCGTCAGTCGCCTCTCAGTTTGTTTTCAGGCAGTCACCACAGGAGCTTGCAATTATGACGATCTGCAGCGGGCTGATGCTGGCACAGGCGGGCGCGGAACCTATGGCCTTCGGCAGCGTACTGCTGATGTCTCTGGCCGCAATTTTTGGCCTCGTGCTGCTGGTGTTTGCCATCATGTTCGCCACGGTAGCTCGCCTGTGGTTTCGCGCCTGGATGTCCGGTGCCTCCATCGGACCCGTTCAGCTGGTCGTCATGAAACTCAAACGCATCAACCCGGAAGTGATCGTCGACTGCCGCATCAACGCCGTGCAGGCCGGGCTGGCCAGTGAAATGTCAACAGTGGCCATGGAATCCCACATGCTGGCCGGAGGTAAAGTCCCGCTGATTGTGCGCGCGATGATTGCTGCCCACAAAGCTCAGATTGATCTCGACTGGAACACTGCAGCAGCCATCGACCTTGCCGGACGAAACGTGCTGGAAGCGGTGCAGACCAGCGTTCGTACCAAAGTCATTGACTGCCCCGACCCTGCTCGCAGTGCCCGCCCTACACTGGACGGCATCGCCAAGGACGGGATTCAGCTGAAAGCCAAGGCGCGAGTCACAGTGCGGACCAATATTTCGCAGCTGATTGGCGGCGCCACGGAAGAAACCGTGATCGCTCGCGTCGGCGAGGGCATCGTCTCGGCCATCGGATCCTGCGAAACGCACAAGGAAGTGCTGGCGAACCCGATGCTGATTGCCAAAGCCGTGCTGGCCAAAGGACTGGATTCACAGACCGCCTATGAAATTGTCTCGATCGACATCGCTGACATCGACGTGGGCGACAACGTGGGAGCCCGTCTGCAGGCCGATCAGGCCGAAGCCGACATGCGCATCGCTCGTGCTCACGCTGAAGAACGCCGCGCTGCAGCGGTGGCTCATGAACAGGAAATGCGTGCCCTGACCCAGGAAAACCAGGCCGAAGTCGTACTGTCGGAAGCCGAAGTCCCCCGCGCCATGGCCGGCGCCTACCGCCGCGGCACTCTCCGAAAATCAGAAGACGGACAGTGATCAGTGG
>JBJTPZ010000725.1:0-3984 GCA_046075365.1 Planctomycetaceae bacterium
TACACTCACAACGACCTCCGTGATTGTTTGTGGGTTATTGATCCACGCGCATTCTGCGCGAATTCGCAAGCAACACGAAGGTCATTTTTTTTGCCTCAATTCCTGATTGCCATTCGACTTAAAAGCTGCACGATCTCCACGGGGGCGAGGGGGGATTGGTGGTAGAATGTTTGTCTCACGCGAAGCCGCGAAGCCGCGAAAGTTGGAGGGCGGCGAAGGGTTGCGGTTTTGCGTGGGGCTCTCCGCGATTAGTTGTATCGAGTGTCTCCTGCGATTTTTCGTGCTCGTGCTCGTGCTCGTACTCGTACTCGTACTCGTACTCGTACTCGAATGATTTCGCAGCGAGCAGCCTCGTGCGGTGCATGCAGCGGCGGGGTGAGATGGCAGCGGCGGGGTGCAGGGGCGACAGGGGTGTTTTTTTCGAGTACGAGTACGAGTACCGTCCGCCAGGGCGGACTGAGTACGAGTACGAGCTGAGATTTTTTGTGGGGTGTGGCCCCCTCACCCCCGTCCCCTCTCCCCCGTTTCACGGGGGCGAGGGGGGGATTGGTGGTCAGACGACTTGCAGAATGTTTGTCTCACGCGAAGCCGCGAAGCCGCGAAAGTTGGAGGGCGGCGGTTTTTGAGTGCGGCTTTCCGGTAGTGGCTCGTGCGATTTTTCGTGCTCGTGCTCGTAATCGTGCTCGTAATCGAATGACTTCGCAGCGAGCAGCCTCGTGCGGTGCATGCAGCGGCGGGGTGAGATGGCAGCAGCGGGGTGCAGTGTCGACACGGGGTATTTTTTCGAGTACGAGTTGGAGTCAGTTTTCGGTTTTCGGTGAGGCGAGCCGCGGACGGCAGTCCGCGGGTGGTTTTCTTCGTAGCTCGGGCTTTCCAGCCCGAGCACTGCGTCTGGCGTCTGGGGCGTCTGTGGAGGTTGCTTTGGGGGCGGTTTGGCTCACGCGAAGCCGCGAAGCCGCGAAGCCGCGAAGGGAAACGCAAAGGTCAGTGATCAGCGGGCGGTTTTCGAGTACGAGTACGAGTACCGTTTCACTGAGTACGAGTACGAGGGGAAGTTTTTTTGGGGGGGGATGTTTTTTGCGTTTTTCGTACTCGTACTCGATTTAATTCGAACCGCGGGGAGTTTCCTTGCCGGCGGTTGTCCGGGTGGGCAGAATGACTCAGGGTTGGGATTCAGTTTTCAGTTTTCGGTATGGCGAGCCGCGGACGGCAGTCCGCGGGTGTGGGTGTGGGTGTGGGTGAGGCTGTTGGGCTGTTGGGGTGTTGTGTTGCGGGTGAGGGGTGAGGGGTGAGTGGTGAGGGGGGGGAGACGAAGATGTCAGATGTAATTCTGCAGGTCGTGGATTCTCATACGGGTGGCGAGCCGACTCGAATCATCATCGGTGGTGGTCCGGATCTGGGCAGTGGTCCGCTGAGTGAGCGTTTGCAGCTGCTGCGTGACCGGTATGACGGTTATCGATCGGCGGTCATCAATGAGCCTCGTGGTTCCGACGTGCTGGTGGGCGGGTTGTTGTGTGAGCCTTATGATCGCAGCTGTGATGTGGGGATTATTTTCTTCAACAACGCCGGTTATCTGCACATGTGCGGGCACGGGACGATTGGTTTGATGTCGACGCTGTACTGGCTGGGTCGAGTTCGTCCCGGTGTGACTCGCGTGGAGACTCCTGTTGGCATTGTGGAAGCGGAGCTGCTGGACGCGAATCGGGTGCGTTTGCGGAACGTGCCGTCGTGGCGTTATCGCAGTGGAGTTGTGGTGCAGTTGTCGAGTGGCGAGGAGGTGAGTGGTGACATTGCGTGGGGTGGCAACTGGTTTTATCTGGTGAGTCGTCATGGTCGGTCACTGGAGCTGCGTGACTGGCAGGGTTTATCGGCATATGCGCTGGAGATTCGGGGGGCACTGGAGCGGTCGGGGGTCACGGGTGCTGGTGGTGGCGTGATTGATCACATTGAGCTGTTTGGTCCGGCGTCATCAGGTGTGGCGGACAGTCGAAATTTTGTGATGTGTCCGGGTGGTGCTTACGACCGGTCACCTTGTGGCACTGGTACCAGTGCGAAGCTGGCGTGTCTGGCGGCTGACGGGCGTCTGGCTGCGGGGGCGATTTGGCGTCAGGAGAGTATTGTGGGGAGTGTGTTTGAGGGCAGCTGGCAGCCGGCGAGTGGTTCAGAGCTGTCTGGTGTGCAGGGTGCAGCGGGTTGTGTCGAGTCTGGTGCGGGTCCGGTGGTGATTCCGACGATTACGGGGTCTGCGTGGGTGACTGGCGAGTCGCGGCTGATTCTGCAGGAATCGGATCCCTTTTGCCATGGAATTCGTTCAATCTGAGCAGCCTGGACCTGCGAAGCTGGGCCTGGTGAGTAAGATACTGGGGCTGATCTGCTGCTGTTTTGTGGCTGCAGCGGGCGGTTCTGTTGGCGGTACTGGCCAGTGACTGAGATGCGGGGTTGGCGATGAGTGGTGTGCAGCATACGGTGGTGATTGGTGGTGGTGTGATTGGTGGTTTTACGGCCTGGTATCTGGCTCAGGCTGGCCATCGTGTGACTTTGATTGAGCAGAGTCAGTTTGGGAAGCAGTGTTCGCACGGCAACTGTGGTTATGTCAGTCCCAGTCATGTGATCCCGCTGGCTCGACCGGGCCAGGTGCTGAAGGGTCTGAAGGGCATGCTGACGACTCAGACGGCCCTGCGGATCAACCCGGCGAAGCTGACGATGCTGGCGCCGTGGCTGCTGAAGTTTGCATTGCGCTGCAATTCGCGGGCGATGATGGAGGCGGGCAAGGCCTGTCATCCGCTGCTGCAGTCTTCGGCGGCTTTGTATCGCGAAGTTTTTGAGCAGCAGAACATGCTGGTGGACTGGAAGACGGACGGGTTATTGTTTGTGTTTCGGGACCAGCATGAGTTTGACGCGTATGCGGAGAGTGATGCGTGGCTGCGGAAGCATTTCGACATGCCGGCGGAGCCATTTGCTGGTGCCGCGCTGACGGCGCTGGAGCCGGCCTTGAAGCCTGGACTGGCGGGTGCCTGGCTGTATCGCTGTGATGCGCATTTGCGTCCGGGCAAGCTGATGAGTGAGCTGAAGCGAATTATCACGGCAGCGGGAGTGCGTGTACTGGAGCAGACGGCGATGAAGTCGTTTGCGGGCGGCAATGGGCGAGCGCTGGCAGTGGAGACCACGGGTGAGACATTGACGGCGGACAACTTTGTGGTGGCAGTCGGCGCGTGGGCTCCGCTGTTGCAGCAGTCGCTGGGAGTGAAGCTGCCGATTCAGCCGGGCAAGGGTTATTCGATTACGATGGCGCGACCGAAGCTGTGTCCGAAGTATCCGATGATTCTGGAGGAGTGTCATGTCGCGATTACTCCTTTTGAAGAAGGCTATCGTGTGGGCAGCACGATGGAATTTTCGGGATACGACACCAGCCTCAACAGGGCTCGTTTGAATTACCTGCGTTCGGGTGCGGCTGAATATTTGCATGAGCCGACGGCGGAGCCTGTTGAGGAGGAGTGGTATGGCTGGCGTCCGATGACGGCGGACGGGATTCCTTACATTGACCGTTCGCCGCGGTATGGGAACGTGTGGATTGCGGCTGGTCACAGCATGCTGGGGATTTCGATGGGCACGGGGACAGGAAAGCTGGTATCGGAGCTGATAACTGGAGCGAAGCCGCACGTGGATCCTGCGTTGTACCGGATCCGGCGGTGAGTTAGTGGTTAGTGGTTAGTTTTCGGTTTTCGTTTTTCGGTTTTCGGTATGGCGAGCCGCGGACGGGAGTCCGCGGGTAGTGTCTTTCCGTAGCTCGGGCTTTCCAGCCAGAGATCTGTCCTTTTGCTGCACTGTGGGCAGTTTGGCTCACGCGAAGCCGCGAATGGCAACGCACAGGAATAGTGGTCAGTGGTTAGTAAGCCAGTAAGCCAGTGAGCAGTTCCTCGTTCCTTGTTCCTCTTTCCTCCTTTCCGGATCTCGCGATGTTTCTGACATTTTTTTTCGTGGCTG
>JBJTPZ010000726.1:0-4686 GCA_046075365.1 Planctomycetaceae bacterium
AGCCAATGACGGCGCCGTCGAAGGCAAACACTCCATCAAAGTCGTCGATATCCCGCCTCCGGCTACCACCCCCGCAATCGCCGATACGGAAAGTCCCGAGTATCAGCCGCCCGGAATCGGCCAGGACACCATGCCCAAACCTAAATCCAACCTGCCCGCAAAGTACTCCGATCCAGCCACCTCCGGACTGTTCGGTGTCGTCAATGCAGATGGCGGCGAGAACGTGATTGACCTGGAACTGACCCCCTGACCTTCCCCTCCCCGCCAGGCACCCACCGTCCCCGCTGTCAAGCACCGCGGATTCTGCCTGAAACATGGCTGAATCCGCTTTTTTTGAGCTTTCTCTGATGTCCGGTCGCTCCGAAGCCCGTCGCTTTATCCTCCAGATGCTCTTCCTCCTGGACCAAAACCCCGACGCTGATGCTCAGCGCATCGATCACCAGGCAGCACTCGAATTCAAAGACCCGCAGCTCCGCAGCTTCATCCGCCGCATCCTCGACGGAATCCGTCAGCAGCGCGGCAAACTCGATCAGCAGATTCGCCAGACAGCTCACAACTGGCGTCTTGAACGCATGGCCATCACCGATCGCAATGTGATCAGGCTGGGACTGTACGAAATGCTGCACGAAGGCACGCCGGCTGCCGTCGCCATCAATGAAGCTGTCGAAATCGCTCGCGAATTCGGATCAGAAAACTCAGCCGCCTTCGTCAATGGAATTCTTGATCGGCTCAACCCCAAAAGCCGATCAGCCAAAACACCAGCCGACACTGTCCCGGCGGCCCCCGACGAAGAGCCCAAAGCCTAAACGCACAAACCTGCAAGCTCTCACTTCTCTGCTGCCTGCTTCTGGAAAATGATCACGTGCTGCAGCGGCAGCACATGCACCGTCTCCAGCCATGACAGACCAAATTCCTGCTGCTCAGCCTCCAGACGAACCTGCGCCTGAGTCATCTTGTGGACTTCCTTGATCGGTACCGCCGGATCCTCCTTGCGATACTCCACAAACACCAGACGACCGCCAGGTTTCAGCGCCTTCGAAATATCCTGCAGCATCTCGTACGGATACTCAAACTCATGGTACACATCCACCATGATCGCCAGATCCACACTGGCAGGCTTCAGCCCGCTGCGTTTCTGAGACCCCCTGATCGGCTCTACGTTCTCCACACCCAGTTGGCTGCAGTACGCCTTCAGCCGATCCAGCATCTCCTGCTGTACATCAACCGCCAGGACCCGGCCACCCGGCAAAATGGGTTCTGCCATCAGTATCGAAATCACACCGCTGCCGGCACCAATATCCGCTACCACGTCACCGGGCTTCAGTCGCAGCGAACGAATCAGCAGCGTCAGACGCTCTTCCTCTTCGCGAGTCGATCGTTCAAGCCATGCGGCACCGGCAAAGCCCATCACATGCGCAATCTCGCGATCCATATAGAACTTGCCGATGCCGTTCGGATCGTGAATCCGCCGAGTCTCATAACGGTCCGGGCCGGCTGCCGGTTTCGCTTTCCCGGCAGCAGGCTCATCCGCCCACAACAGTCCACCGCAGAGACACCAGCACAACAGGGGCAATGCCAGTTTCATCACGCTTTCCTCCCGTCGCAGTTACGGAACCTGACCTGAACAGCAGACATACCCCTGCAGCACTCAGCCCGCCGGTACTACGGCCGCCTTTTTGATGTAATCCATCTTCGGAAATTCTTTCTTCAGGTAGGCATTGCCCTCTTCCTGAATCAGCGGCTGCTGCGGCCGCTGCCCGTATTCAGAAGTGATCTTCTTCACCACATCCAGCCCTTCCACCACCTTCCCAAACGGAGCAAAACCCAGCTCATCCAGCCGCTCATTGTCAGCGAGATTGATGAACAGCTGGCAGGTGCGAGTATTCGGGCCGCGGGAGGCAAACGTGATCATCCCCTCACGATTGCTCTGCGTCACCTTGTCGTCCTTAATCTCTTTGTCCTTCCACTTCGCATAAACAGCAGGATCCCCATTCATCCCCCACTGCACCACGAATCCCGGCACAACGCGAAAGAATCGACACTCGTCATAAAAACCAGCCTTTACCAGCTCATGAAATCGGTCAGCACCCTGCGGTGCCCATTCCCGCTGCACTTCCACCACAAAATCCCCGCAGCTCGTTTCAAACTTCACGCGGAATTTCTCAGGAGACTGCGCAGATTTTGCAGCCTCCTGAGCCTCTGCCAGTCCCGCCCCGCACACCAGCAGCATCGCTGCAACCAAAATTCGCATCCCCGTCTCCAGCTGTCTCGTTTTCTAAACTCATTTCAGTGACCCGACGCAGGCTGCCCGTTGCCGGCCTGCCCCTGCAAACCCCAATTGTTAACCAAAACCGCGTCCGTTCGCCACCCATGAGCCTCGACAAACCCGCAACACCGCACCCAAAGCAGGGATAATTTAATCCTCTGCCGCTCAAAACATCCAGCACGACCGGCAAAATCGCCCCCCAATAATGAACATCCGCAGACTTCGAGCATGACTAATTCCCCCGACCGGGAACAGAATGGTTGATTAGTGCAGGAACCGCAGATCCGGACCTTGTCGTGGCGACGATCGGCAGCAGAATGCTACAATTCCTGCGGAGTCATTCCTGACCGTTTTCGCCGGATTCGTCTCCCTCCAGGCACTCCTGCCCCATGATCCCCAGACTCATTCTCATCCTGCCAGCCCTGCTTTTCACAATCCTCTCCGGCTGCAACTCAGCCGATCAGGTCGTGCGTTACACCGCCGAAAGCGAGCAGCAGCAGATCCTCACCTCAGAACTCATTCGTGACCGCTATCAGTCGGTTCCCTTCAGCTGGGATGTGCCCGGTGAATGGAAATCCGCTCAGAACGACGAATTCAGCAAGTTCGCCTGGCTGGCTGGTCAGTCCGGTCGCACGCGTATCACCGTCAGCGACCTGCCCGCCACCGCCGGAATTGCTCCGCAGGTGGCACGCTGGGGCGGACAAATCGGACTTCAGCCGGAATCCCCCGCTGAACTGATGAACTCAGTCGAACCATTACCACTCGCAGGTCTGACCGGTCAGTGGGTAGAACTGAAAGGCCCCACGGAAACCATCCTTGGCATGCTGTTGACATACAAGGAAAAGTTGTGGGTGGTCAAACTGCGTGGCAGTAACGAAGAAGTCGGATCAGTCAGGGATCAGTTCCGCAGTTTCTGTCAGTCGTGGAATGCCGGCTAAGGCCGGACATCACCTAAAAATTCTCGGCTGCATGGTCCTGCCATGCAGCTTGTTTCAGGAGTGTCCTTATGTCGTCTCTGACAGCACCCGGCAGCGTTCCCGGATCTGACTCGCGTCAGATTGCCCGCGACGCCTCCCATCTGCTCACCCGCGGCATCTCCGCACTCGCCTCGCTGAAACTGACCGTCGTGCTGTTTCTGCTGGGCATGGTCATCGTCTTCATCGGCAGTCTCGCACAGGCACGCCGCGATGTCTGGCAGGTCATGGATGACTATTTCCGCTGCTACGTCGCGAAGATCGACGTTCAGGATCTGTTTCCGCCTTCCATGTTTGGCGAACGCGGCGAAAAGCTGGCTGCCAGCCTTGGTCAGTTTCGCTACATCCCGTTTCCAGGCGGCTGGACCATCGGCTGGCTGATGCTGTTCAATCTCCTGGCGGCTCATACCCTGACCTTTCGCGTCCGGGCACGCGGACTGAAGCTCATCGCTGGCATCGTATTCGTCACACTGGGCCTCGCGGTAATGGCATTGACGGTCTACACCGGCAACAGTCAGACCGGTGTTGAATCCGGCAACACCCTGCTGTCCCCCGGTCAGATCTGGCAGCTGATGCTGGCGATCCTCGGACTTTCGGGCGTCGCCGGACTCGTACTGGCCTTCCTTGCCAAACAGGCCTCGTTCTCAGGACGTCTGCTGCGCGCGGCCATTGGTGCTGTGCTGCTGGGCACCTTCCTGTACTACTTCATTGGTGGCCCGTCAGTGCAGCCGGATCTGTCCGCCATGCGCATTCTGTGGCAGCTGATGAAAGGCTCCGCCTGCTCCGTCATCCTGCTGCTGGGATCCATGCTGCTGTTTGAAAAACGCGGCGGCATCGCACTGCTGCACTTCGGCGTCGCCCTGCTGATGATCAGCGAACTGCAGGTCGGGCTGGTGGCCAAAGAAACCAACCTGTCACTGACTGAAGGCGAAGTCGCCAGCTACGCCCGCGATATCCGCGTTCGTGAACTGGCCATCATCAGTCGACTGAATGACGGCAAGGATGACGTCGTTGTCGTCCCCGAAAAACTGCTGGTCAGCGCCGCACCAGAGGAAAAATCACCCAATGCAGCCCCCGGCTCAGATATCAGCGCCGATCAGAAAATTGAGCTGAAAGATCTGCCCTTTGATATTGCCGTTCGTCGCTTCTATCGCAACAGCGAACTGCGAGCTTTAACGCCCGCCGATTCACGACTGGATGAGGGACTGGGGTCCTTCGCTGCCGTGAAGCCACTGCCTCCGGTGACCGGGATGGACGACACGATGGATCAAAGCAGCGTGCTCATCGATCTTGTCGATCGAAAAAACGGAAAAGTGCTGAAATCCATGCTGGTGTCCCAGAATGTCAGCGAGCTGAATTCCACCCTGGCAGAAAAAGCCACGATCGAGGGCAAAGACTACTTCTTCTATCTGCGTTTCCAGCGCAACTATAAACCGTACTCCGTCA
>JBJTPZ010000727.1:0-1943 GCA_046075365.1 Planctomycetaceae bacterium
CTGTACTGGACTGGTGTGAGTTTGTCATGGCTGTTCTGGACCGACGCAGTCGGAAGCACTTCTTCAACATCATTCGCGAAATGATCCTGAGTTGTGGACAGCGGACCGTTTCCTGTTGGCCCCGTGCTGAGTGTGTCGGCACCGCGAATACGATGACCACGGGAGGGGTTGCACAATCCAATGGCAAAATTTGACATAAAACAATGCTCCAGTTAGACTTAGATGGATCTGTGTGGGAGCCGTTTCTCGGAGCAGTCTGGATGAGCAGCACATTGAATTTGTCACTGACGGATGAACTTCGATCCTTTGTGGACCGGAATTGCGGAGATGGCACGCTGTACGCCTCTCCCAGTGAGTTCGTCCGCGACGTGCTCAGAAAGAAGAAATAACGGATGGAAGCGGCGCAGATTCGTGATGCGATTCTGGATGGATACCAGGATGCTGTTTCCGGACGGACAGTTGCCTGGCAGGGAGACCTCCGTCATCTTCTGAAAAAGGCAGGCCAGTGAAACGGTGAGGCAGTACGGTACGCCTCGCTCTGACTGAGCGTGCGATAGCGGATCTCCTGTAAGAGCAGCGATTTCCAGTCAAGGAATGGAGACGAAAGACAGCCGACAAGTACCTCGACGACTTCACTGCAGCCCTCGACAGAATCAGCGAATGCCCGCAGTTGCTGCATCAAGACGCCAATTGCATTCCCGGGTTAAGCTTCTACCGCGTTCGCAGTCATTTTCTGGTGTGTGATTATCGCGACAGCACAGTGGTGGTGCTCACCGTGATTCATACCAGTATGGACCTCCCGGCAAGACTGCTCGAACTGGAACCACGTCTGTTGATGGAGTCGCAACTTCTGAGAGCAAAGCTGCAGGGACAATCCGCGGCCGATTAGACAGCCTGCTGGCAACAGTTGCAGAATGTGAGAGACGACAATGCCGGCGGTGAATGGCGTTCGGCAGGCGTCGGGCAAATCCATTCTTGTCAGCACCCGCGAACCGCACGTCAGGAAAAAACCGGCGTCCGCAGCGCCATCTTCACCCGCAAGTCCACGGAGGATGGTCTGGCCTGCGTTTCGCTTGAGTCCAGTTCGTTTTGCAGCATTGGTGGCTGTCCGGGACCGCGGTTTCGCAGTAATTGGATTTCCAGATTGCTTGTCAGAATCACCATTCGGTATGTGTTAACACCGTTTCAACATCCCGGGGCGAAGCTTCGGCTGAGCCGCATCCTTCCGACGATGACTGCACCGATCCGCGTGCCTCGGTAAAGATGCAGGCAGAGTCTACCAGCGGAGGTCAGAAAGCGGCTCGGAGGGAGCCTCGCCCGCCCGAGTCAGTGGCCCGTCAGAATTCCGAAAGATTCGCGACTGCCGATGCCGGTGAACCATGCTCGTCTGCGAATACCAGGGCTGGCGAGAGCAGGGAATTGGGAACTGTTTTTTGCCTCCGGGGGGGGCGGAGTGAACGCGGTCATGACAGCCCGGTCGTGTCTTCACAGGAATAGCGGATCGAGGTGACGAGGCTTTGGTTTCAGGGTGACAGCTGTCGGGGCGGGTGCCGGGGGCATCGCTGGATGATTTGGAGGGCTGGAATTAGGATACGTGACGGCCCCTGGACGGGATCTCGGGGAGTTTCGGTGTGGCTCGGTCCTTTGATCCCGGCTGTCTACTTTCTCAGAAACATTCGAACATGAATCCAGATGGTACTCCAGCCAACCAACTGCCGCCCCGTGATGCGCAGCAGCGGGGCCTGCACAGGACGATGACCCTGGGTGGCCAGTATGCAACTCGCAATTACACCATCAGGCACCTGCAGGATCTTAAGGGCAAGGCGATTTTGACAGAGACCATGCCGTTCACGATCAGCGAGGCGGCGGCGGCTGAAGAGGCGGGTATCGATACGATGAAGGTTCGGTTTGATCCGAAGAATCCCGCCAGTGCGATGGCAATT
>JBJTPZ010000728.1:0-5209 GCA_046075365.1 Planctomycetaceae bacterium
TGGGCAGCAGATCGGCTGCGGTGTCTCCCAGCTGCAGCCGGGCGATTGCCAGATGCAGCCGGGCTTCTGATGTTTCGGCAGACTCGGTGTACAGCTTTTGCAGCGTGGGCAGAGCGTATTCCCGCAGCAGCTGCAGCGGCAGCAGGCCCGCTGCGAGGTCGCTGGTTTTTGTTTGAGCAACACTGCTGGCGAGCGTTTCGGCACGGGTGATGTCGCTCTGCTGCCGCAGCCAGACTGCCAGGACAAGCAGACACGTGCTGAGGAACAGCACCAGCCCGCCGCGGGCGGCCTGCGTTCTGGTGGCGGAACGCAGCATCAGCCGCTGCGGTTCCGTCCAGCGCGCCCGGTCGGTCCGCCACAGAATCTGCAGATATTCGCCGAAGGAAGGCAACTGCCGGGTTTCGCGTTTTTCAGACCAGCGACGGGTGCGATCTTCCAGAATCCGTTCAGCGGGTGTCTGATTCAGCCGCAGCCATTCGCGGATGGAGGGCACCAGATAGTCATGCGTCAGCTGGTAGCTGGCGCTGGTATCGGTGGCATCGTTCGACTGTTCGGACTCCGTCACAGCGGGTGTGATCAGCCGCAGTTCGCCGTCGAGGATTCTGAGGAGTTCCTGAAAATCGCGGGGGCGATTTTCGTAGCCGGCTTCCTGCTGCAATTCGCGAACTGTTTTGAGGCTGCCTTTGATATCGTCTGAGACTGTCGGCAGCAGTGCTTTGAGCAGCCTGCGGACGGCATTCAGGTGCTGTCTGCAGCGCGCATCTCGGGTAAATGTTTCTTCCAGAAAGGCCACGCCGATGCCGGCCAGACCGCCCATTTGCGAAAGAGTCTCGGGGAGCCACGGTCGGGCGCTGACCATTTGTGCGAACAGCGCCAGTCGCACGGGGATGACCTGTTCGTTGACGGCCAGTTGTGCAGCAGCCTCGCGGAGAAATGTCTCCTGTGGCTGACTGGGTGTGGCGGGCGGTACCGGCAGCTGGCCGTAGGCGACGCCGAATTTCCGCAGGACGAGTTCTGCATGCGGGACGCTGAACAGGTCCACGAGTGCGAAGTTTTGCTGTTGGACGAGGGGGATTTCGAGATGGTGCATGAGCCTCGAGACGCCGGGGAAGTAATCGCCACGGACCATCAGGATCGTCTGCAGCCGGCTACCTTCACATTTTCTGAGTGCGAGTACGAGTGGCTGCTGATCATCAATGGGACTGGCTGAGAGCCATTGTTCGAACTGATCGAGAAACAGCACAACTTTGGGTCCGGGGGACTGGCCGATCCGGGTGAACAGTTCCGGGAGCGTTGCACTGGCATCGAGTACGGGCAGTCTTCGTCGGAGTGCGTTTACGAGACATTGTTCAGTGGTGTCAGGGGTGGCTTCGATGTAGATGGCCACGACGTCGTTGCTGAGTCGCGGGAGGATGCCGGCTTTGACGAGTGAAGATTTTCCGCAGCCGCTGGGACCATAGATCAGACCGACTCCGAAGGTGAGTTCCGGGTTTGGTTCTTCGATCCGCTGTTTCCAGAAGGCGATGTTTTCGGGCAGGAGTTCGCGGTTTCTGATGCCTGGCAGCAGATCGAGGAAGAAGTCCTGATCCTGTTCGTCGAAGGATCTGAGCCCTCGGGGTCTTAACTTGACGGGTTGGCGGGGCGGGGGGTCTGTGTTGTTGGGCTGCAGCCAGGCCTGCAGCTCGGCCGCGAAGTCAGCGGCCGAGCAGTGGCGATCACAGATGCGTTTTGCGAGTGCTTTGAGGCAGATGCGTTCCAGTTCCGGAGGAATGGCTGGGCGAAGGCTGCGTGGAGTTGCCGGTATTCCATCGCGGATTGCCTGTTTGACTTCTGCGGTGGTGGATCCGCGAAACGGGCGAGAACTGGTGAGCATTTCGTAGAGGATGATGCCGAGTGCAAACAGATCACTGCGACCATCGAGCCGATGTACGTCTTCGCGGACCTGTTCGGGGCTCATGTACTGTGGCGTCCCGGCCCCCGACTGACCTTTGAGTGACTGTTCTTCGTAGATGGCCAGTCCGAAGTCGGCAACAAACGGTTTGCCGGACTGTTCTTCGATCAGGATATTGGCTGGTTTGACATCGCGATGAATCAGCCGGCGTGTGGAGTGTGCGTGATGGAGAGCGCTGGCGACGGTGGCGAGGAGTTCGGCGGTGGCGCGGAAATCGAAAGATTTGCCGTCTTTCAGCATTTTTTCGAGTGACTGTCCGTTGATGAACTGGGTGACCACGAAGATTCGCCCATCGTCTAAGCGTCCGACGTCAAATACGGTGACGATGTTTGGGTGATCGAGGCCTGCGGCTGCCTGAGCCTCACGCAGGTATTGTTCGGGTCCGTAACCGTCCTGCAGTTTTTCCGGCCGGGAAATCTTGATTGCCACCTGTCGTTCAAGCTGGTCATCCCAGGCGAGATGGACGATGCCGAACGCACCTTCACCGAGGACTCGTTCGAGCTTATAGCGACCTGACAATCCAATCCAGTTTGTGGCGGGCGTAAGTTCAGTGAGTTGTGCGCCGGCTGCGTCCGGCCGGCTGGAGCCGGCGATTTTTTCAGCCAGATCCGGGAATCGTGAGCGGAGCTCGTGGGCGGTGAGTGGATTGGCGGAATTCGTGCGGGCTGCGAGTTCTCCGCTGGCAAGTTGCAGGCGCCAGTCGATGCCGTCGGGCAGCGGGGCCAGTTCACTGAGGTATTTTTCGACAGTCCATGGCTGCGTGGTCTGCCACCGTCGACTCTGATCCAGCAGGAGCGCCGACAACAGTTCAGTCGGATCGAGTGCTTTGTGCCGGTCGCCTGATGACCACCAAGAGATGAGGTCTGGAGGCTGATCAGAATCGGACCAGAGACGTTCGAGTTCAGCTGCCAGCTGTGACATGGCCGGACTTTCCCAATGGTGATTCCCGCTGCGAGCCAAAGGCGACCGTTGTCGACCGTTTGGCGGTAAAATATCGCAGCGGGGAATCGCCCTGCAATTGTCAGGGAACGGAGATCCTGCGGAATCGTGGAGCGGGTGGCCAGAGTCGGTTGAGTGCAGCGTTCGTTAATCCGCAAACACTCGACCGGGCAGGAACAAGGCCGACAGCAGCGATGCAAAGGCTCCCCAGAAGGCACAGCGGAAGAACAGACAGACATAGCGAACGGCGACAGCGTGCTGCGGCACGGTGACTTCCGAAATCTGTCCGTTGAAATGCTCGGCCAGCGGCCCGGGAACGCTGTTAAGCATTTCCTGGGCGGTAAAATGGAAGAACGTTTCGAAGCTGGCAGTTTCGCCGGGGATCTCAAAATGTCCCTGCAGCGCCGGCTCCCAGTGTGCAAGCTGGTGCCAGGAATATGTCAGACAGCAAAAGCTGAGCGACAGATAAATCACGCCAAGAAAGCCGACGTTCAGTCGCAGCTGGTGGAGCAATGCTGCCAGCATGGTGTTGTCTGTGCGCATCAGGTTTCGGCCGCTGCTCAGCAGCAGAAAGACACCGGTGAAGAAGGCTGCCGTCAGAAAGGCGGCGGCTGACACCACAGCTGCGATGGTGGGCCAGAACGCCCCTTCCCGGCGTTCAGCAACCATGCAAAAAATCAAAGCCAGCATGTTCAGGAATCGCACGTCGGTGGCCATACCAAAGACCAGCTGCCACAATGCTTTGATCGTCTGACTGACGGCGTTTGTAGTCAGCCGAAAGGCCAGCCGAAACACCATCAGCAGCAAAAGCAGAACTCCCAGTGCTGCGGCACCTGCCAATACCGTCCCCACCATTTTCAACATCTGTTCACTCATCACCCGGCTCCTCGCGGAATAGTTTTTGACTGAAACTGTCCGTGTTGTTCTCGCTACAGAGCCCGCATCATGTGAAAAGAGCGACAGGCAATGTGTGCGGATTTGCAGCTGCCCGTCTGCGGTGATCGGGCAGCTGCTGTTTCCGACTGTCATTAAGGAGTGGTGCTGCCCGTTTCGGAGCGTTGGCGGAGTACGAGTTCACGAAGAGCCTGCTGCAACTCGGCAACAGTCGGCTCAGTCATCGCGGCAGTTTCCGCCAGTT
Organism: Planctomycetaceae bacterium; assembly: GCA_046075365.1. GTDB lineage: Bacteria > Planctomycetota > Planctomycetia > Planctomycetales > Planctomycetaceae > SXXK01. Next base: position 4,029 of record JBJTPZ010000728.1, read on the forward strand.
CGGCCGGGGACGGAGTCAGGAAATCACTGGCCTGCAGACGGCCTGGCGGCAGTTCTGTGGCACTGGCCGGGGGCCGTGCCGCAGCAGCATGCGTCGCCGGAGCTGCGGACAGAACAGCCGTCTGCGTCGGAGCGCAGTCTGCAGTTGCGTTCGCTGGCGGGCCCGCTGGCACACTCAGTGCCTCGCGACCGCTCTGCAGGCACAGCAGCAGTGCCTGCTGAATCTGAACGCAGTGATCGGCTGCGTCACCGGCAGCGGCCAGAGACTGATAGATGGGCATATTGTGCAGGTGGCAGCGTGTATCCGAAATACGCTGTCCGATGGCAGACAGTGCCTGCTGCAGCCGCGTGGAGGCCGCGGCATCGTGGCGTTCCAGCTGATTCCGTCGATTGAGCATTTCCGGGTGCTGGGGGACACACCACTTTGATCCTTCTTCACGTGAGTGCCCGCCGGCGACCGGGCCGCAGTGCAAACACCCGCGGACCCCCGCGGCTGGTTTTGTGTTCGAGCATCAGCGTTCATCCGGCGTTCATGCGGCACCCGGGCAACGTGCTGTGTCCCCGCGGCACCCGTGCGGCACCCGAGACGCAGGTTGGCCTTTTCAAGGTGTCGTCGATTGGGCCGTTCGTACCGAGCTGCAGTGAGCGATTCGAGGACGCGGAATAAGTGCTTTTCAATGCGTTGTCCGAGACCGTAGCGATCTTGTCGGGGAAACCGGCTGATATGACTGGTGTACCAGAGCAGCAGGTCATAGGTTTTGATCAGTACGAGCAGCTCATCGCTGACGCGGCGTTTCATGGGGGGCTCCTGAAGAAACTGCTGATTCTTCAAACTCGCGCGGCACGCTGCGGGTGTCGCGGCGCCCGGACAAACACAAAATCGCAGGAATCGCAGTCAGGGATAAGCAGCTAAGTACGCAAGTGGTAAGTCCTCGAAACGCGGAAGCCGACGCGGTTGAGACGGGAAACCGCTGATGAATACTGATAGTGTAGCTCGGGCTTTCCAGCCCGAGCACCCTGCTGCAAAACACGGGGGGGCAAGGCGTTCGGGAGCGCGGGGAGTGTGATCCGCGGCGGGTCAGGACAGGATGGCGTCGATGACATGGCCGTGGTCGATGTCCAGGCGTTTTCTGCCGGGCAGTTCAAGCTGTCGTGAATCAAGCCCCAGCTGCTGCAGGATGG
>JBJTPZ010000729.1:0-9611 GCA_046075365.1 Planctomycetaceae bacterium
GGCCCCAAAACCACTCCAGTCGCAGTTTGCATCCTCCACGCGAGGCCACCCGCGGCGGCAGGGAGGGGACACACCACTGGCAGCTAAGGCGCAGGGACGACCGTCACCGAGGGGACACAGCACCAACGGACTGACGAAGGCGATTACTGTCCGGCCGGCACCGAGTTTAAAAAATGAACGATGCCGCCCGAATGATGCTCTTTTCCCAGCAGCCTCCTGACTGCGTAACCGACCAGCGGCGTGATCCCGATTGGCCTCGGTTACTCCGAAAACACAAATCCCGGCAGCTGGCGTCAGCCGGAAACTCGACACACATTCCGCCCGACCGCCGCCCCCCGTTTTTTCCTCGCATTTTTGACCTGCTCAGCGTACAACATGGCAATGCGGCAAAACATGGTCTGTTCGCCGCGGATTTTCCGTCCAGGATTTGGCTGCCATGCGTCGAAATTTGCGTGTGTTCGTGTTCTGGCTGTGCGCCGGCCTTGGCTCCGGTCTGCTGACTGGCTGTGCTGAAGAACAGTCAAACAGCGGTCTGCCCCCAGGGCTGGGGGTCTTCGAAAAACAAAAACAGGCACTCGAGACTCCCCCTCCGCCACCACCGGCACCAGATGCCACTGCGACCAGCCCGGCTCCAGAGGGAGTGCCGGTCAGCGGAAAGTTCCGCGTAAAATTCGAAACCACGGCCGGCGAATTCGAAGTAGATGTCGATCGCTCGTGGGCTCCCATCGGGGCACAGCGATTTTATGAACTCGTCAAAGACCAGTTCTATGACGGCTGCCGTTTCTTTCGCGTTGTCCCCAACTTCGTGGCTCAGTTCGGCATCAACGGTGATCCCGGCAAGCACCGTAAATGGAACCGACAGATCTCAGATGACCCGGTCATCAAAAGCAATGTTCGCGGCACGCTTTGCTTCGCAACGTCCGGCCCCAACACTCGCACGTCCCAGTTGTTCATCAACTTCAGTGACAACCTGAATCTGGACAAGATGGGCTTTGCCGTCTTCGGATCAGTGGTCGAAGGCATGCATAATGTCGACGGAATCAATCCGCAGTACGGCGAAGACCCGAACCAGCAGATGATTGAGGAAACCGGAAACCAGTACCTTATCGAGAACTTCCCGGAGCTCGATTTCATCAAAAAAGCGGCCGTCATCAGCGAATCGGAATGAGTTGTATGAGCCTGCTGCATGTCTGCCAAAGCCGCAGAACGAACCGCCAACTGCTGCCATTGCTCATCCTGGTACTGCTGCTGGTCGGCACTCCCGGCTGCACTTCGCAGTCGTCATCGCCGACTGCGGGAACGGCGGACTCCGCGTCTGCTGGCCCCGTTGCCGCTGACCCCGCAGCCGCAGCCGCGGCCGCGGCAGTCGGCACGGGCTCCGCAGGCACTGCAACTGCATGGCGTTTTGCAGAACGCACACCTGAGACCGGCGTCAGCTTCACTTACCGCAACGGCGAGGAAGCCGGTCACTTTTCCATTCTCGAATCACTGGGCGGCGGCGTCGCGGTGCTGGATCTGGATGCAGACGGACATGACGACCTGTGTGCTGCCGGTGGCGGCCAATTTGACGGCAAATCCATTCTGCCACTGCCCACCGGACTGTACCGCGGCCGCAGCAACTGGAAGTTTCAGGATGTTGCAAAGCTTGCCAATGTCACCGACAGCGCTTTCTACAGCCATGGGATCGCTCGCACTGATTACGACCTCGATGGTTTCAGCGATTTCCTCGTGACCGGTTACGGTGGCCTGCAGCTTTATCGCAACTGCGGCGATGGCACATTTCAATTGCAGTCTGCTGCCTGCGGGCTGGACGATCGCCAGTGGAGCAGCAGTGCAGCCTGGGGCGATCTGAACGGTGACGGCTGTCCCGATCTGTACGCCGCGCACTACACCAACTGGTCGTGGGAGAATGACCCGTTCTGCAAGGGTGGTCCCGATAACGGTCGAGAAATCTGTCCGCCACGCAGCTACACCGGGTTGACTGATGTCCTGTACTTCAGCAACGGAGACGGCACTTTTCGTAATGCCACCACCGAAAACCCGCTGACGCCGGAAGGCAAGGGGCTGGGAGTTCTGATTGGGGACTTTGATCTGGACTTCGACAACGATATTTACGTCACCAACGACACTGTCAGCAACTTTCTGTACGAAAACGACGGCACAGGCAAGCTGGACGATATTTCGCTCACCAGTGGCTCAAGTCTCAGCAGCCTCGGAGTTCCCGACGGCAGCATGGGTATCGACGCCTGCGACTTCAATTCCGACGGACAGCCCGATATCTGGGTGGTTAATTATGAGCGCGAAACCAACGCCATGTACCAGAATTCCGGCAGCATGGTATTTCGCCATGTCAGCCAGCGGATTGGCCTGAATGCTGTCGGCGGGGCATGGGTCGGCTGGGGTACGACCTGCCAGGACTTTGATCTCGATGGCGATGAAGACATCTTCGTTTCCAACGGACACGTCATCCGCTACCCCACAAACGCTCCCTTGAATCAGTTGCCTTTGCTTCTGGAGAATCAGCAGGGGCGACGGCTGATCAATGTCGCTGCGGCAGCCGGGACCGGCAGCTGGATGGATCAGCCCCATATGGGTCGCGGGGCTGCCGCCGCCGATCTTGACCATGACGGTGACATGGACCTTGTGGTCTCATGCACGAATCAGCCGCTGGGAATTGTAGAAAATGCCACGCCCCACAACGGCACTGCCGTGCTGAAGCTCAGGCTGATCGGTCGCCACTCGGCTCGCGAACCAGTTGGTGCCTCGGTGCAGCTGCAGTCAACGCCGCCGCAGTCGCGTTTCGTCAAAGGCGGCGGCAGCTACGGCGGTTCCCAGACCGAATATGTGCAGCTGACAATTGCCGACCCCGGCAGCATTCCGCCGCTTCAGCTCCGCTGGCCCTCCGGCATCACTCAGACCGTCAACAGTATCCCCCCCGCTGCACTCAACGGGCTGCTGCAGATTCTTGAGCCCCTGGCGGCTGATGAGCCACCGCGGCTGACTGTCCTGCGTTGATAAACAGCAGCACTGAGAACTTTGATTCGGAACGGGTTTCTGCAAAACAGCCGGCGGCCAGATCCGCATCACCGTCTGCGTCCGCATCCAGCACCGTCATGGCCGCATGAATCGGACGCTCGTCCGAAATCACATGGCGAACGAACTTGCCGGCACTGGTCTGCTCAAGCCAGATCACAGACTGTGTCGGAGTTCCCGGCTGTGCCTGCAGCGCCCGAGCCGGCACCATGGCACAGGCCGCAATATCCTGATCACCATCCTGATCCAGGTCAGCTGCCAGAGCTCGATGCACACCCGGCAAAGCAGCGATCTGCTGCGGCTGAAACTTCAGTGCACCGTCATTGCGCAGCAGCCAGATACCATGCCACGGCTTGATCAAATAGGAATCAAACGCGTCACCTGCGGTGTAGAGTACGTCCTGGTCACCGTCACCATCGAAATCTGTCAGTTCGATGCCGCTTGAACCCCATGAGGGATCTGGAGCGGCAAACAGCTGCACTTTTTCGAACCGATCACCGCGGTTCAAAAAAGCCTCGACCAGTTCATGCTCCTGACTTACCAGAGCAATAAAGTCGAGCCGACCGTCCCCGTCCAGATCTGTGACCGGGACATGAATCGGCCCCGATCGCGAATCCAGTCGCTGCGGCCTGAACGTGCTGCCTTCTGCCGAGCGTTCCTGCCACAGCACATGCAGACCGCCGGTTGTGTGCCACCCAAACTCGGCGGCCACCACATCAAGGTCACCGTCTGCATCAAAATCAGCGGCGCGCACATCAGAAATCCGACCGACGCCCGCCAGCAGCACCTGTCGACGAGCTGCCCCACGGTAATCGGACAGCAGGACCACCTGCCCCTTGTCGTGATCAGCGGGCAGCGGTGAACCAAGCTCGGCAATCAGCAGGTCCGGACGACCGTCTGCGTCCAGATCTGCCTCGCGCACGGCCGCCGGGTTCTGCACTCCGGCAGCATACTCCACCTGATCACCGGCGGCAGGGTCGAGCGAATAAATTCGGCCACCATTCATCTCGCTGATCAGCAGCCGCGGCTGAGTGGCCGGAGCAACGGGTGACAGGGCTCCCACGAACGAAACGGCCACCGAGGCATCCACCGTTTTGCCGTCTGCCGCAATTTCTCGACGGGTAAAACCGCGAGGCGAGGTTGTGGCACTCAGATCGGGAAGCTGCAGCTTTTCAGGAGCCTGAGACTGATACCAGCGAACAACTTCGGCCTGCACGGGCGGCTGCAGGTCACGACGTTCCGACTGAAAGTAGAAATCAAACCCGCGCTGCACCTCGTGGTACCAGTCGTCCCGAGGAAACGACAGCGGTGAGGGCAACGCATGGCAGCCTCCGCAGAACGCTCGAATCTGTGGCTCGGCCGCACTGACCGCCTGTTCCCCCGCTGCAGCGGGGGCAGCCACGGTGGATTCACCACCGCCAGAGGCAGCGTTTGCCCCTGTGCCGGGTGCCGACCCGCAACCGACAATAGTACCAGCCAGACCGGCACCGAAACCGGCCAGCAGCGCGCGACTGCCCGCTGATAACACAAATCTGCGAAGGAACGGCAGATTGACCATCGCTGGAAATCCCCGTAGTATCTGAGGAACTAGACTGGTTGCAGCCGCACAAAGGACAGCTTACCGTGGAAAGTTCTGTTGAGGAACAGCACAAGCCTGCAGACCGCAGCCAGATTCTCAAACCTGCTGCCGGTACTCCACGCAAACGTGCTCGAAATCGCCGTCCGTGGTTTCGCCGACTGCTCATTTTGGCCGTTTTGGGCGGGCTTTGGGCGGGCTGGCCCGTTCTCTGTCGGCGACAGGCCGCCGCTGCACTGAAACTGCAGCAGCCCGAAACATCCCTGCGGTGGCTTCGCTGGGCAGATTATTCTGGCCTGTCAAGGCTGGAGACGGCCCTGCTGCGCTGCCAGACTGCACGACGACTGGGGGACACTCAGCAAATCCGCTCGGCAATTGCTGCACTGGAACCGCTGGGAGCCTCAGCCCGCCAGATCGAACGCGAACAAATCCTCGCCCAGGCACACTCGGGACGCATGCTGGAGGCCGCTCCACACATGTCACGGCTGCTCACGGACTTCAGCGGCGATAACCGCGACGTCAGCTGCAGCTACATCGTCGGCTTTCTGCGAGCTCAGCGATACAGAGAAGCCGGCGCCCTGATCGATGCGTTAATGAAAGATGACCCGCAAAATCCGTTCCCCTGGTATGCACGCGGACGCGTATACTCGCTGCAGCAGCAGCTGCCCAAAGCCGAGGCCGATTTTCGCAAAGCACTGGAACTCAGCCCCGACTGGACCGATCCGGCGATTGAGCTGGCCGAACTGCTGCAGGAATCTCACCGCCAGCGGGACGCAATGCCCCTGTTTCAAAAACTGCTCGAACGTCGACAGTTCACCGTGCGCGCGGCGACAGGACTGGCCGATTGCCTGAAGTCAGTCGGTGAACCGCAGCAGGCAGCCACTGTCCTCGAACAGACTCGAGAAGCCGGACAGACAGACGCTGCCTGGTGGATCGCCACCGGGCGGCTGCATTTCGAGGAAGGACGGTTCGCCGAGGCTGAATCGGCATTGCAGCGCGGACTGGAACTGCAACCGTGGGCTGATGATGCCCTGTTCACACTGGCACAGTGCCAGCGACAGCTGCAGCAGGATCAGATCGCCGCAGAAAACTTCCGCCGCGTGGAAGAATTCCGAGCAGCCCTGTCGAAACTCAGGAACCTGCAGGATCAAATCACAGCCAGCCCCACCGATGAACAAGTGCGTATGGAAGCGGCCGAACTGATGCTGAAGTATCAGGATCCGCAGGACGGGGTCGTGGCGCTGCAGGGGGTTCTGGACCTGAATCCCGGCAATCAGCGAGCTCACGAGCTGCTGGCAGACTATTTTGAGCACCTGCAGCCGGCGACCGAACAAAGCCGCGAACGGGCCGGCTGGCACCGCAGCCGGGCGGCCGCACTGAAGTCTCGCAACTGAGCCCGCCGGCTGTACCAACAAAGCCGACAAACAGCCAAAGCCAACAAACAGTCCGCTGGCTGCTTGTGAAGTATCAGGCAGCGGCCCGGGGAATCGAACCCCCACGAAAAATCCGGGGAAAATCGTCGTGCCGGGCAACATCGCAGCAAGAATCGCAGCAGCCGCCCTCCCGAGTGCTCCAGTGTGGACAAAGGTGCGGACACTGATTGCCACGTGCCGAGAGTTACCGGCAGGGTCGGCAGACTGGGTGTGACACAGGCTGTTTGGCAGGTCGTGGCGTTTTGTGAGCAGCACTTTTGATGTCAGTGTGTCGCAGACATTTTTACCGGCACCCACCCACCGTGTTTGCGGTGAGCCCAAATCACTGGGCGAGCTCTATGAAGTCAGAATCTGCCGATTGAGCCGGACACGTGTACTGAGAGCATGCGTCCACGGGAACCATTGGCTGAGAATTATTCTGGCATACCTGCGGAAGTGGCCTGAGAGAGCTGGATAATCCGGCTGCCGATGAGATTCGGTGGATGGCGACAGCAGCAGTGTCGCGGCCTTGGCGGGCTGAGGCATTACAGAGGGGCGGGCGAAACGAAAAAAGCCCACAGGCAGCCAAATGGCTGCCTGTGAGCTTTGAGGTAGCGGCGGAGGGAATCGAACCCCCGACACGCGGATTATGATTCCGCTGCTCTAACCAACTGAGCTACGCCGCCACAAAGAAATCAGCTGTCACCAACAACTTTGGGTGAAACACCCTTAAGACCGTACGACCCGGCATTTTTTGCCGAATTGTCCGTCGTGTTGTCGGCCACCACTGGCTCCGGACATCACAAATACTAGCAAAATCCGCCGGGTCAACAACCGACCAGCGGCAAATTGCCGGCAGAGCGAAAGTCCACCTCCGCACACCACCCGAATACCCTGCAGATTCCGCGTTTCGCTGGAGCAACGGACGGCGGCTTTCGAGTATTCTCGGACCGGCAATCACGATTTCGCTGCTTCGCAAGACCCCTGTCCCGCCCGCTGAGTTCGCCGCAATGCAAACTCGAAGGACAGATCAGGCAAAGTTTGCCGAAAGCTGTGGTTATTCCGATTGTCCAGCGGCAATTTGTGCTTCTGGAACATCCGCAATGCACAACACTTCCGAAAATCAAGTCGTGAAAACAAAGGCGACGATCACACACGACAAGGCTCTGTGTTTTCTGAAGACGGCGTTTCACACAACAGGATTTCTGAGGTAGGTCAATGAACAGGTTCATGCTGGGAGTAGCTGCTGCAGTTGTTCTGCTGCTTGACAGCGGAACGTCGATGGCCGGGCTGCTCGGAAAGAGCGGTTTTCCCGGAGGATTGACGTCCGCATGCTCGGCCTGCGGCGATTTCGTCGCTGCCCGCTGCGGCACCGAATCACAATGCTGCAATGTCCAGCAGGAAGTGGTTTGGGAACAGGAACAGTACACCTGCACCAAAACCGTCTATGACCAGTGCACCGAAACGGTGCCAGTCACCTGCATGAAAAACGTCTACGAGACGTGCTTCCGAGACGAATGCTACACCGTCTGCACGCCCGTCTACGAAACCTGCTACAAAACCTGCACTTACACCGTCTGCAAGCCCGTCTACCAGACGTGCTACCGCGACGTTACCTGCAAGGTCCGCAAGCCGGTCTACCAAACATGCTATCGCGATGAATGCTACACCGTCTGCAAACCCGTCTACCAGACCTGCTACCGCACCGTCTGCTACAATGTGTGCAAGCCGGTCTACCAGACATGCTATCGCGATGTCTGCACGACTTCCTGGAAGACCGAAACTCAGACCTGCTTCAAAGACGTCTGCTACACAGTTTGCAAGCCCGTCACAGAATGCCGGACTGTGCAGGAGTGCGGTGGTGAGTGGGTAACCGAAACCCGCTGCATTCCCGGCCCAATCGTTGAAAAATGCGTAACCGACCCCTGCAACCCGTGCGTGGTTCGTAAGGTTCGAGTTCAGTGCCCGGGACGAACCGTGTGCTGCCGCAAATGGGTTCCCAAAATGATCACCAAAACGATCACCTGCACCCGCATGGTGCCGGAAGTCTGCCACAAGAAAGTGCCGTACACAGTTTGTCGCCAGGTGCCAGTACAGTGCGTGACCAAAGTGCCCTACACAACCTGCTCCTTCGTGACTGAAACCTGCCAGAAGCAGGTGCCTTACACCGTGTGCCACATGCAGCAGCAGACCTGCACTCGCAAGATCCCCTACACAACCTGCACGTGGACTGAAGAGTGCATCACTCGCAAGGTTCCCTACACCACCTGCAAGATGGTCTCGGAAACCTGCTCAAAGCAGGTGCCCTACACCGTCTGCCGCATGCAGCAGCAGACTTGCACTCGCAAGGTGCCTTACACGGTTTGCCGCCAGGTCTGCGAAACTCGCCATGTCACTCGCACGAAATGCGTGCCACGACAGGTTTGCGTTACCATGACCCGCTGCGTGCCGCGAGTCGTCTGTCGGCCGGTGCAAACCTGTGCAGCCCCCTGTGCTGAAAGCACCTGTGCAGCCCCAACATGTGCTGCTCCGGTTCCCACCAGCACCAACTGACGTCAGAATTTCAGTTAACCAGATGCCCTGCAGGGGGGAATCGCCAGTCGATTCCCCCCTGTTTTCGTTTTTCCACGGCAGTTTCCCGCGATATCATCCAGCACGGCCTCAGGTGGCCAGTAACCATCCTTATACTCCTGCCTTCCTGCCACGGAGTTTCCTGCTATGGCCAGTCGCCCCGATTCACACCCAGCCGGACCTCAGGATTTCAGTTTCCTCAATCAGTCTGAAAACGCCACGGATGACGGCTCACAGGGACTGGGACCGGCACCGGCACTGGGACCGGCAGAAGCTGACAGCCCCCCTGTCCTGATCCCTGCCACAGCTGACGCCCCAGCCCCAGTCCCAGTTCCAGCCAAAAGTAAACAAACCACCAGACCGGCTGCCACCGCCCCGACCTCCGCAGCAGGCAACGCAAACGTGGCCACACCACCAGCCTCACGCCAGCCGGCATGGCTGCCAGGATATGCCATCGCCGTCACACTGCTGCTGATCGTGCTGGCCATCACCGGTCGTATTACACTCTTCCCGGCAGCACACACGCTGGAAAGCCTTCCCGACGTTCGACCGCTGCAGCCAGGCGAGTTCCAGATCATTCCCCCAGGCACCCCGCTGCCACCACAGCATGGCCTGAAACTTAATCAAAGCCAGCGATTCGGTGATGTCGTCCTGACACCTCTCAAAGTCACCCGTGAGCCCATCAGCTTCGAGCACTTTCAGACTCACGCCGCCGAACCTCGCATGACCACCGCTCCCGTCCTTAAGCTCTGGCTGAAATTCGAAAACGTCTCCGCCGACTGCGCATTCCTCCCCCTCGACACCACACTGATGTCTCATCGATACCCGGAATTTGCCACCGACGAAACCACTCAGGCCAACTCCGGACTCAACCTCACCGGCAGCACCGATGCCCCCAGAATCCTCAACTACCTGCACCCCGCCGGCAGTAACTTCCTGCTGACAGGCCAGAATGTCAGCACCCCCGTCAACCCCGGACAATCCGTCGAAGTCTACGTGGCCTCAGCCGAGCTGCCAGA
>JBJTPZ010000730.1:0-3377 GCA_046075365.1 Planctomycetaceae bacterium
CAAAAACCGCATCCCAACGCGTGGATTTTACTGGAATTCCAGCCGCAGCCTGATCTTTTGTGCCCCCGTTCGCCCGTCTCGCCACGCCCTGACCCACTAATCCTCCCCTCGCCCCTTTCTGCTTCTGCTCCTGACGCTTATCCGTAAAATTCGAGTGTCTCCGTGGCCGAAGATGGCGCCGACCGGACGGCTTTCCAGCTAAAGCCGCTACTACGAACCCCTTCGCGGCTTCGCGTGAGGCCAACCCCCTGCAACAGCCTCCCCAGCCCCTTGCGGCAATCTTCACGCACCCCAGTCGCAGAGGACAGATCTCGGGCTGGAAAGCCCGAGCTACGGCGAGAGCCCCCCTGCGATTCCTCTTGCTCGTGCTCTTGCTCGAACACAGCCCTTCGCGTCTTCCTTCGCGTCTTCCCGTTTCACGTCCTGCCCTGCCCTGCCGATCACTCAACTGACCGGACGATCGAGTGTCTGGTCGTTCTGTTGTTAGTTGCTGATCCGGAGCCTGGCAGCAGGATCGCAACCGCCCGCCCCCCTGAACAGCCCGGACAAAAGGCTGTCCGACCTGCCGGGAAGATGTGTTGGTTTGTAACGCTTTTTACGGTTTTTTGCCCATGTTTTTCGCTGGGGGCGGGCTGTTTTGCCTGCCGCGTTTTTGCTAGACTGACCCGTTCAGTGCGGTGCTCCGGCAGCGGTTGCCTAAGGACTCGCGGCTGTTTCCACATCGGGCCGGTCTTCAGTCATGACCAAACAGGGACAGTCTCTCCATAACCACCTCGCCGCTCAGAAAGGCGGGTGGCAGCGGTGACCAATCTGCATAACTGGGTGGGTGACTCTGCATTGCGAGATCAGGGTTTCATCGCTGCCATCGAATCGGTCCGCAGCCAGTTTCCCGCTGAAGATTCCTGGCGTGCCTGGTGCAACTTCGAATTCATCGCCGAAGATGGCAGCATCAACGATGTCGATCTGCTGGTATTTTGCCCGCAGGGATTCTTTCTCGTCGAAATCGTGTCCCGTTCCGGGCGTCTGGAAGGCGATGCCACCGCGTGGACATGGGACAGCGAAGGCCGCAAGGTTTCGGTGGATCCCCCTCTGGCTGCCGCCAAAGCGAAAGCTGAACGCCTCAGCCAGGTCCTCAGCACCCAGCTGCAGGCCCTGAAAAAAGGCCCCATTCCCTCCATCGAAGTGCTGGTGTACCTGTCCGCTCGAAACCTCCAGTGCGAGCTCCCCGAAAATGCTCGCGAGTTTCTCTGCCTGCCCGATGACATTCACGCGGCACTGCAACACCGCCGCACGCCGGGACTGACACCCGATGCGCAGGGCCCGTGTGATCGACCGACCGCCAAACTCGTGGCCCAGATCATCGAAAAAAGCGGATTCCGCAGCACTCGCCGAGCCCGCCGCGTCAGTGATTACGTGCTCGAACGCCTGATCGGGGAAGGGCCCGGATATCAGGACTGGCAGGCGTCGCACGTTCAGGTCTCCGATTCAGTCCGCCGCGTCCGCTTGTACCTGGTCCGTTCCAAAGCCAGCGCCGACGAACGCGAAACCATCCGCCGCGCCGCCGTTCGCGAATACCGACTGCTCGAATCGCTGCAGCATCCCGGGATCCTCAAAGCCGGTACTCTGACCGAACACGAAGCCGGCATCGCCATCCTGTTCGAATACGATCCTCAGGCCATCCGCCTGGACCACTACCTGCAGCGTTTCCAGCACCAGCTCAGCACCTCTGATCGCCTCGAACTGGTACGCCAGATTGCCGAAGTCATGCGCTACGCTCACGACCGCCGGGTTGTGCATCGAGCACTCTGCCCGCAAAGCATTCTGGTCAGCCAGATTCAGCCGGGACGTCCGCGGATCAAAATCTGCAACTGGCAGACCGGATGTCGGCAGGACAGCACCGATCCCCTGGTGACTCGCGGTGTTTCCGCCACCGTCCACATTGACCGCCTGATTGACGACGTCAGCACGGCCTACATGGCTCCGGAAGCCCTCATCGACGAAAATCCCGGCGAATACCTTGACGTGTTCTCACTGGGCGCCATCGCATGGCATGTGCTCTGCGGTCAGCCGCCGGCCGCCAACGGCATTGAACTCAGTAATCGCCTCCGTGAAACTCGCGGTCTGCAGATCAGCTCCGTCATGAACGGGGCTCGCGCTGCCCTGCAGTATCTGATCCAGTTCAGCACGCACCCGGAAGTCACCTGTCGAATCGACTCCGTCGCCGATTTCCTTGCACAGCTGGACGAGGTGGATTGCGAACAGTCAGCTTCTGACGTGGAATACATCGACGATCCGGACCAGGCACAGATCAACAGTGTGCTGCCCGGAAACCTAAGAGTTCTGCGACGCCTGGGCCAGGGCGCCTGCTCGGTTGCTCTGCTGGTCAGCCGGGGTGCCGAAGAATACGTGCTGAAATTTGCCAACAGCCCTGCTCACAATGCACGAATCGCTGAAGAAGCCGACAGTCTGGAAAAAGTCCGTCATCCGCACGTGGTGGAACTCATTGAGACGCTGCAGATTGGTGATCGTCATGCGTTCCTGATGCGGCCCTTCTACACCGAGAAGGAACGCCGCGTCATCGAAACCCTGGGCCAGCGGCTGCGCAAGGAAGGCCGTCTGCAGATTGACCTGCTGCAGCGATTCGGTGAAGACCTGCTGGGAGTTGTGGTCCATCTGGATGAACAGGGAATCAACCATCGGGACATCAAGCCGGACAACATCGCGGTCGGCATGGTGGGGCGTGGTGACAAGCTGCACCTCGTGCTGTTCGACTTCTCCCTGTCGAAGATGCCTGTGGAAAACATTCGAGCCGGCACACCGGGGTACCTGGACCCCCTGCTGCCGCTCCGCAAGCCCCCGCACTGGGATAATTCGGCCGAGCGTTATGCAGCTGCAATGACACTGTACGAGCTGGCTGTGGGCAGTCTGCCACGCTGGGGCGACGGATCGACCGATCCCTCGCAGCTGAGCCCGTCGATGGAAATCACGATTGATGCAGAACAGTTCGATCCCGGACTGCGGGAATCACTGTCGGGGTTCTTTCGCAACGCTTTCTTTCGCGATGTCGACCGCCGATTCAACAACGCCGAAGAAATGCTCGCGGCCTGGCGGGACTGTTTCAAGAATATCGATCCGTCCAGGCCAGCGTCGACAGAATCAGACTCAGCCCTGCAGAACGAGCTGCTGGACCGGGCGGACTTTGCTGCCACCATTCCGGAACTGGGGCTTGGCACGCGAGCCTCGAACGTGCTGGACCGCGAAAACATCCTCACGGTCCGCGACCTGCTGGCTTTTCCGTTGCGGCGATTATCACGAATGCGCGGGGTCGGCTACAAGACTCGCCGTGAAATCACCGAGGCGGCTCGCCGCCTGCGGCA
>JBJTPZ010000731.1:0-3984 GCA_046075365.1 Planctomycetaceae bacterium
TGACGGACGGGGAAAAGAATACGATTCGACAGTTGACTCGGCTGCAGCGGCGGGTGCTGGGGACACTGGTGGAAAAGGCCTTCACGACTCCTGATCAGTACCCCATGACGGTGAAGGGGCTGATCAGGAGTCGTGAAGGCCTTTTCCACCAGTGTCCCCAGCACCCGCCGCTGCAGCCGAGTCAACTGTCGAATCGTATTCTTTTCCCCGTCCGTCATCTGACCACCCCCTGAGAACCGCCCTGCCCTGCCCTGCCCCGTTCTGTTTCGTTCCGCCAACACAGCAACCCAGCCACGCAGTCTGACAACACCACACCCACAGGCACAAGGGAACACCCGCCGGAACACCCGCCACCGGAAAATTCTTCACCCGCGATTATCACCGGAAAACCAGACACCCTACCTGGCCTCGCCTGCCCGCATCTGGTTGCAGTCCGCGGCAGGCCGTGAGACGACACGCCAGAGCATTCAAAATACTGCCTTCTGCCAGACGGGGATCCGGGTGCGTAAACGGAGTGCAATCAATCCGTCATCATGCGGGGCACCAAACCACCTACGCGAAGAACATGAATTGCCTTACAGGTGTGACAACGGTGTGTCATACCAACTGGTTGTCAAGCACAAAAAGTGCACTTTTTCTCGCAAAAAACTGCGTTTCCCGCGTGCGATGGTGCAGACAAAAACAATCAGCGGTCCCGGAGTTGCCTTTTTGGCAAAAACCCTCGGATGCCATACGCCGAGAACTGGAATTCAGGATTGTTTTCGGCACACTGGTAGTCCCGCCGTCTTCCTCAGGGCGAGTCCGGCGGGAGGCACACTCCAGGGGAAACGACGGCCTCCACGGCGACTGAACCTCCACAACAGTGGCAGTAATCCCGCCAGAACTCACTCAGATTGCCGGCGACACTGTCACAGGGTACTCAGAAAATGCTCATCAGTGTTTCATGCGAATGTGGCCAGAAATGGAGCTTCAAAGCTTCGATGGCTGGTCGCAGCTTTCCGTGCAGAACGTGCGGTAAACTGGTCAGCATCGGCACGCCGGACGCTGATCCCGGGTCCTTACAGCCTAAACAGCAGTCGCCACCTGCTGCTGCCGCCGGAAAATCACCAATTGCCGTCAGGCAGGCGAGCAAAGAAAAACGCGGCACTGCTGCCGCCGCACCGTTACAGACGGCGACATCGCCGGCAACAGCGAATACCGCCGCAGCCGTACTGCCAGCCTCAGACCACCACAGCAGCACCGGCCGCAATAAAACGCTTCTGCCACGCGGAAATCGCGTCGTTGTCGCAGCCGCCACCTGCATCGGTCTGGCAATCGCCACAGCCACGTGGCTTGTCTATCAGAATGAGTCGCGGCGAGCCCTTAAAAGCTCTGCTGAAATCTGGAAACAGGCGAACAATCTGCTCGACGCGGGAAACGTATCCGCAGCCGACACGCTGTTGAAACAGTACGTCGCATCGTGGCAGGCCCCCAATCGTGACAACGCCTCAAAACTTCTGAACCAGATTGCACTGGCAACATCAGACGACGCCGTAAAACAAAAACTTGCGGCACTCAATGATCAGCAGTTTGAACAGTCCGTCGCAAACAAATCTCTGCCCGACAACGATGTCTCACACCCCGTGCTTGTCAGAGTCCTGGCCGATTCAATAGCGAAAAACACAGACGCGGCAACTCAGCGGCGTGCTGAAATCAAGGCCAGACAGGCCGAAGAAGAAGCTGTCGCAGCAGCCCTGCGAGAAAAGGAGCGTATGGCTCAGGAAGAGGCAGCCCGAGAGCAGCGCGAAGCAGAAAAAAAGATCGCTGGCGGTGCCAGCAAAGTGCAGCGATATCTGGGCCTCAACCAGGCAGAAAGAAAAACGCTCGCTGACAAAATCACGGCCATCGAAACAGCCCTCCGTCTTTCAGACTTGAGTTCCAGAACCGTGTTTCAACAGCAGGTTGGCCGCATAGACGCGTGCATCGAAATGACTTCGCTGGTGGCCCTGTCACTCGGCGCAACTCCTGAAAATGTGGAACAGATCTCAAGCCGACAGGCACTCGCAGACATCACTGCAGATAATGTGTACCAGCAACTTGCCGGACATCTCAGCATCTACATTGAAATGATGCAGCTCGCGGCAGTCAGTGCCGGTGCGCCAGTCGAAAAATGCAGTTCAATCCGCAGTGCACTAAGCCTCGAAGACACACTCGCCCGTACTGTTCTGCAGCAGGTGTCATCCAGAATCGGTGGCGTTTCCGCTATCGCCACACTCCTCGCCGAAGCTCTCGGAGCGGACAGTGAAAAACTGGCAACTCTCAACGCCACAATCCGTGCCGGTGAACGGACAGCCCCAACCGTGTTTCAAGAGATGGTCTCCCGACAATCCGGGATGGTCTACGTCCTCGCCACAGCAGCCATCGCTCAGGGAGCCCCCGCTGAGACCCTCGATGCTGTCGAAGCAGACGCCAGAAGCGATGACCTGCTCACGGACACCGCTCAACAGCAACTGGCAGCCAGACTTGAACGCACATTTGAAGCCACAACACTCCTGGCAAAAGCAATTGTTGAGAAGTAAATCAGCAGCACCGATCTGACTGCTGGCCCGTCAAATTCCAACCACAGCACTGGATCCCAAAGCACGGACTTATTCGTTTATGGCATCTGCAGAAAAAATTCAGGTTTCCTGCCCTGCGTGCAAGTCCCGACTCAACGTCCCTGCCCGCCTCGCTGGTAAGCCGTTCCAATGCCCCAGGTGCAAGGCCACAGTCAGCACGGATGCCAGCCCGAATGCCGTTCAACGGACTCCGGCAACCAATCGACAAGTGCCGCCGCAAGGTTCGCCCGCGGCACACAGCCGAAAGAATGCCCCTGCTCTGCTCTCCAAAATTACCTGCCCCCACTGCTGGCACAATTTTCCCCCGCATGAAACGAAGTGGGTCGCTGCACATCCAGCCCTCCGAGACGACGCAAAAGTACCGGAAGGCGGACGGCGATTTCTGCCAACAAGATTCAGCGTTTCTGGACAGGCGATTGATATGAAAGGCGAGCTGTGCACAGATCTTGCCTGCCCCCGCTGTCACCTCAATCTGCCGCGAGATGTGATCGAACTGCCACTCGCAATCTTCTCCATCTTGGGTGCCCCAAGTTCAGGTAAGTCCTACTACCTCGCCTCGTCCCTGTGGCAACTGCGCACCTCACTCGCAGTTCGCTTTGGCATCAGCTTTGAAGATTCGGATCCAATAGCCAACCAGAAGATTCACCAGTACGAGGAGACTCTGTTTCTCAGTTCAGGCCACCAGCAACTGGTGGCACTGCCAAAGACTGAACTTGACGGCGATCTGTACGAACAGATCGAAATTGAACCGGATCGCGTCGTCCAGCTGCCGCGACCGTTCATCTTTCGCATGAGCCTCCTCCCCGACCACCCCAAGTCACAAACCATTCGAAAAAATGGTCGATCAATTTGTCTGTATGACAATGCCGGCGAACACTTTCTGCCCGGTGCACAAACAGCCAACTCGCCCGGTACACGGCATATGGTCGTTTCAAAAGCACTCATGTATGTGTTTGACCCCACTCAGCACGCTCAAATGCGAAAAATGTGTCAGGGAAAAACAGACGATCCACAAGTTTCGGGCACCGCCAGCAGCTTCCGACAGGACCTGGTACTGTCCGAAGCCACCCGCCGCATTCGCGCCGAAACTGGTATGTCGCAGGGGCAGCGCGACCAGCGGCCACTGATTGTCGTACTCACCAAATACGACGTTTGGCGTGCAGCCGTGAATGCCCCGGTTTTCTCCACAGACCAGATTCTGCGCCGATCTCGCAATGAAGCAGCCGTCTTTGACGTCACCCTCCTGAAACAAGTGTCAGACAAGTTTCGCACAATTCTGCAAAATACGGCGCCAGAGATCGTCTCCACGGCAGAAGCATTCTCGAACGACGTTACCTACATCCCTGTCAGCTCACTCGGCTGCTCACCACAAACCATCCCCGGCACA
>JBJTPZ010000732.1:0-2000 GCA_046075365.1 Planctomycetaceae bacterium
GACCACACTGACCCGCTCGCCTGACAAGCCCCCCCAATATACCATCCCAACTCCCGTATCACCCACCCAAACCGTCACGCATTTTCTGAACGTGGCCGAATCCTGAGAAGACGCAGTCGCACTATGCCTCACACTCATCTCTCCCAACAACTGCAGCTCGCTCTGCTGCAACTCACACTCACACTCGCACTCGCAGTCACAACAACCGCACCCGCATTCGCACAACTCACAACACCCGCCACAACACCCGCCTTCAGCCTCACCGAACTGCCGCCCATCCCCGATGCCGAAGGCTTCGCAGGCTCCTTCGCCGGAATCTCAAACAATCACCTGCTCGTGATCGGGGGCGCAAATTTCCCCGACAAAAAACCCTGGGATGGCGGCTCCAAAGCATGGTCCGATCGCATCTATGCACTGCCACTTTCCATACCCCGCAGCCTGCGACTGGGACAAACTCCCAAACACCCGGCCCTGCTGATGAACCGCACACCATGGAAACTGGCCGGACGAAACCCCACACCCACAGGCTACGGCGTCTCCGCGACATTCCACGATGAAGTACTCTGCGTCGGCGGCAGCAACCCCACACAACACTACAGCTCCGTCACCGCCGTCCGCTACCAAAACTCAACTCCCGCCTTCCGACAGCTGCCACCACTCCCACGCCCACTCGCCAACCACTGCGGCACACTCGTCGGAAACCTGCTGTACATCGCTGGAGGACAGACGGACCCAAACTCAGCACCCGCCGAAACCGCCGCATGGACACTCGACCTCAACCACACCGAAACAGGCTGGATACGACTGCCCGACTGCCCCGGAACTCCTCGCATCCTCGCCACCGCCGCTACCACCGGACAGGATTTCTGGATGATCGGCGGAGCCTCACTGCGGCCAGGCTCCGATGGCAAACCAGTCCGCACATGGCTCAAAGATGCCTGGCGATACTCCCCCGAACTCGGCTGGCAACAGCTGCCCGACCTGCCGGCACCACGAGTCGCTGCGCCGTCACCCGCACCCGCACCGCAACAAACTCCAGTCCTGCTCGGAGGTGATGACGGCAGCCAGGCCGGAAATGACCCCCGCACACACCAGGGCTTCACAACCACCAGCCTCAGCCTCGCACCCCAACACACACAAGCCAACCTCCCCAAACAATGGCTCAGCAGCAGCCCCTTCCCGCCCGCCGTCGTCACCACCACCACCGTCCACGTCGATGACTTCTGGATCATCCCCAGCGGCGAAATACGACCAGGTATCCGCTCACCCAAAGTCTGGCTGCTGCTCCCCACACCAGTCACACAGTAACACCCACACAACACACACGCCCGCCACCCGCTCCCTCACGATCGCCGCTCGCCATACTGACCACTAATCCTCCCCTCGCCCCCGTGAAACGGGGGAGAGGGGTCGGGGGTGAGGGGGCCTCGCACCCTGGAAACACAACACTCAGCGCGATCAAAATCAACAGCACAGAACTCGGGCTGGAAAGCCCGAGCTACAGAATCGCACACCCGCGGACTCCCGTCCGCGGCTCGCCTCACCGAACACCGAACATTGACCCCTGCAGTTCCCTTCGCGCCTTTGCGGCTTCGCGTGAGACCAGCTGCCGGCAACTTTCCTGACCACTGGCAACTAATCCTCCCCTCGCCCCCGTGAAACGGGGGAGAGGGGTCGGGGGTGAGGGGGCCTGGCACCCTGGAAACACCACACTCAGCGCTATAAAAATCAACGGCAACGGGCTCGGGCTGGAAAGCCCGAGCTACGGAAACTCACACCCGCAGACTCCCGTCCGCGGCTCGCCTCATCGAACACCGAACACTGACCCCTGCGGTTCCCTTCGCGCCTTCGCGGCTTCGCGTGAGACAAACCGCCTGATCAGCCGCCTGATCAGTGACCGCCTGATCACTGATCACCCCACACCTCAATCTCCGTGACGCCGCTCCGAGATGCACCACGGTGCCGAAACAACACCCGCAGCTTCGCTGTAACCACACTCG
>JBJTPZ010000733.1:0-20077 GCA_046075365.1 Planctomycetaceae bacterium
TCACCCGCACCCGCCGCTCCCTTCGCGTCTTCGCGTCTTCGCGTCTTCGCGGCTTCGCGGCTTCGCGGCTTCGCGTGAGTCTCCCCTACCCTCCCCTCCTTGCATTCCATCCGTGACAATCCGTGTTAATCCGTGGCAAAAAAAAAGCCCCTCCATCCACCTCAATCCGTGGCAATACACCGCCACCTGCCCCCCACCTCTCCCTTTGCGGCTTCGCGGCTTCGCGTGAGCCCTCCCCTACCCCCCTCCTTGCGTTTCATCCGTGACAATCCGTGTTCATCCGTGGCAAAAAAAAGCCCCTCCACCCGCATCAATCCGTGGCAATACACCGCCACCCGCCCCCACCTCTCCCTTCGCGTCTTCGCGGCTTCGCGTGATTCTCCCCTTCCCCCCTTGCAATTCAGCCGCAGCAATCCGTGGTCTTCCCGCGCAAAAAAAAAGGCCCCCCTCAGTTGAGTAAGGGGAGCCTTGTCGCCAAATCGGTACTCTAACAAGCACAGCAGACGGCTAAGTGCGGATATCGAGCAGCCACAATCTGCTCACAACTGACGCTGGTCCCGGCGGGACTTGCCCCGAACCGAACGGCACGTCCGCAAAACAGTCTACAGCCATGGAGATCCCTGTATCTGCACCCTCGGCTTTACATTACCTGCCTCCAGCTGACGGAACGCAGCCTGCAGGAACTGCAGCTGCTCAAAGTCCAGCAAAGTCTTTTCCGCAGTATACTGCTGATAATTGCGGCGCTGATTCTTCATGACAGCACTCTCGGCAATCTGCAAAGCCGTCTGCACTATGCCCAGTGCATTATCCACCTGACCGGGAATCGGCGCTCCAAAACGCCGCGCGATGGCAATCGCTCGCTGAGCCCGCTGGATCCGGATAATTGCTTCGCGAATTCGCTGCAGACGCCCCTGCGACATCCAGAACAGCGACGCATTCCGCTGATGTGAGCCCATGATCGACGAAAGTTTCCTGTCAAGATCGGAACCCGGCAGGAACATCAGTGCGGCCTCTTTGAACCAGTGCACATCGCGGGCCTGAATCCAGAGTGGCTCAGACAAATCCCGCTCGTCATTTTCAACCCTCTCAATCTGCAGCCAGACTGCCCCGTCAATCTCCTCCGCGCCGCTGATTGTCAGAGCGGTGCTGGCCTGAATCCGCCGCGATGCCTCGGCCTGCAGATCGGGCCTCGAATACACCGGGACATCGGAAAGACTCTGCAGAATGGTCTCCACATCCACACCTGGTGCCGCCTGTTTGGCAAGTTCTTCAGCAGTTGCCCCCTGCACCTGATTCAGCTGCCATTTTGAAGCTTCATCCCCATAAAAAATTTCAGCATCCGGCAGACTTCCGTTGGCAAACACAATCAACGATTCACCCGCTTTCCTGAACTGCTTCAGGGCACCGGGATAACTGCCGATCGAACGCAGATGGCGTCCCCGCAGCAGACACTCTTCTCTGGTATCAACGGTGAATTCCCGAGCCTGTGGCACATGGTTTCCAAACACATAGCCGGCAACCAGTTCATAATTCTGAAAGACGGGCTGCTGGAGCACCTGGCCACTTTTTAAAGCCTCCACGGTCGCCGCTGTCACTCGCGCATATTCCCGTTCCAGCAGCCGCTGGCCACCGTTGCAGATTGCTGCAGCAGCCAGACGCTGCTCCTCCGCAGGATCCCCGGAAACAATTTTCGTATCCGGGATCTGCACTGGCAGTTTGACCAGCGGTACGATGCCGCTGCCTACCATGCAGATCGGATTCTGCTGTTTGCGCCTGACAGTCCTGCCATAGGCATGACGCCACGCCTCTCGAATGGTAATCATCCCGTCCCCGTCATCATCAAACCCGCGATTCCAGTTCAGCGAATCGGCAAAGTGACTTGAGAACACAGGGGCAATCTCGCCGCTGTCTTCTATGACATCCACAAACGCCGGCTGGCCGGGAGTGCAGCTTGTCAGAACCCAGACATTACCTCGACTTGCCAGCGGGATACTAAGATCCACAGGGGGTTCCTGCCCTTTGACGTCCTGACAGGCATCGACCATCAGCACTTTTTGCTCGGCAGATGATTCGGCCATCAGCGATACGATACCCTGTATGGAAACCGCAGCTCTGTCGGCGGCAGCGAGGTCGCCACGCACTGTGTGCGGCGTATCAGAAGTCACCAACCAGCTGCGTTTTTCCCTGGGCTTCCCCGCCGCTGCGGGAGCTTCGCCGCCAAAACCGTGACCGATCAGACAAATCAGCAACAGATCATCACCATCAGCCTGACGACACACTTCCCTGATGGTCTCTCGAACTGTCTCAGCGGCTGGAATTCTTGCTTTCACGTCTGCGTCGGTTGACAGGTGCACGATCTCATCGGCAGCAAAACCACCCTGTACCAGGTTCCGAACCAGCTTTTCACCGGTCGCCCCGACACCGGGAAGGACCCGCCAGCGCTGATCTGCCGGAGCCTCAACAGTGACGATAACAGCCAGCCGCCGCGGTCCGTCAGCTGCCTTCGCTGGTACCAGCTTCCCGCCAGGCTGCTGCTGCGGCCGATCAGGGGCAGCCGCAGGGTCAGCCGCAGGGGCAGAATTCTCATCGCCCTGTTTCGGAAGCATGCGACGGCCGCGGGACCTTTGCAGCGTTACCGCCAAACGGCACGTCTGCTGCATCAGCAGGTGCAAGGCTCCAAAATCGGCCCGCACTGGTTTTGTTTCAAATGCCCACATCATCGTCGCTGTGAGCAGCAACCGCTTGAAAACTCTAACGTTCATCGCAGGATTCTCCCGTAAAAAACAGCGTTTTAATGCTCACAGTTTTCTCAGTGACTGCAGAAATTTGGCATCATCAGCAGAAACGTCAGCCGCGGTTCCAGTACTTAACGCCTCCGTCGATACCGTCAGCGACGGACCAGCAACGGGAACTTCCGTGAAACGAATGCTGCCATTCTGAATCTGCACCTGCATCCGGCGGCTGACGCTAAAACTCTCACCATTCCGCGACTGCAGTTCCAGCACTTCTCCGTTCTCGTCCGTCGCTATCGACTGCCCCCCGCCCTGCAGCATCACTGACCTGCCAACCCACACCATCAGCGGCTGACCATCAGCCGCGGCAAGAGCCCACGCTGCGCTGAAATCCCCGCGCGATGCCATGCTGCAAAGCCACAAACCGCGGATCTGCCTCTTAATCACGGCCCCCGGGCGGTATGACGTCGCACGCTGCAGCATTTCCAGCGCCCGTTCCGGCTGATGCTCCACCAGCAAAACCTGATGCGCGTTCTGCAGCATCCGACTGGCGATCTGATCGCGAGCCTGCTGAGAAAATCGCGATGCCCCACCTTCCGCAGGCACCGACACCACGAACCCTTCTCCCAGCTGGCCGGATCCCAAAGGGGCCGGCAGCAGCGAACGAGTATCAAAATATCCCAGCACATACTCAGACAACTCGTCCCCGGTGATCCGGCCATCCGAATTCTGGTCTGACAGCTCCGTCAAACCGTCGCACAGTATCTGATGAAACGCCGGCAATTCCTCGCCCGCAGCATTCACCGAGGGACTGTAAACATTGAGCAAAATCTGCTGCTTGTCTGTTCCCCTCGGCTTATTGAAGCCAAATTCACCCGCTTTGCTGAATCCGTTCCCGTCAACAATCAGTACCTGTTGCCCGGCTGCTGAAGTACCAAGCTTCTCAAGCAGCTCGGAAATCAGCACACTGGAATCCGCTGGATTATCGTGCGGCAGCAACACCGCGTCTCCCTCCGCCGTCGCCACGCCCGTGCCCAGCATGACCAAAACAATGACGTCCTGCGCCGCCGCCTGATTGGCAAGCGTCGCAACGCGATCCAGCAGGCTGTCCTTGTGCAAAGACTTCGCGCCAGACGGATCGTCCGCCAGCAACGTCACAATATCGGCGGCAGCAAAACCAACTCGCTCCAGAGTCCCGGAAATCTGCTTTGCCGCCTGCAGACAACGCGGTGCCGCAAGCTGGCTGTCAGCAACATTACTGGCCAGCACCAGCGCCCGACGCCGCCCCTGCTGCGCAAAACTTGCCTCCGAACACAAAAAAACCAGCAAAACAACGCCAAAGACCACACACCTCTGTAAAGATTTCCCGATCACAATTCACCTCCGTTTTACAGACATCCGAATTTGTTTCACCGCGAAGCTGTCAGTAACGAATATGCTGCACCTGAATCAAAGTTCCTGGCTGCCAGACGCTGTCTAAATCCACCCTTTCCGTGAATGCACGTCCGGGAACAGTGCCCAGCCTCGGCAGATTCTCTCCGTCGCCCATCTGCAGCGGCTGCTTGCGCTTTTCCGCGGTGTAAAAGGCTGCAGTGATCATCCCGACGTTCTGCCGCAGTCCCAGCCGGGCCGCCTGAGACCCCTCGATGTCAGTCACCAGAAAAGCCTGACAGTCCGTCTCACCTTTTTCCTGCGGCTCCTTATAAAACCCTTTGATCTCCCACTGTCCCGGCGGAATCACCCAGAACCGTGCGTCAGTCAAAAGTCGTGGCTGCGCGAACAGCCACTTCCGCTCTCCGGAAAGCTCACGCACCTGCTCCGCCAAAGTATTCAGGCCATCCACCAGCAACCGCAGAATCACCGTGCTTTCGAAATTGCTCGTTACGCGAATGATATACTCATCACCTTGCTTCAGCTTAACCAGGAAAGAGCCGAGGTCGGCTGCCTTTTCCACCGGCAGCCGTTTTCCCTTAACAAACAACTCCACAAGCAAATTTGAGTTAAGCATCTCGACACCGGATCCCGGCCCGGGTTTGGCATCTTCGATCGCCCGCTTCGATCGCTCCTCATTGGACTGCACGAATTGCGGATCCAGCAGCAATGACGCAGGCGGCGCGGGCAAGCTCCTGGCGGCATCAGCCTGCTCTGCGGCGGGCCCTGCCTGAGCCGGTGGCGGCGGCTGTGAACCACTGCGTCCATACAAAACAATAATGTCGTCTGCCGGCAGAATAGCTGTGCGCTTAAAGGCGGAATTACCCGCGGCTGCCGCCGCATCCCAAACCTCGATCATCATCTCTGAAGCAAGAGCCCGCTGGCCAGGCTGAGAAATCTGACACAACAGCACCAGCAAGGGGTCTTTCGCTTCAAGATTCATTTCTTCTCGAAACGCACCCAGCACATCAGGTTTGATCGAACCGATCAGCTGCTGCAGCCCAATTTCCTTTCCGATCAGGATCTCACGAGCTCGGCTGCTGTCCAGGAACTGCAGTGCGCCGCCCATAGACTCCTGCAGCCGCGCCTGGAACTTCTCAAGAAAGACCCTCCGCAGCAGTTCAAATTTCCCAACTTCAACAGCCCCGGACTCATTCCCGACCGGACAGGGATCCAGAACTGCCAGATGCCTGACTTTGCGTTCGTCCATGATCCTGCGGAAATGCTCGGCAGCGTCGTCAACCAGTTCATCAAATCCGCGTGGCCTGGTGGACAACGCAAACTGGTCTCCACCTGACTGCTCTTCCCCTGAACAGTACAGGTGTTCCCCATGGCTGGCTCTGTCTGACTGCCTGAATTGCCGAGTCAGCTCTGCTTTCAAATCAGCGGCGGTCAGTTCCTTCGTTTTGTTCGCAGCCACGTCCACGGAACTGCGAGCGAACCCTTTGTGATCAAGTCCGCGAAATACTGTCTCACAGCCGGACGACAGAAAGGAACGTTGCGCCGGCTGAAAGCTGTCGGGAGCCTGAACAGCGGCAAACAACAGAAACTTCCCCACGCCCAGATCCCGTTCAAATTTGCTCATTTCTTTCACAAACTCGTCGCCGTTCACTTCAGATATCAGGTCCAGCACCACCGTGAACGCCCGCCGACCTTCGGCGGCAGCCTGCAGCAGCCGGCACAGCTCCGGTAATGCAATCATCGTTCTGTCTGCCTGCTGCCTCGCAGCAGCAAGGGCACACGCACCGTCCGCCCGCCTCAGCAGCCAGCCGCGGAAGTAGAACACCCCCGCCCCGGCAGCCCCCCCATTGTTGTGCCTGGCAGCATTTAGTTCTTTTGTGATCAGGTTTTCAAAATTCTCTGGGCCAGGCCGCACGACACTCGGTGCCTGCAGTCCATGCCGCTCGGTCAGAGCCTTGAAGATCGGCCTCGCAGAAACCGCATCCACATCCCCGTCCCATCGGACTTCAACAATCACGCCCTGCGGGTAGGCGGGCGCAAACACTGTTGAAAACATTGCTGCTGCACTGGAGACCAGCAGCAGAGAGGCCGCGAATCCGCAGGCCAGAATACCGCCAACTCTAATTCTCATGGCACCCTCAAACGTTTCTGCTTAAAGTGATTTTCCGCTCCACGCTGCTGCGACTTCTGCACCCGGCTCAGGGACTCGAACTGTCGCCTGAATCTTCAACAACCACTCGAAAACCAAATTCCAGCCCGCTCCGACTTTCTTCATCACCCGCGGAAAATCGGAAGCCACTGCCGCAGGTGATATCATTTCTTTGCCATGAACCACCTCGGCAGACACGCTCAGGCCTGAAACCCTCGACCTCAGACTGCGGGGGCTCCACCGGGCCGGGAGGATCCGTTTCAGGAGAACGGACATAGTAACTCGGATCAAACCAGTCCAGACACCATTCAAAAACATTGCCGTGAACATCATACAATCCAAACGGATTGGCCAGTTTTGTGCCGACAGGCTGAGGCCCGGCAGCACTGCTGCCGCCAGACGCTCCGCCGAACCACGCAAACTGTGGCAGCTCTGCCTCCTCACAGCTCCAGCCGGCTTTGCTGCCACCACGACTAAAATACTCCCACTCAGCTTCAGTCGGCAGACGATACTTGCGGCCGCTGTTTTCCACCTGCGTCAGCCGCTCGCAGAAATCCATCGCATCGCGCCACGCAATTCCCGCTGCCGGCAGCCGGCCATCATCCTCTCCACCAGCGGCCAGCCACGGGCGGGTACCCATCACCCGGAGCCACTGCTGCTGAGTGATCTCATAACGACTGACCAGCAGCCCACGGCTGATACGTACGGTATGCTGCGGGCTGGTTCCGTTGACGCCGTCCAGCCCCATGACGAATGTCGCCGGTGGCACGGCCACCAGATCCCGCATCGGCACAATGCCTGACTCCGGCGAATCTGGACCGGGTCTCACAGCGTCAGCTGGCCCCGGCTGGGTCGATACCTCAGGAGACCAGACGCTGACAACCCCGGCAGCCGTCGCGAGGGCCAGCATCGCAGCTGCAACAACAGTTGCCTTCCGACCGTAGCCAGTGCCGCTGCCCAGTGCTTTGGCAAAGTCAGCCATGCTGGAAAAACGATCCTCCGGATGAAACGACAGGGACCGTAAAACCGCTTTGCGAACAGGCTCAGGAATACCGCGCTGCTGCATCACCCCATCACTGCAGGCCACTGAGGAATATCCAGCGACCGGCAATTCATTGGTGAGCAGCATGTGCAGAATCGCCCCGATGCTCCACTGGTCGGCCTCCGGCCCAGCATGGCCAAAGTCCCGAAACTGCTCGGGGGCAGTGAAACCCGGGGTTCCGGCAGCCATCCCTGGCTGGGTTCGAGGATCTGCCGCAGCATTCGTTCCGAGCTGTTTGGCGAGCCCAAAATCAGAGATTCGAGTCCGATCACCCGCCGACAACAGAACGTTGAGAGGTTTGAGGTCGCGATGCAAATACCTCAGCCGGTGCACCTTTTCCATCGTCTCAGCAAGCTCTTGACAGAGCTGCACGCACTTTTTCCACGGTGCCCGACCATTGTGCCGCTGATGCCAGTCCGCCAGCGTGCCACCATCGACCCATTCCATCACCAGATACGGTCCGTACTGATCGTCTCCGCGCTGATACACCTGTACAACCCCCGAGGGCATTTGGGGATCCCCCTGGATAACGCCTTCGTAATCAAAACGCGCACGCCAGTAGCGATCCGCAGCCCTCGCTGGCAGCAATCGCTTTACCGCCACATCCCGTCGCATCTTATTGTCGTGAGCCCGAAATACAGTCGCAAAACCACCACCACCCACGAAGGAAAGAACCGTAAACCCGGGCAGATTTGTCGGAAATGGCAATGGCTGCGGTGCCGGTGAGTTGTTCGGAACGGGCGGATTGCCGCCCCCCGGCCCATTGACCGGTCCGCTCCGCGTCGGTTCAAAATTGTCCGCACCTGAAATGCTCATCTGCTGATTTTCCCATCCAAAAGTAATGGCTGCAACATCCGGTGTGCCCGCCCGGCATCGCGACTGCGACAACACCATTCAGGAGCCCGTCCGCGAGTTTCCTGCGAAAGACTCACCATTTTCCTCAAATGCTGCCGCATCCTCCGGGGCGCCGGGAACAAACACAAGTCGCAGCCCTGTGTCATCCCTGCGAGCTGGTAACTTCTCCGCCGCGTACCGCTCGGCGGCAGGTACACGGTCACGCACGGCCGAGCGACAATACTCCAGTGTGTTTCCAAATGAACCACCTCGAATCACTCGCTGAGCTCCCTTAAAGGAGGGCGGCTTGATATTTGCAGGGTTCTGCAGCGCCACCGTTTGCTGCGACGAATACGTCTTGTACGCCCCTTCGTCATACTCGTTCAGACACATCTCCCAAACACTGCCATGCATGTCATGCAAACCCCACCCATTCGGCAGTCGGGCCCCTGCCCTCAGGTCGGGCTGCCGCTGCTGCGACTGGTCCGGATCACTGTCATCCAGACACAACACGTACTTTTTGTGTTCAGGTGCGATCGCAGACCACGAGAACTCATCCCCCGTCGCCAGATTCAGGTCAGTCATCTTCAAAGACAGCGCAAAACTGAACGGTGATGTTGTGCCGGCACGACAAGCATATTCCCACTCAAACTCTGTAGGCATGCGATACACCCGCCCCTCCTGCTCACTGAGCTTGCTGCAAAACTCTGCCGCTTCCTCCCACGTAAAACCCACAGCCGGAAAATCATCATTTTCCTCGAGAATCCTCAGTCCTGCGCCTTTGAGTTCCCGCCAGGGCCGAGTGCCCATCACGGAAAACCACATCTTCTGCGTCACCTCAGTACGCGACATGTAAAATGGACCAGCAATCATCGTCGAAATCTGCGGCATTTCCCGCTGTTCAATCGCCCAGACAGCGGTCAGCTCGTCCGACGATCCACACAGTGACTCACCCGGACTGATCAGACAGAAATCCATGCCGATGGTCCTCGAATATTCTCGATTCCTGATGATCCCAGGGGCATTCACCTGCACTCGAAAAAAAATGAGGATTGCCACCAGCAGAACCGCAAGACCGGTCGCAGTCACCGTGTTTCGGTTGCTTCGCCGTACTGGCACCAGACGAGTCACCCCGCTCGACAGCAAACTTCGCGGTTCCGCACCTTCCCCCTGCAATACTCCGGCATGTGGAAGCCGGCCAGACTGCTTCAAACCGGCAATGTCCGGTTCGACCGGCACAGCCTGCTGCAATGCTGCCACGAACTGCACACAACTCTCAAAACGATCATCCGGCTCGGCAGCAAACGCGGAATTAAAGATGGGCACGAGCACTGCAAGCCTTGCAGGCAGTTCAGATACCACCAATTTCTGATCGGACCGCTGCCGCACCTGCACCGCAGCCGGCGGCAGTCCCCCCGTCAGTAACTCCCACGCAAGGACAGCGAGACTCCAGCGATCGCACGCTGGCTTCACACGGTCGCCACGCTCCCGCTCAGGTGATAAATACCCGCGAGTCCCGAGGACCTGACCAGCACCGGTTGCGGCGACCGATGATTTCCACACTGACGCCACCGTCAGGCCAAAATCAATCAAATCCAGCCGCTCCTGATCAGCGTCAACCATAATGTTTTCAGGCTTGATATCGCCGTGCACTATGCCACGCTCGTGCGCGAAATCCACCGCTGCAGCCACCCTCTGCACGATCCACAGGACATTAGCCACAGACAGACCCGGCGAACCACTCCCGTGCAGCACTTTGCGCAGATCAAGACCCTCAAGCCAGTACATCACCTGAAAGTAACCGACCTCCGGATCCTCTCCCAGTTCCAGCAGCCCCGGAATGTGCTGATGCCTCAGCTGCCAGATATTTCGGTACTCAGCGCGGAAAGCCGCACCGGCAGCGTAATCGCCTCGCAGGCCCGACGGCAAAAACTTCAGCACCACCTCCCGCGGTTCCAGTTCGATCGTGCGAGCCTTCCAGACCTCACCCATGCCGCCAGTACCGATCTGCATCAGCAACTCATATCGATTTCCCAGCACCCGACCGGTGTGCAGTGCCGAGGCTCCCGACAACGACTGACCCGTTTCTCGCCCCCGCTGCATCATTTCAGATCCCCCTCCCCGCACACGCCCCGCACACGCCCCGCCATCCGCAGCCCGCGCAACAGACTTAGTGGCAGGTGCCAGCATAACACCTCCGATCTTGCTCTGGCAACCATCACACGCCCCCGGCAGCGATACCATCCACCCCCGAAACGGAAAAAAAATTCGACAAAAGCCTGCAGGATTTCCCGCCGGCATGCCCTGTGACTCACTGCAGCCACACGCACCAGCCATTCCAGCACGGTTTTCCCGGAGGAAATAATGCACCTGTCAGCCGTTTCGAAAGTCGCCACCCGCGATCCTGCAGACTGTCCGCACACCTCTGAAGATCTCCGCAATGAACTGCCCTGCCCGGTCGCCGGAGGTCGCTTCCAGACCCCCACTCGCACACTGGGAGGCGGCATGGGAGTCATCTATCAGACACTTGAAACAGCCACCGGCCGACTGCTGGCTGTCAAACGAATCCGGCGACATCACTGCCACGAGCCTGAAGCAGTCCAGCGTTTTGAAAACGAGTCGCGGATCCTGCGGCTGCTGCAGCATATTCCGGCGATCCCTGCTCATCGCGGTTTTCAAACCGATGAATATGGACCGTGGCTGGCCATGGACTGGATCGAAGCACAGTCGCTCGATGATCTGCTCGCCTCCAGAAAACAAAGACTGCCGACGCTGTTGACCATCCGCATTTTTTACGAGCTGTGCCAGACGATGGCCGCGGTCCATCAGCTGCGAGTCCTGCACTGCGATCTGAAACCAGAACATCTGCTGCTGGACAGTCGCCTGCGCCCCAGCATCATCGATTTCGGCTCAGCCATCCAGATTCTCAGCGACGCCCCGCAGCCACCCATGATGGACGCAAGACAGGTCGGGGGCACCGAGCCCTGGATGCCGCCTGAACGGTCGCTGGCAACGCCGACTGTGGGCATCTGCTCCGATATCTGCAGTCTTGGACTGACTTTGCAGTTCGCACTCACCGGCCTTAAACCACATCAACAGCACAACACCCGAATTCCATGGTGCCTGCGGCGAGTGCTGCAGCGAGCGACTGCCGGGGCGCCCGCTGAACGATTCCAGAACATGGCTGAATTTGCCGCCAGCCTGAAACGAGCCGGTTACTGGCACCGAACTGTGAACCTGCTGCTGGGAACCGCAGCCTTGCTCACAACAATCCTGTGTTGCCTGGTGGCTGTGTACGCCGCGCAGCAACACGTACTGCTGCCCTCGCTACAGCCGAATTTCGCTGCCGCGACAAAACAGCCCGCAGAACACCCCGTCAAGACTCCCCAGCCACAAACCGGCAAACAACCACAGCCCCCCGATCCGCACACTCAAAACATGCAGAAAATCCAGCAGACTGAAGCACAGCGACTCGAAGTCCCCGTCACCTTCACCAACAGCCAGCATCAGCACTTTCAACTGGTGCCAGCCCAGATCTCGCATGGAACACCTCGGAATCTCCGCCGCACAGCAGACGAAACTGTCCAGCAGCGGCAACAGGTACTTGAAACCGTGTATCTGCAGATGCACGAAGTTTCGCGAGGCCAGTTTGCTGCCTTCGTTGCCAGCACCGGTTATCAGACGGAAGCGGAAATCAATCAGCGAGGCGGCTGGGGATTCAATCGCTCGACGGGCCAGCTGGAATTCGCCCCTCACTTCAACTGGCGCAATCCAGGCTTCCCACAGACGGATGAACACCCGGTCGTGCTGATCAGCGAACTTGACATTCAGGCCTATATCCAGTGGTTAAACCAGCTCGAAGACCGAAAGTACCGCCTGCCAACGGAAAACGAATGGTTCCACGCGCGGCGAGCCGGCACTAATACTCGGTTCTGGACTGGCGATGACCGAGACCTGCTGGCGACTGCAGAAAACGTGGCTGACAGCACCGCAAAACAACAGTTCCCCGACTGGCCAGCTACGGCGGCCAGTGACGGCTGGGTGTTCACAGCA
The DNA here is from genome assembly GCA_046075365.1 of Planctomycetaceae bacterium. Classification (GTDB taxonomy): domain Bacteria; phylum Planctomycetota; class Planctomycetia; order Planctomycetales; family Planctomycetaceae; genus SXXK01. The sequence continues at coordinate 12,203 of JBJTPZ010000733.1, forward strand.
CCCGTCGGATCACTGCGACCCAACCCGTTTGGCCTGCACGATATGGTGGGGAATGTGTCAGAATACTGCTGCGATCACACCACCCTGCAAATCGCAGAAAATAGCCCCGAGGATCGGCGAGCCCGAACCGCCGCCCGCATGGCAGCGCGAGTCAACGGAGAAGCTTTCTGCGGAACCGCACCGCCAGGACTGCGGCAGAAAAACAACCAGAAAGATCCGCAAACGCACTGTGCCGCAGGCTTTCGACTGCTTTGCGAAATCCCCACACCTGAAACCCCCGACCGCTGACCGCTGACACCTTCCACACTGCGGGCTGCTGCGGCTCCCGCTAAACATTGGAACAACGATCATCAACGATCAGCAACGCTCATCAACGCTCATCAACAACATCCGGTCAGACCACACATTCCCGAACTTCGTCCCAGACCCCGCCAGACCGCTGAAGATGAACTGCATTCACCTGCGTTCATCTGCTTTTATCTGCGTTCATGAGCGGTTCACCAGCGGCCGGCCGAATAACTGCGACCGCCTGCTGCCGTCGTGATCTGTGCCCGACCCTCGAACCTGCAGCGGAACCCTTCAGCCGGCAGCAGCACTGCCTGAAAACGCAAAAATCCGGTCGCCCTGCAAAGGCGACCGGATAGCAAAACAGGGTCTGCAGCGAAAACGTCCGCCGCTGCGAATTCCTTCCCGGCTGTCCCGGAGTCGGACTCATTCAGCCCGGTCATCAGGCCGCACAGCGACCGTTTTCGGACCCCCCGCCAGCAGCAGCCAGCGTCCACAGCAGCCGATCGCACGGACATCCTGTCCGGTCGGCAGCCGACCTTCCGCCAGACTGATCAGCAGGTGTCGTCGCACATCCCAGCTGGCGTGCAGCAAAGACACTCCGACCAGATCCCGCTGAAAAGAATTCTGCTGCAGTTCGGCAGGCAGCAGCACCGTTTCAATCCGCGGCGGTGCTTCCGGTGGACCGATCACACAGGCAACGGCGATGACCGCAAGGCCCACAGCACCGATGACTGTACGAATCAGCCAGCTCACCATTCCCAGCACAACCTTCACAATTTTAACGATCATCGCCATGAGTGTCTTTCCTGAGGCAGGCACCTGATTTCAGCGCTGCGGCAATCCACAGCGATCTCTGCCCGCTCATCAGGACTGCCGGACGACATTTCCTGCAGCGATCCGCAAATTTGCGAAGAAATACCCAAAGTGGCAGCCAGCCCTTTTTCAGCAAAATCTGCTGCAGACCCCAAAAATTCTCACGATGACTCACGCAGGCATGCCTTTTCAGTGGTAACCCCGCAGCTGCGTTCTGACGGTCAGCCCTGACGGTCAGCAGAATCCCTGGCGTTCACTCAGCGCCGCTGCCTTCCCTCCTGCCAGGTGCCTGGCGTTTCACGCCCACATTCTCGAAAGGACGCTCCCATGACCAAGGACCACGCTGCGCGCAGCGGCAGACCTCAAAGCGATCGACCTGGCCGCTCAGGCAGCGCTCAGAAACCACGTCCGGCCAACAGCCGGACCACAAAATCAAAGTCTGAGATTTTTACCGAATATGCCTGGTGGCTGGCCGGTGGCGATCTGTTGGGAGTCTCGTGGTGCAGCTACCAGCTGCTCACGTTCTTCCGCACCTGATCCCCCTCGCACCTGCTGCTCGACAGCTTGACAGCCGCTTTTGCCATACCGCTGCAGGGACGCAGCGGGACGGCATACCTGCTCACAAACGACGCTCTGCTGTTGGCACACCCACAGCTCTTCACCTCTTCCTACCCCCACCCGCCCCACCAAAAAGTTTCCCGAAAGTTACAGGAAACACAGTTTTCTGTACCTGACTTGCACTTCAGCCGCAGACTGCCGCCGCAGCTGCAGACAACTCCTCAGGACCAGGACAGCTGCCTCATGTCCAGCGAAGACGATTATCAGCCCACACGCGAATTCCCGGCGCCCTGGCTGCCCGCACCGCACCTGATCGCAGCTGAACGCTTTGCCCTCCTGCAGCCACTGCACTCCGGCACGGACACAGAGCTGTGGACCGCTCGTGACACAACTGCGGCCACCAGCTCCGCAAACGAAACTGTCGTCATCCGCTGCCTCTCGGCCACACAGCGGCTGCAGCCCCGCAGCCACGCCGCATTCCGCCGCGAAACACAGCTGCTGCGGCGGCTGAAACATCCGCACATCTGCCCGCTGCTGGACACCGGAGTGCTCCCCGATGGCTCGCCCTGCCAGGTGCTGCCCTATGCCTCCGCCGGCTCGCTGCGCGATCGCCTCAGCCGACACCCGGAAGGTTTGTCCATCGCAGCCACCGAAAGCCTGCTGCAGCAGCTCGCCGCTGCACTCGACTATCTGCACTCCAGCGGTATCCTCCACTGCGACCTGAAACCGGAAAATCTGCTGCTGACAGAACAGGATGCAAACCTGCTGCTGACCGACTTTGGACTGGCTGCCGAACTGACTGCGCACCCGCAGTCCCCGGCCGAGTGGCCGCCAGCCTGCCGCGGCACTCAGGCCTATATGTCACCCGAACAGTGGGGACTGCAGGCACTGACCGCAGCATCCGATGTCTGGGCACTGGCCGTGCTCACATGGGAACTGCTGACCGGAGCTGCCCCCGTGTGCACAGACGGTCGACCGTGGGGACAAGCCGGTCCCCGCGATCCTGTTCCGCCACTGCCGGCGTGGCTGCAGCATCTGCAGCCGGCCTTTGTAACCGCGTTTCAGCGACGACCGTCAGAGCGTTGCCAGTCAGCGGGCGAGTTTCTGCGACAGTTTCGCCGCTGTCGCACGAAAACCACTGCAATTCCACCGCTCCTGAAAGTTCCCTTCACAACCGCCGACGCCGTGGCAGCACGTGCCGCATGGGCGTCCTGGCTGCAGGTTCCTGAATTCTGGCAGCCCGCACCCGGCTGGACATTCGCACTCGTTCCTCCCGGCGAGTTTCTGCAGGGGAGCGACGATGACGAAAAATCACTGGCCCGCGCCGGACTGCAGCTGCCCGCCGGACACCACATCAGCGATGAACGACCGCCGAAAACCGTGCAGCTGACGAAACCATGGTACCTGCAGACAACTTTCGTCACCGTCGCCCGGTTCTCAGAATTTGTCTCGGCCACAGACTACCGCACCGACTGCGAACGCAATGGGACAGGCGGATATGGCTGTGACTCTGCCAGCGGATGCAGTGAACAGCAGCCCCGCTTCAGCTGGCGCGATCCAGGCTTCGTTCAGCAGCCAGACCACCCGGCAGTCAATGTCACCTGGCACGACTGTATCAGGTTCATTGATTGGCTCAGCAGTCGGTTTCCGGATCGTCCTCGGCAGGGACGATTTCGCCTGCCGTCGGAAAGTGAGTTTGAGTACTGCCTGCGGGCGGGCAGTCGAGCGCGTTTCCCCACAGGCCAGCTCCCTCCCCCTCAGCTCAGTTCTGGTCAGTCTGTCGCTGCCGGCGTGTCGGTCACCGAACTGCTGACAGGGCGGCGGCTGCCGGCATGGTTTCTCTCACCCCGGCCGCTGCCCTGGCCCAATGCGTTCGAGCTGACGGGGCTGCCCGGCACTGTCTGGCACTGGTGCGCAGACCAGTTCAGTCCGCAATCAGCCGGCGATCAGCGGCGAACGCAGCGTGGCGGGTCGTGGGCGCTGCCCGCCACTCAGCTGCGCTGTTCTCTGAGACGCGGACGACCGCCGGAATTCTGCTGCCATCGCTCCGGATTTCGTATAGCGGTCGAACTTTTTTAAGGTATTTCGCCGTTTTACGAACTTTTTCCACCCGTGCTCGCAGGAAGCGTGGCTTTCAGCTCCTGATGAAATGTCGTCAGCCGCAGCCAGGCTGTGTGCTCACAACTGGCCACGCTTTCGCTGAGCGTGGCCGACACCACCACGCTTCAGCGAGCGTTCAAACATTTCATCAAATCCAGGACCCTGACAGTCATGAACCGTGTTACCGCAACCAGCAATACGATCCGTATACCAGACCCGGCCTTTCTGCACCTCGTCGGGTGGATAGGCTCCGGTTCCGCTGTCGCCTGGCTGCTGTGGCAGCGCCGCAGCAGCATTCAGCAGGCGGCCGAATTCTTTCGCGACCTGCTGCAGCAGCAGACGCCCCTGGAACTCACGGCAACAGTCCTGCAAACGCAGCTGCTGCCGCAGGCTTTCTGCCTGCTGGCGGCACTCATGGCCGGCGGTTTTGCCCTGAAAGGATGTGTCGGCGGCGGCTGGACTCTGCTGGGCTGGCTGCGGCGTCTGGGGGGAGATCACTACACCTCGGCCCCAGGGGCGCTGGCCGAAGGGGCAACTGCCGTCGACAGGCTGTTCGGCGAGGGCGGTCTCGAGCAGCAGACACAGGAAACTCCCCCAATGCTGGTTCGCCTGATCTTTGGCAACACCAGCTGGTGGCTGTCACCCTCGGCAACCGGACTGATCAACCACTTTGACCTCGCCTTACGGCGTCTGGCACTGCTGGCCATACTGCTGGTGACACCCACTTTTCTGCAGCCCGGCTGGCTGCCCGGGCTGCTGACACGCCTGCAGCCTGCCGAGGCCGTACTGCGGGCCGCTGCGTTTGTGGAATCGGGACTGCACTGGCCGCTGCAGCTGCCCTTCCTGCTCGTCGCAGCCGCCATCATCGCGGCACTCTACATGGCCGTGCTGCTGGTGCGCGGCCGACCAGTCAGAGTGGCATTTGAAGAGACGGAAGAGGAATTTCCGGACATGCCGCATCCCGATGAAACGTACAAAAAGATCGAGCGAGAACTCAAAGAACTGCGTTACCGGAACTTTCCCAATCGCCGGCCGGGCGGTGACCGTCCCCCCGGATTAAGCACCCTGCAGCAGGGACAGACGGGCAGCTTCCGGTTTGTCCAGACGATCGAAACACAGCCTGTACCAATCGGCAGCGGTCGCAGCATTCCCTCACTGTTTCTGCTCGTCATGGGCAGTCTCCTCACCGTGGCCGGGTACTGGCTCCTGCTGCGAAGTCCCGGATTGCTGGATCAGGCATTCGAGGCAGCGGTCTGGGTCCCGGCACTGGCAACGGCACTCACGGCCATCCGCAGCGGCCGACGCATGCGGCAGTCTGCCTGGGAACTGGCTCACACATTTCGGTTCTGCAGCGAATTGATCCGAATTTCCGGCAATGGCTCGTGGCACGTGGGACTGGTAGCGGTGAACAGCGGCTGGCTGGGAGGCATCGGAACCAATCAGGCGGCTGTAAATTCACGGGTGTATCTGCAGGTGCAGGCAACCCAGCTGACAACCGAAGTGTGTGCTCGCACAAACGTCTGGCGACCGATTGGTGAGGCCATGCTGGCGCCCCGCACAATCATGAGCGCCGAAAAATCCACGGCATTTCGTGACCGCCTGAATCTGTTGCTTGAGCAGGTGCGGGACTTTCACCGGCGATCCAGCCTGCCGAGCATTGACGCCAGTACCGGCGGAGCGGCCCAGGCGATGGCCATCAATCAGCAGGTACAGCTGAATTCCGGACATCTGGCCGGACTGCAGATGCCGCCCACACCCAGACCACCCGGGCATCTGGGAACCTGAGCCAGAGTACGTGGCAGCGCGGGACGGCCAGCAGAATCAGCGGACCAGGGGGGAGACTGCAGTGAGCGAGCAGGTGCGACAGCAATTGACAGAGAAGCGTCGGCAGCTGCAGCGTTTGCAGCAGCTGCAGCGCGGTGCCGGGCGCGGCAGCATTCGCCCGGGCTGGCGTTTGTGTCTGCTGCTCGCGGCTGCAAGTACGGTGGCAGGCGGCTTTGGCGGACTGCCGTTTCTGCTGCTGGCGGCGGGCCTCAGTGCCGGAGTGCTGCTGGTGAAAATCAACTGCACGCCCCCGCACGATACCCTCAGCAACATGACGCACACCGAAGTCAGGCAGCACCAGTTGCAGCAGGAAATCGCAGAGCTTGAGCACCGGCTGCATCGTGAGGCACAGCTGGGCTGACAGCGGGATTCAGCTGTACCACGTATGGGGCGGGAACCACACAGCTCCCGTCCAAATTTTCTCCCGCCGCAAAGATGCAAATTCCGGACGCTGCTGCTAACCTGCGGCAAAACAAACACGACCTTCAGCTCTTCACGGCAGCCATAGCTGCCCTCAGCTCAGTTTCGCAGAAACCACCACATGCAGCCGACAGCACTTCCAGCCGGAAGCTTACACATTGAAGGGCAGGTGCAGCGATACGTCGATGGCAGACGATTCGGTTACCGTGGCGTCTGCCGCCCGGCTCAGGATCCAGGCAGTGCAGACTGGCTCGATCTGCTGATTCAGCAGTTTATCCGACAGGGGCTTTCCGGTCCGCTGCAGTCTGATCGCACAGACTGGAAGGATTTGTTGGTACAGTTCCTGAACCAGCGGCAAATCAGCAGCAGTGCTGTTCTGGATTCGCTGTTTCTTTTCGAAATCGCAGGCTCCGCGGCATATTCGTCTGCCGCTGCTCAGCAAAGTGACCAGTTTGAACCCACCAGGTCTGCTGCAGCCGATCGCCCTCAGATGCAGCCACAATCGGACGTGCCGACTCCTGTCCTGCCGCCGGGCTATGCATTCGAAAAGTCGCTGGGCCGGGGAACACAGGGTTTCGTCAATCTGGCACGCACGACAGACCTCCTGCAAAATCAGTTTCGAGTCATCAAATCCATCTGGATGCCGGATCAGGCGCGGCGGGATGCAGCAAAGAACGAGCAGGACGCCATCAGCAGAATTGGCAAACGCAACCTGGACAGCTGCGATGACTGCTTTGACGACTGCATCATTGACTATGAGAAAGTGATCAGCACCGGGGACTGGCTGCACATTGTCATGCAGTACGTACCTGGCAGCATCACGCTGCACAAGTGGCTGCTGCAACATGGCCGGCTTCGCTGGCCCCAGCTGCTGGATGCTGCGCAGCAAATGGCGATTGGTCTTCATGCCGCGCACTCTCAGGGCGTCTACCATCGGGATCTAAAGCCGGCGAATGTGCTGTGCTGGCAGGACGGTGAGATTTTCCGTATTCGTCTGATTGATTTTGGCATTGCGTCGGTTCTGCACGGCCCGGCATATCGTGCCCAGGCAGCGGGGACGCCAGGTTACCGACACCCGGGTGTGGCCACAGGCCAGGCACTGCAAGGCTTTGCCGAGGATTTCTATGGATTTGCAGCCACGCTTTATTCGTGTGCCACTGGTATCATTCGCTCAAACAGCAGCCATCCTGTCAGAGACATCTGCGGGACAAATGTGATTCACAGACTGATTCGGGAAGGGCTGAGCCTTGAAGAGATGGCACACACCAGCATGTCAGCAATTCTGGATACCTTGCGTGCACCGGAGAACGAACTGCTGTCGCCGGAACTGCGGCAGCTGCTGGACCAGACACCGGATCGACAATTCAGACGTACTTTGCAGAACCTCGTCCAGCGAACGCACAATTATGAAGAGGCCCGCCGCTTAATTCAGCAGGCTGCACCAGCTGCCGCCGCAGCCCCCGTTCGCAGACTTCAAGGACGAGAACTGGTCGTGTCCCAAAATAATCCCCCGCTGACCGCTGACATCATCACGACACTGCGAAATTTGAACTATCGTATCGCACAGCTGCGTCTGCACTTGCCTCGCAACGAGTATTTTGCAGAGCTGGAGCAATGGATGGCGGTGTGCCCCGAAAATCTCATTCAAAGCAGACTTTAGAAAGCTTCACTGTAACATGAGCTCCATCTACGGACAAAGGCTGCAGGACACAATCTACCGGCTGCAACCGGTGCTGATGCTGGGCCCCAGAAGCTCCGGGAAGTCCACCTTTATTGCCCGTGTCACTGATCCTGTGTCAAGCCAGGCCAAAGCAACAGCGGAGCCCGAAAGCGATTTTTCGTACTGCTTTCCACACCAACACTGGCCGAAGC
>JBJTPZ010000734.1:0-9746 GCA_046075365.1 Planctomycetaceae bacterium
ACGGATTGGCAAACACAGGATGGATCAAAAATGCATAATCGCCGAATGGTTCAGATTACTGCCTCCACAAGACTGCTCGTCTTCTGCGCAAGAATAACGGTTGGTCCTTCCGTTATTTGTGGGCGGGCCGCTTTCTCCGGCTCCACCAACAAAGGCAGAAAACTCCAGGCTATGAACACATTCACATCACCAAAAGTCGTAGAACGCGATGGTCTGTCCAGGCGTCTTTCTCACTCAAATGCTGAGGCTCATCTGCCCACTCCTCAACGCCTCGACCCACAAGATTCCCGGATTGACCCGATCTCGCGGTGTCGCCTCTTCGCGGCTTCGCGTGAGCCAGGCAGCCTGCAATGTTCCCCAGTCGCAGCAGTGCAGATCTCGGGCTGGAAACCCCGAGCTACATTAATTCGTGACCCTCCGTGGTTCAAATCCCACCGCTGCGATTATCCGTGAAAATCCGTGTTAATCCGTGGCGATGGCATCCCTGCCATAGAGAGTAGACCGGAGAAAGTTGAAAGGAGAAATCGCCTCGGCAGCCACTTACAGCACCCGCGCACTCCCGTCCGCGGCTCGCCCACCGAAAACTGAAAACCGACCTTGTGCGTTTCCCTTCGCGTCTTCGCGGCTTCGCGTGAGCCAGGCAGCCTGCAATGTTCCCCAGCCGCAGCAGTACAGATCTCGGGCTGGAAAGCCCGAGCTACATTGATTTGTAACCATCAGTGGTTCAAATCCCACCGCTGCGATTATCCGTGAAAATCCGTGTTAATCCGTGGCTCAAATCACCCCTTTGTCCGTGTTCATCCGTGGCCTCAGCAGCGACCAGGCGGTAGACTTCCAGGAACTGTGCCGCGATGGTAGTCAGTTCAAACCGGCTGCGGTTTAGTCGGCCGCTGGTGATCAGCTGTTCGCGGTAAGCCGCATCGCTGATCACTTTCACGAAACCCGCGCGGATGGACTGCACGTCAAACGGGTTCACCAGACAGGCTCCGTCACCCGCCACTTCCGGCATCGATGAACAGTTGCTGGTCACACAGACTCGTTCCACGCACTGGGCTTCCACAATCGGCATGCCGAAACCTTCGTGAGTCGAGACGAAGGCGATGATGTCGGCGGCGTGGTAGCGTTCGACCAGCTGCTCGTCGGTCAGCCGGCCCCACGATGTCCACGGGATCCCGGACTGTTCAATCTGCTGCCGCAGCTCGGGGGAAACCGGTCCCACCAGATCCAGGTGCACGTCCAGGCCCTGCAGAGCCTGCAGCAGTCGCGGCACGTTTTTGTTGGCTTTGGTCCCCACCTGCAGCACTCGCGGACGAGCGGGGAACGGAACAGCGGCCGCCGGAACAAACAGCGGCGACACCGACACGGGGATGACGTGGATGCGATCCGCCGGGTAACGCACCTGCTGCAGCAGCTGGCGTTTGGTTTCGTGCGAGATGACAGTGATGCGAGCGGCGAAGCGGACGGGCAGAGTGAACCAGAGCAGTTTCAGCAGTGCGCGGCGCCAGCCTTGCAGTCGGTGCAGAATTTCGCAGTCCAGCACGGTCAGCACAGTCTGGCGGCGACGCAGTACGCAGGCAACGTAATGCACGTCACCGGTCACATGACAGAATTGACCGCGAAAGCGAGCGGTGAACAGCAGGTTCAGCAGGCGGTTCATGAGGCCGCTGCTGTGGCGCGGCAGAACGTGCAGCTGCAGCAGATTTGGATCGTGCCGCTGCAGCTGGTCGCGAACCCGCTGAAAATAGCCTTCGACGCTGAATTGCGCTGCGGTGGGACGTCGCTGAATCTGGGTAACTCTAAGCATCTGCCGCCTGCGGCCGGGAAAACGGTGTCAGCCTGAGCCGGATGGGACACCCGCTGCCGCTGCTGGCAGACCCACAGATCGCCGACGGGGCAGAGACTGCAGCAGGACCGGACGCCGCAACCGAGTGGGAAAGTTGTATTCAATCGCGTAATACATGACAACCGCCACAATGGCGCCCTTGGTCAGCTGGTTCATCACCACGGCAAATTCAGTCTCAGCTTTGATTGCCTGATAAAAGATCACCGGCATCCAGAAGAAGAACGACGGACGCATGACCGTGAACCGCATGGCCAGAGCAAAACACACAGCAAACAGACCGCCGAAACCCGCCATCAGCACGATGCCGCCAATCGGGCCGAAATTGGCATACGCCTCACCCAGCGGGCTGATCCCCATGGATGTACTGTCTGCGATTTCCAGGCCTGTAAAACGGCGGAAATTTTCACGTCCGCCGGCTGTCTTTTTGTCCGGCATCAGCACTCGCGGCATCAACGCAGAAATGACGCCATCTTTCAGCGTCTCACCGTCAGCGTAAGGCTCTTCTGCAGGCACATGGTCCATAATGGCGGAGATGATCCAGCCCTGATTCAGTCGGGTCACGACCAGGCTGAGTGAGTTATCTTCCCACGCCTTGCCCCCCGGACTGAGGTAATCGACCATCAGACCAACAAGCGAAACTTCTTCACCGCGTGCCTTCCTGGCTCGATATTCAAGCTTTACCGCCTGGATTGAAAACAGCAAAGCAGCGGCGGACAGCAGCACAGCAATCTTGGACCGAAAGTCCCATTTTTTTTGGGCAAACCAGTAGCAGAAAATAATGGCCAGCCAAAGCAGCAGGTCGTGAAACATACCAACGCTGACGGATGTCAGCAACAGGGGCGAAAGTGATGCCGCCGCCAGCGGCAGGCGGATGGGACTTTTGGAGAACAGGAAATAGGTGGCACCCACATAACGCAGCTGCGAAATCAGATGGAACAAAAATGCTGTACCTCCCGAGGCCCGATTTCCGGCGAAGGCAGCAATCAGTCCGATCACATTCAGCACAACACCGACGGTTACGAAGCTGGAGCGATCCATCAGCTGCAGCAGGTTTCGCTGCCGCACTGAGGCACCGGCAGTCATCATCACCACGACGTACACAGCCGTCGCAGGTAAAGCGAATTCAAAATACACCGCCTCACTGACATACATCTGATAGCGTCCATACTGAAATTCGCTGCTGAAATTCAGCAGGGGCCCCACCAGCCACTGCAACACCGCAATCAGCGAAGTCAACTGCAGCAGCGGGACGCCCTGATCAAGTCGTTTCTGGAATTCGTACGCCACAACCAGAAAAATTGGAGTCACAAGCACACCGTTGGGGAGTACCTGCAGGCCCCCCAACATTCCAAAACAAAACACCAGAACCATGCCGTAGACGGAGGCACTGCGTTTCTCAAGGATCGCCCGCAGCAACCCGCGACGGCGACTGGTGCTGGACATACTGGAACTTTGCATAGCCTTCACTTCTGTTCCTGGACCATCCCCACAAGTACCACCAGATCACGCCCCGGCTGCCAGCACACGGCAGAATCTTTGGTTCAGCACAAACTTCAGCTGACCTGCAGTAAAATCCCGGGCAGTACGGCAGAATCAGGCGTTCCGGAAGCCCCCTGAACAAAACACCGATACCAAGAGAAATATCCAACAAATGCCAGCAACGGCTGACTTTACTGAATTTTCCCGAATTTACGATGCGTGAACAATCTCTTTCCAGTGTTCTTGCAGCCATGCCAGCGGCAGGCCAATCGCCACCCCCGCGATCGCTCCCAGCCAAAGCCCGGTCAGGCAGCTGGTAACAACGGCGGGCCACCGGGATACGGTCGATTCCCGTAAAGATTCCTGGCGGCATTCCGGCAGCTGGTGGGAGGCAGCTGCAACGCTGGATTCAGCCCATGCCAATGCCAGCCCGGACGCGGCCTGTTCCAGCCGGCCACCCGCATCTTCCAGCATTGCACTGATCTCTGGCTGCTGATTCTCGACAGCCAGCTCGCAAATTCCTGACATGCGCCACTGCAGCCTGCTGTACCAGCCGTAATACGGCACAGCCTCAATCGGCAGCTTTCCCGCCTGATCCGGAAAGCCGGGAGCCACGGGGAGCAGCGCGGCGTCATCGGCCACGGGATTCAAGGCAACCCCTAAACGCTGCTCCAGTTGCCTGACCAGCAATTCCAGACCTGCCAGGCTATGGCGAAACTCAGCCACAGCAGATTTCGTGGCGGGTGCAGCCGCCGCGCCGGCTGCCGTTGCCGCCAGCGGGCCAGCCGAATTGACGGACTGAGCTGCGGCATTCAGTAACCGCAGCAGGCGGTCTGCCAAAGCAGGCCCCTGCCCCGCCGCCGGACAAAGAATCTCTGTCTTCAACAGCCATGGATCGCCATCCGCCCTGACCGTAATCCGAGCAGTGTCGTCCAGAGCAGCCACCAGCGATTTCATCTGACTGATCCGCGTTCGCGACACGGTGTCCCAGTACGGCCGATTGACATACCCGGCCATCGGCGACACAAGTCGCAGCAGGCTGTCAGTGCGGTACCGCGCCTGATGCTCCAGCGTGACTACCTCCCAGAGCAGCCCGACTAACGCACCGGCGATACAGAACCACCGCTGAGCGAACAAACGCCTGACCAGATGGACCGCAGACTGCACATCGCTGTCGGCAGTTTCAGAATCTGAAAGCAAGCAAACCTCCACTGTGACGAGGCAGTTCGAGCAGGAATCAGGGACCAGCTAATCACTACTTTGCGGCGTGGTATGCTGCAAGTGACGGGCCACCCGAAGTTTTGCACGCCAGCCCAGCAGACGCCGACACCAGAACCTGGACCGCAGGCGGTCACTGAACTGATCCATACCGTCAGAAAATACATCGCGGTACAGCCAGAAACGACTGTGCTGGGAATTCACCGCCATGCCAATGACGGAACAGGCCGCCTGAAAGCCGGCCCGCTGCACGACCTCCACCACAGGCAAACTGAAACGCCCGCCTGGATACGCGAAATAGTCAATACTCTCACCAGTGAGATCCTGCAGTCGGTGACGGCAGTCAGCAACCTGCGATTGCAGTGCTGCGGCGGACAGCCGGGGCAGAACCGCGTGAGTACTGCTGTGAGCCCCCACGGTGATGCCATGCTGTCGCAGACTAAGCAGTTGAGCAATACTCATCCGGCGGTGCTGCGGCACCCCGGACATCTCACCGCTGACCACAAAGATGACAGCTGGAATCCCCAGCTGTGACAGTACCGGCAATGCAAACTCGAAGTTGTCTGCCCAGCCATCATCAAAAGTCACGCAAGCCAGCCTGGCACGCGAACTGATCGGTTCTGCCAGCCGGGCACAGTAGTCCTGCAAGCTGACAAACTGCCAGCCCCGCAGCTGCAGGGACGTCAACTGCAACAGAAACTGCTGCGGTGACAAACAGTACTGCCAGCCCTCCAGTGGTGCGTATTCCCGCGGTACGAGTTCGGCGGGACACACATGATGATACATCAGGATCATCAGCCGGAATTCCACTGCTGATGACACGCCAGGATCTGGTCGACTGCGGGCGCGTAAGTGTAGGGCGCACGCACAGCGCGCGCATGGGCAGCCTGGGCTGCAGCAATGCGCTGCGAGGACTGTTGCAGCCAGTATTTCACGGCGGCGGCAACATCCTGCGGTCCAGTGAACACTCCGACTTCGCTGTCCGGCTGGAACGCACTGCGCAGCTCGGCCGTGTCTTCGTGCAGCATAAACCCCCCGGAAGCCGGAATCTGCCACGTGCGGGCCGTTGTCAGATCCCCGGAGACGGTGCCGGTGCCGGCCTCACTAAGCAGACCCAGATTGATGCGCGAACTGGCGTAGATTGCCGAGATTTCATCCCCCCAGGCTCCACGCCCCTGCCAGCAGCGGCGCAACACCGGGTCCGCCAGATGCCAGGAAGGTCCCCAGATCCGCAAGTCCAGCTGCGGCATTGATTCCATCAGCTGCAGCAGCAATCGCTCTTTCTTCGGTGACCAGTACCCGACAAACGAAACATCACAGGCGTACAGACGATGCGTATGCTGCGACACCGCCACCGGACGATGCACCTCAGGATCGAAGCCATGACTGACATGCTGCAGGCGACGCACACGCTTCCTGAGCTGCGCGTCGTCCAGATGCCACGACTTTGTAGTAAACACACAATCGTACAGCGGGAGACAGTCCCAGATGTTTGAACCATGGTCCTGAAAGCTGACGTCCGGATAGACACAGTAAATCGGCACAGAACGATCCCGGAACCTTTTCAGCGTCTGCGGTGTGACAAGCATCCCCTTAAACACAAGCAGGAATTCAAGTGGACGAACCTGCAGCAGTTCCAGCACCGCAGCGTTGTAGTCTTTTGCCATCAGAGGACGACAAACACGCCGCAGGGCACGCAGCCAGAAAGAACGCCAGCGAGTCGGGTAGTGGTCTTCGTAGTGACGTTCAATCAGCAGACAACCACGACGACGCAGTTCTGCGCCCATGGCACGCGCATCACTGCCCCACCAGTCGGCACCCAGAAAACCAATTGGGTTGAGCCCGCAATCGGACACGTTAAGCACTCTGCAAGCAGAATTACGCCAGTATCTTGTCTTACTCACGCTGGCGGAAATATTACCCCCTGGCGATGCAGCCATCCACCCACAACAAACAAAACTGCCGCGAAAGAAGAAAAATTTCCAGTAGTTTCAGAACACAGTCCCTGGCGACAGGACAGGTACATACCCGCCCCAGGACAACCCGCTAATCCCACTGCGGTGTGCACAACACGCTGCAAAACCACAAATCAGTAAAACACTCACACTCATGCTTGCCAACAGCAACTGAACCCAGCGCAAAAGCGTCCGAGCTTCCCGGCCAAGGCACAGCCGCAAAAACAAAGCATCTTTGCAACCCAATGGTGCGGCCTCACAGCACATCCGCAATGCCATCCCCAGCGTCAGGCCAGACAGATCTCACGGACGCACAAAACGCTGCAGGCCAAACTCAGCCCTGAACGCCCCCGGCCTCGCGGATTCCAAGGGACGTCAGCACACGCTGCACCAGTCCGTCATTGTGGCAGCCCGACTGCACCACACGCTGGTGGCCACGAGCTGTCAATTCCCGCAGCAGCTCAGGCTGCTGCAGAAGCTGCCGGCACTGCCCCGCAAGATCACTGAACTCTTCGAAAAACACCACATCGCCGTCGCCAAACACCGCTCGAATCTCAGCATTGTCCTGCGTCACAAGCGCCGTGCCACAGGCCGGTATTTCAAACGTGCGAGTCGTATGCAGCTCGGAAAACCGACGAGTCACGAGACCCAGACCAAGCATCGACTGCGACAACACTTCTGCGTAGTGATCACCAAAAATGGCATCACCCTCAAAAAACAAATTCACCTCGCGCTGGCGCTGCCGCAAAAATCGCTCCCAGCCACGCCCGCCAATCCGCACCGGAACCCCGGCATCCAGCAAAGCCCCGACGCACTCCTCGCGAGCCGGCTCGCAAAGACCAATCAGAACAGCCTCCGGTCGCTTTTTCTCGAACGGTACTCGAGGATAATGCAGGTGCTGGTCATAGGACTGAGTCGTCAGGATCAGCCTGTCAGGGGCCATCCGCCTGTGAAACTCAGACAGCTCAAGGGATTTGGTGGTGACGACCCGATCATACAGCGACAGGGCCCGATTAAAAAATCGAGACTGATTGTGCAGGAACGATGTATCCGGGGTGTAGTAAACAAGCTTCGCCGCAAGTTTTCTGAGGCTGGCTACAGTCGACGGCCACAGACAGACGCCTTTGTCCACCCAGACCAGATCCAGCGGTTCGGTCGGCAATCGATCCAGCACGTACTGATTGATGGCAGTTACCGCCGGCCCCAGCCTCCAGCGAAACGCCATCGACCGTGAGATTCGCAGGGCCGAATGAAACGGCACGTCGGTGTCGATCACCTGCCAGGCGGCCTTCGGCAGCGCACGTGCCAATGCATCCGATCGCAGCCGCGATGTAGTACCTGGCGTGCGAATTCCGACGTACAGGCAGCGAAATTGGGGCTGCAGCGACATGATCTGACCGGTGAAACAGGTATCTTGGAATATCTTGAAACCGTATTATTGATTTTTTCGATAAGCTTTACAACCCCTTGCGCGGCAGCCCATTCCACAGGCGCATATCTGTCCTTTCCGGGGTGTGCAGGCCCCAGCCAGGCTGCAAACCGCCAAATAACACGTCAAAACTGCCGCCCTGGCTGCGCAACAACCGGGAACCAGGCGCCTGTTCAGTTCAACAAAGCCAAAAAATGACTGCAGCCCGAGCCTAAATTCTGCAGGTCCTGACCGACGCAGCTCCAGCCCCCCGCACCGGTCAGACACTGCAGCACCTGCTGCGGCGATGTCAGATCACGGTAAGATTCGTTCCATTCATTGGCAAAAATCAGTCTGGCATCAGGCGACATCTGTTGCCGCAGTCGTTTTGCCAGCGAAACAATTTCGCCAGGCGACAGGTAATACAGCACGTCCGAAGCCAGACAAACGTCGAATGATCCTGCCGGCAGCCGCAGTCGCACATCGGCAGCCAGGAACTGCACATTCCCCAAACCAGCACAGTGCAGCCTCGCCCGCTCAACCGCCAGCTCGGACAGGTCACAGGCCACCACCGCAGCAGCCTGTTCGGCCAGTCGCCGCGTCAGAAAACCCTCGGCACAGCCCAGCTCAAGCAGTCGCTGCGGTGTGCCCCCCGCCAGCGCGGCCAGAATTCTGTCCGCACGACCGCAATGCGTTTGACTGGCATGATACCCCCAGGCATCTTTTGCCACAGCGGCATAACGTCTTTCAAACTCAGCGGCCGACCACCCCAGCCCCAGCCAGCGGCGACAGCGTCGCAGCACCCGATTCCCTAATCTGCTCATCGAAAACTGCTTCGCATCTTTTGCCACAACCCGGCAACCTGCTCATAGAGCCAGCCATGGTTACTGGCCAGCCCATCCACTGAAGGTACCCACTGTGGCCAGCGACGATCCCGCTCACTGCCACGCCGCGGCATGTCATAATCGCAGGGCGCCGCCAGTACTTGCAATCCTTCATCCGAAAAAATCTGTACGGCCCGCGGCATATGACTGGCAGAGGTGGCCAGCAACACCAGCCGGCCGTTGCCCCGCGCCGCCACCAGCTCCGCCTCGTCCAGCGTACTTTCCGCCGTCGTCAGCAGAGTAACTTCAGCCTGCTGCAGCCCCAGCAGCACCTGCATCTGCTGCCAAAACTGCTGCTTTTGCCGATTCGTCGCCGGACCAGCAATCGAAATCACCAGCTCAGACGCCGGCAATGCTCGCCATAACCGCACACCCTCCAGCAGACGCGATAAAAAAGCACCACCCACCTGACTGTTCGCCGGCAATACGGGATCCGGGTTAAAACCGGTCCCCAGCACCACAATCAATGCCCGCTCGTCAGGCAGTTCAGAGATCTTCAGCGGTCCATAGCGGAACTCAGCGTCCCGCCGCAGCTCCCATGTCCAGCCGCCCAGACTGCCCAGCAGCAGCAGGCCCGTGCCGGCCGCGATCAGCCGCAGTGCCGCTCGGCGTCGGCGAGCCAGCAGCAGCCAGCCCAGCAGCTGCAGCAGCAGCGCAACGACCAGCGGCGACAAACAGGCCGCCACAATGGCTTTAAACAGTTCCATCAGCAGACCAGGCCCTCAAAACAAACCAGCATTCACGGACAGCAGGGATCTTGCAGTAGCGATAACCCGGATAACCTGCAGCTACTGCCCGAACATTTGCACCCGCTGGCTCCCGCCCACGGCTCGCCCAACTAATCACTAATCACTTACCACCGCCTGCAGCAATGGCCGCAACACCACTTCACTGTTGCCCTGCCACGGCTGATGCGGCAGTCCCGGACGCTGCCTGGCCCCCACATCCAGTTCCGCCAG
>JBJTPZ010000735.1:0-8221 GCA_046075365.1 Planctomycetaceae bacterium
CAGCAGTCGTCCGCCGGGAAGTGCTTCGATGCCAAGCGAGCAATCCCAGGGATATCGTCCCAGCAGGCGAAAATCGGTGTCGGTGATCAGCAGCTGTTGCGGTTTACCGTAGCAGCCGAAGTACCAGCGTCCGTGAGCGAACGCTGCGGTCTGAATGCCGAGTTCGGTATGTCCGCTGGCGATTGTGTGTTTTCTTTTAAAAGTGAACCGGGCATCATATTCGTACACGTAGTTTTCAGGGACGGTCTCCGGGAGACCACCGACGATGAAGAAGTTCCCGTTGTGGACGCCGATGCCACCTGCTCCGTGAAAGACTTCGGGTACCGGGTATCTGGCCAGTTCTTTCAGGCTGGCGGCGTCATAGGCAAAGACCCACGAGTCGGCGTGGCCTGCCGGGTCGTTGAACTTACCGAGATTCACGGCGACAAAGACTTTGCCGTCGTGGACGCAGAGGTCGCCGTGGTGATCGGCGACTGGTACGGACTTCAGTACTGTTCCCTGCAGATCTGATTTGACAAGAGTTGTGGTAAAGGACCAGAAAAGTGAGTGTCCATCGCAGCCGATACCCTGCAGATGTTTGGGGTACTGCAGTGCGCAGCTAATTTCTGGTGCCTGTGCTGGTGAGGCATGGAAGCGGAGGCTGGCGGTGGCAGCTGGTTTGTTGAAGACCAGTCTGGCGAAGTGAAAGAGATTGTGTTTCCAGTGTGTGGGATCGTGGGCGTGATGATCAAGATTCCAGATGTGGGGGATTTGCTGCTGGCGCAGGTAACGCTGGGTTCTTTGGCTGATACCCAGCAGATCATCGCGACTGCCGCAGGAGAGCCAGATCAGGTGGAACGGGTTTTCTGCAAGTTTACCGGTCGGAATGAGCTGTTCCGGGCTGCGAGTGTTGGGGGCTGCCGAGAATGCGGCGAGCCAGGCGAATTTGTCGGGGCTGGCGAAGGCGAAGTTCAGTGACTGTCCGGCGCCCATGGACAGACCGGCAAGGCCACGGTGATCGCGATCGGCCTGTACAGAATAGCGAGACTCGATGGCAGGTATGACATCGTTCAGCAGATCCTGTTCGAAGGTGGCAAACGCGGGAGCTGCGGCGAAAACGTTGCCTTCGGCGCGGTCATTCTTCTGGGCTCGCCCGTTGGGCATGACAACGATCATGGGGGTGGCCTGTTCCGAGGCGATCAGATTATCAAACAGGTTTGCGGGGTCAGCAAATCGTTGCCATTCGGTTTCATCACCGCCGATCCCATGCAGCAGATAGAGGACGGGATATTTTTTTTCGGGTGAGTAGAGAGGTGGGGTGTAGACATTCATGCGGCGAGTGGTGCCGACAGTTTTGGACTGGTATTCGATGATCTCGAGTTTTCCGTGGGGTATTTGGGGCTGATGCTGGGTGATGTCCGAGGGTGGTTCCGGAAACATTTGAATATCGGCAGTGTCGAGTTCCATGCGCTGGGGGAGCGCAGGTCTGCGCGGTGGCTGGGCGACTGCAGTTTCGATCAGCGCAATTTGGGCAGCGAGCACGAGCAGGAGGGTGAGCGAATGCAGTGTGAGCGCAGACGATTTGTTATGCATAGGTACGGGATCCCGTTGCGCGGGTTTAAATATTGAGGTCAGGTCGCGTCAGCGTTTATTTTTGGGGTCGAGGTTTTCCAGAATTTCGCTGTCGGAGACTGATGTGGAGTCGATGCCCTGATCTGGCACGGTGACACCTGAGATCCAGCAGAGTGCATTCAGGATAGTGCGTCGAAACTGATCGTTCTGCCAG
The DNA here is from genome assembly GCA_046075365.1 of Planctomycetaceae bacterium. Lineage (GTDB taxonomy): Bacteria > Planctomycetota > Planctomycetia > Planctomycetales > Planctomycetaceae > SXXK01. The sequence continues at coordinate 1,766 of JBJTPZ010000735.1, forward strand.
TTGGTGTGGAAATGGCCTCCGGTGAAGCCGAAGCCTTTTCCGCCATTGGGTCGTTCGACGGCCCACAGCAGCGATTCCCTGCGACCGACAGCCTGCTGGATGTGCGGGTAGGGGCCTTTGGGGTAGACGTAGGGGCCATTTCGAGTCGCTTCGGAGGGTACGGCGGTGAGTACGGGAGTAAACTGGACGCCATCGATCTGTGTGGGTTCAGCCTGATCGAAGCCTGTGGCGAATCTCATATTGAAGTACCATTCGTCGCGGATTTCGAAGGGCTTGACTCCGCGGCTGATGGGGTGATCCGGGAAGGATTCGAATTTGGCATCCCAGATGGGGTTGCAGGACCACTGGTGTTCGTAGCAGCCACCGATCCAGCGCTGGAATTCTGCGGCACCGCGGTCTTTGGGCACTTCGACGCCGAAGTGCATGCAGCCGAATCCGACACCGCGGGCGACGAGTTTTTCGAAGAGCTGGAGTCGATTTTCCTGAATGGCCGGGTGTCCGGCACCGCCATCGGAGAAGATCACGACTGCGGCAGCATCTGCGAAAGTGGCTTCGTCTTTGACCCAGCCCATTTCGTGTCGTTCGACTTTCAGACCGGTGACTTGCTGGAGTCGTTTTTCGAGCAGGATTGTGCCGGCGCGGAATTCGTGCATCATTGGCGGGTGGCTGGGTTTACCGGCGATGAGGACCAGTTTGCGTGGAGCAGCGTGACTGCTGGCAGCCTGCAGTGCAGCTGGTGCGGCGGCGATTGAGGACAGCATGAGTCGGACGAAAGTGGAACGCAGCATGTGATTGGCTCGGTGTGAGGATTGTGGTTTCAGATAAAAAGTTTAGCTGGAGCAACTGCCGCAGTACAAACGAGCGGAGTGGCTGATTTCAGGGTGAATTTGAAATGACAGCTGCACATGTCCGCGCCAGGAATTCTTCAGCAGGCCACGGGCCGCTGCCGCCGGTTTGTCGAGCGATCACGAGGTCGAGGCTGGGCACAAACGCCAGGATTTGTCCGCCACTGCCCGGTTTGCAGCGGGCGTCCGCGGGGATGCCGGGCTGGTAACGGCCGCTGTGTTCGAAGTGTCGCGCCGGCAGTTCCCAGCCGAGGGTGAAAACGGCTGGATTCAGTTGCCACCGCAATTCGGGGGCGGTGACGGAGTGGGATGATCGCCCGGTTTGTTCCACGAACCACGCTGGGATGACCTGCTGATCCCGCCAGCGACCATTGTGCAGCATGCAGTACCCGATACGCGCCAGTTCGAGGGCAGGCAGTCCGATACCATGAGACGGTCGTTTTTTTCCGGAGCTGTCCGGCCAGGTCTGGAACCAGTAGTGTTCGATTCCGAGTGGCTGGAAAAGTGACTGGATGGTGAACAGATCGAAGGACTGTCCTGTGATGTTTTCGCAGGCGAGAGCGGCGTGTGCGAAGGCGTGAGTGGAGTATCCGCAGGCGGTCCCGGGATCAAAGGCCAGTCTGGCGGTGCGGCTGTCGCCGGATTGTCCAAGGACGTATTCCCATGTGCCGTCATTGGGAGCTCCCAGTGATTCCGGGCAGATACCTGACGTGTGATTAAGCAGTTGGCGGACGGTGATTTGGGATTTGCGCGGATCGCTGAGCGGGTCCGCCTGCGGGATGAATTTGAAGGCCGGGTCGGCAAAAGTCATTTGGCGGGGGGTAAGTCCATCGAGGCTGCGTTCAGATGCGATAGCGAGTACGGTGGCACAGATGGCTTTGGAGACTGAGGCGACGCGGCGAGAATCTGTGGCAGCATTGTTTCCTCGCTCTGTCTGCAGCACTACTTTGCCCCTGCGGATGACAACAGCAGCGAAGGGCCGCTGATCGGATGCAAGCAGCCATTGTTCGAGGGCGGCAAGTTTTGTCGGGTCCATGCCGCCAATTTCGCGGATTTCTGCGGGGGTTTGCAGACGTGGCCAGCCACCGGCGGATGCGGGCGGGGGGAACAGCACAGCGGACTTTTCGGCGGCAGTTTGCAATCGTCGACCAGTGGCGAGCTGGAGGGCACTGTAGAATTCAGGCGCATCGGAGTATCCGTCAAAGTGAAACGGGAATGTCTGATTGTGCTCTTTCAGCATCAGGCCGTAGCTGCAGCCCAGTCTGAGGGAAGTGTGAAGTGCCTTTACCGCGTCGATTCCGGTGCGGTCATCTTCATTGCAGACGATCGGTTTGTTGAATCGTCGCAGTTCGGCCACTGACGCAGCGAGCTTTGAAAGGGGAGTATTATTCCAGTGTGGAGTCAGGAAATCGCAGGCTGCTGCCACATCCGGATGAATTTGGCCATTCCCGTAGCCACTGGTTGTCAGCAGAAGTTCTGGCGCCGTGTGCCGTGCCAGTTGCAGCAGTTCAATCTGTCCGGCGGCGGTGCGGATCTGTGGCTGCTTAAAGCCGTTGTGAGGGTATTCGTTGGCAATTTCGATCAGCACGTTTCGCAGTCCGAGTGACTGCACCCAGCGGATCGCCTGTACCACGGCGTTTTCGATGGCCTGATCATCCTGCAGGATGTGAGCCTGACGCTGGTAGAACAGTCCGAGGATGACCGCGATACCCTGCTGATCGCAGGCTCTGATCACCTGTTCGACTCTGCGGAGATATTCAGTGCGGAGTGAGCCATCAGGATTAAACGCCGAGTTGCGAGCGTTTTCGTAGCCGGGCATGCCACCCTGCAGATTCAGTGTGAATGCGTTGACACCGAGTGCGGCGTAATGCGGGATCTGTTGGCAGAATCGTCTGGTTAGTGCCTGGGAATCGAATTCTGGTCGATTGGTGTCTTCGAAGGTGGCGTTGACCATGCGGACATTCATCAGCAGTCCGGCTGCCGGCGAATTTGGGTTTGTGGGGCGTTGATTGAAGAGCCAGCGTCCGTTCTGAATTTGTACTGTTGTGACGGGGCCGGGCCGGGTTGCTGAGTTGTCTGTTGCCGAAGTTGTGGTGCAGAAGATCGTGGCCAGCATGGCAAAACAGAGGCGCATGACTGTTCCATTTTGGTTGGGTGCGGTTTCAGGCAGGAGTTGTGGCACTGTTTTGCTCAGGCTATCTGAGGTCTGCAGCGGCTGCAAACGGAAACGTCAGCGGGTTTTTGCTGGTGGCGGGGAGTGGGGAGTGGGGAGTGGGGAGTGGGGAGTGGGGAGTGGGGAGTGGGGCGGACGGGAGTCCGCGGGTGGTGCTCTCCGTAGCTCGGGCTTTCCAGCCCGAGATCTGCCCTCTGCAACTGGTATGCCTGGAGATTGCCGCAAGGCGCAGGGGGGGGGGCGTTGCAGGCTGTTTGTGCTCACGCGAAGCCGCGAAGCCGCGAAGGGAAATGCAGGGGAGTTGTGAGTGGTCAGTTGTCAGTGAGGCGAGCCGCGGACGGGAGTCCGCGGGTGTGTTTCCTGAGGGTCTCGGTGTGTGCTGCCTTCTGATTCGACTGCAGGGATACCATGGACATGCGTGGGGATTTGCAGGCGGCCGGGCTCACGCGAAGCCGCGAACCCGCGAAGGGAAATGCAGGGGAGTTTTCAGTGGGCAGTGGGGTGTGAGTCTGGTGGTATTTGTTTGTGGCCTCGTTTTTTCAGCCCGAGTACACTGCCTGAAAGGCACGGAATTTTTTATGTTCCGACTGTGCCGTCGTACGGCTCAACTGCAGTTTTTTTTCAGTACGACGGGCAAGTTTTTAGCGGGGCGGAATCTGATGCGCGGGTGGCTGGTGGTTTTGAGTGTGTGTTGTGTTTTTGTGGTGGAAACGCGGGGAGTGCAGGCGGACGGGAACCGGCGTCCGAATTTTATTTTTATCCTGACGGATGATCAGGGCTGGGGAGATGCGGGGTTTGCGGGTCATCCGTATGTGCGAACGCCGGCGCTGGATCGGTTGAAGCGTGAGGGGACGTGGCTGCAGCAGTTTTATGTGGCTGCGACCGTGTGTTCTCCCAGTCGAACGGCATTTATGACGGGGCAGTATCCAGCGCGTCACGCGATTCACGGGCATTTGTCGACACCGGAGCAGAATGCGGCGAGGGCGATGCCCAACTGGCTCAACCCGGCGGTCCCGATGTTGCCGCGGCTGTTGCAGGGTGCGGGGTATGCGACGGCGCATTTTGGGAAGTGGCATCTGGGTCACGGTCCGGGGGCTCCGACGCCGACCGAGTACGGTTTTGACGTGTCCCGGGTGGTAAATGGAAACGGTCCGAGCCTTGGGGACGAGTCTGCTGAGCCGTATTTTCGGGCGAGGTCAACGGCACTGATCATTGATGAGACGATCGCTTTTATGCGGGCGAATCGGGAGCGTCCTTTTTTTGTAAATGCGTGGACGCTGTTGCCGCATGCGAAACTGAATCCAACAGCAGAGCAACTGTCTGGTTATGCGGGACTGCAGCCGCGTTCTGATGATCCGGCATTTGGGGGCTGGATGCAAAAGTATCTGGAGCGGGCGAAGTCGCTGCCGGATCAGATGCAGGTGTTTTGTGCGTCACTGACCGACCTGGATACTCAGGTGGGGCGTCTGCTGGATGCTCTGGATGAGCTGGGACTGGCCGAGAACACGGTTATTTTTTATTCGAGCGACAATGGTCCTGAGGATTATCGGGTGGGGAATGCTGCGAATGCTGGTGTGGGCAGTGCTGGCATGTTGCGGGGGCGGAAACGCAGTATGTATGAGGGCGGGATTCGTACGTTTGGTCTGGTGCGCTGGCCGGGGCATGTTCCCGCCGGTCGTGTGGATGGTGTCAGTGTGACTGGTGGAGTTGATTTGCTGCCGACGGTCTGTGGTCTGGCGGGAGTGGAGTTACCGGCGGAGCAGAAGGGTGACGGCGAGGATGTCAGTGACATCTGGCTGGGTGCGGAGCGGGCGCGTGGTGTTCCGCTGTACTGGGAGTGGCTGTTTAGCGTGCAGGGTGCGGCGGATGGTTATCTGCCGCCGCCACTGGCAATGCGCTATGGTGACTGGAAGTTATTTGCGGATCATCGCGGGGAGCGACTGCAGTTGTTCAATATTGTGGCGGACCCTTCGGAGCAGCGGGACGTGCTGGCAGAGCAGCCGGTGCTGGCTGAGTATTTGCAGAAACGCCTGCTGGCGTGGTCGAGCGGTTTACCGGCCAGCGGGGCTCGTGAAAAGCTCATCGCGGAGGGTTTGGGGGTTGCGGGTGCTGCAGCGGCAAAAAGGACGGAGGGCAAGTCCGGTGCGAAGGCCAGTGCAGGTGTTCGGGCAGCTGCTCTGAAACGCTGGGATACGGATGGTGACGGTGAGCTGACCCTGGAGGAGTATCGAGCGGGGCTGAAGCAGCCTGACGCGGAGCAGCGATTTCGCCGATTTGATGCGAACGGAGATGGTCGGCTGACGCGTGAGGAGTTTGTGGGGGCGTGAGAGGGAGGCGGGATTAATTTTTGAAAGCAGATTGAATCCTTCGAGAACAGTGTCACATCATCCACCGACCTGTGTAGAGGAAATCGGCGACGTTAGTGTGTGACACTAACAGGACGCCGTGAAACTCTGACCAATAAGCACAAAGGGGTAACGGAGATGTGCGGGACGACTCGATGGTGTGTGGCTGTAGCCTTCGGACTGGCTGGTATTTTGTCTTTTTTCGCGACTCCGGTTCGAGCCGATTGGCAGCCGGGTGAAGGTATGGCTGCATCTATGGCCATCAACCTTTTGCTGGGTAAGCAAATCGAAGAAAATTCTGAACTGGGTTTTTGTGACACCTGTTACCTCGGCGCCTACATCCGGCCGGGAGACAATTCGTGGTTCCAGATGCCCCTTGAAGGCGGAGTTCAGTATGTTTTTGCAGGGGCGGTCGACAAGAAATGTGACTTGGATATTCTGATTGAAGACTCACGAGGCCGGCAGCTCGCGGCAGATGATGCAACTGACAATGTTCCGGTGGTGCGTTTTACGCCCCCTTCCACGCAGGTTTACAAGATTCGTCTGAAGTTGTATTCGGCACCAGGCTCCCGTTTCTGTGGGATTGTTCTGCTGAAGGAGGGTGGGTGGACGCTGCCGATTGAAAATCTGGGTGCGTCTGCTGCCCAGATGCTTTCGCGATGTGAACAGGTCAGCTCTGTTGCGTCGGCGAAGTTTCTTGATGTGTCCGGCGAATGGGCGGTTATTGGAAGTGTGTGTCGTAATGGCGGTTCGGCGGGCTGGAGTGATATGAAATTTGGAACCGGTCGTCGTGTTGTAGTCACAGGCGCGGATGTTCACAGTCGGGACACCGATCTGCAGTTGCGCAAGGATGGAGGATCCAATTCGGTTGTGGACACAGACGCGGATGGAGATAACCAGCCGGTGCTCGAGTTTCGCAGCCAGGGATCAGACCGTTATTCTCTTTTGATCGAGAACGCTCGTTCCAGCGGGGCGACGATTATCATGACAGCTCTGCTGGAAATCGAATAATGAGTGGGCCTGGGCTGAACGTGTGCTTCAGACTGTCTGATCAAAATGACTCCGAGCGGGCACACAACTGCAGCAGTTCACC
>JBJTPZ010000736.1:0-2735 GCA_046075365.1 Planctomycetaceae bacterium
CTGCTGCTGATCGTGTGGATTCGTGATTGTCTGGTGCTCAATGTTCTGATGCTGCTTTGCCCCGTCGACGCGATTCGGGTCTGGCAGGCCCGAGGCCTGAATTAGCCCCGCATAACTCGCTCTGGACCAGTACCCCAAACCAGCTCTACACTCCGGGTGAGCAGTCAGCACCCCTGCCCACTGCCCACTTTCCACTGCCCACTTTCCACAGGCGGCCAGACAATGAAGGACTTCGGTATTGCTTTGCTGGTGCTGGCATGCTGCTGTGGTTGCTCCAATGACCTTTCGTCACGCTGGGCGATGGATGACCCGGAATATGCCGAGCGCTACGGCAAGCCGTACCCCGGAAACGATCTGAAAAAGCTAGGACGAAAACTGAAGCAATCGTCCGACGCTCGTCACCTCGCAGATTCCTCGGCGGTTTATTTTGGTGCAGGTGCCAGCGATGCTCCTTTCACCGCGGGCGCTGATGTTGGTTTACTGCGATATTCCAGCGATTCCATCGAGCAGCGGATTGGCTTTCGCGGACTGGCAGGTACCGGTGATCGGGCTTTGATCGTCGGGGTCGACACAGGGATGCGATTTCACCTGCCCACACGATTCAGTCCATTCGTTGGCGTCGGAGTCTTTGGGGGCGGTTGGCGAAGTAGCGTCCCGGCAGAAGACGATGATCTGGACAATGATGATGACAACAGCATCGATGAGGACGGCGAAAGGGAATATAGTCGTGAGCTGTATGCTGCCGTTTACCCGGAAATCGGCATCAACTGGTGGGTAAGCCCCCGTTCCCGGGCAACATTAAGCGTGCAGCATCATTTCTCGACTGCCGGTCGCGACGACGATTACACGTTTTTCGGACTGACGCTGGCCAGTCGCGCTAAAATCCGCGATCCTGATTTACCTGACAGGAACGAAGTGCCGGAGATCAGCGAACTCGCAGAATTACTCGAACAGCCTGACCCCGCGGAGGCTGCTGTTTTGAGGGATTTGCTGCAGGTGCCAGAACCTTCGGGTTCGAATGAATAGAAATTGCACAGCAAAGATATGAATCGAAAGACAGGCAGGCCGCACATGTGGATGGCCGTGGATTCAGTAAGACTGGTGCTGCTCCATTTACCGGTGTGGCTGCTGCTGTGCCTTCGCTGCAGCGAACAGGCCGTCGGCGGCCAGTCTCTGTCACAGACTCGGCATTTTGATGTGATTGTCGGCAGCTGCAGCCCGACAGGTGTTGCCGCGGCAGTCGCTGCGTCTTCCCGCGGCTGCTCAGTGCTGCTGACAGATTCGGCTGAAGTGCCCGCCTCTCCGCATAGTCAGTCGCCCGGAATTACTTTCCTGCACCAAACCCGGATCACCGCTGTTTATCGCTCCCCGGATTCCCGCCGGATCACCGCCGTTTCAGTGCATACCCACCATACGCCGGGCACTTCCACCACGCCCACCCTGCGGACATTCACCTGCGGCTTCGTTATTGATGCCTCCGACACCGGCGAACTGCTGGCACTTTGCGATGATATCCGCCAGACCGGCTGGTCACCCGACAGTCTCGTGTCAGAATCCTCGCTTTCAGGTCTCGCGCAGCGCGGTTCAAGTGTTCTCACCGGAGACGCCGCAGATTTCCCGACAGCCAGCTTTCTGGCGCCGTACCACTTGTTTGGCACCGTTGCCCGGCTGAACGGTATGCACACATATTGCTTGCGTGACGCTGCCTTCGCCCACGACGATGCTCGAGCAGTGCTGCATGCCGACTCCGTTGCCTGCTGTGTGAATCACAGGGAACCTGCAGAGTCGACTCCACCGTATCAGGTCCCCTGGGGAATCATGGTGCCACGGTTTATTTCAAATCTGCTTGTCCCGGTCGCCGTCAGTTCATCATCGACCGGTCTTCCAGGCCGGCATCTGTCGCTGCAGAAATCACTGGGACTGGCCGCAGGCTGTGGTGCAGCACTGGCAATCAAGGATCGGCTGTCGATTCAGGATCTGTACATCCCCGCATTGCAGCAACAGCTGATTAACGCAGGCACGCCTCTCATTCACGTAGCAGATGTGCCACCGCAGAATCCGGACTTCGCTGCCGTCCAGTGGTGGGGACTGCAGGGAGGACTGCATGGTCTGGCAAAAGCAGATCCCGCCGCCAGACCGCGAGGCCCCAGTCTGCTGCAGCCGACCGCAGGTACAGTTCCCGGACATGCCGCCGATCTCCTGCTTCCGCTCACTCCGCAACTGGCGAAACGCTGGCAGGCCATCGCTCGGATTGCCGGAATTGCGGCGCAGGATCTGCCCCCGGTCACGTCCTCCACCACACGAGGCGACTTTGTCCGCCACGTCTGGGCTGTCGCCATGCGCACGCCACCCACGCAGTCCGGCCGCTCGACTCAGTCCCACGCAGCGCCCCGTTTCAATCCAGCCGCACTGCCCGGTACACACCCGCCCGGAGAAGTGGACAACACAGAGCTTGCAGGTTTTGTGATCCGCAATGCCGATCTTCTGCCGGGCATCGTCGTAGATGACTGTGACGCCGAGCTGGAGGGCGACTGGCAGTACTCCACTCACACACCCCCCTATGTCGGACGCGGTTACCTGCACGACATGAACGCCGGAAAAGGGCAAAAGTCGGCTACGTATCGCCCGGCCCTGCCGGTTTCCGGCTGGTACGAGGTTCGTCTGTCCCACTGCCGCAATATTCGACGATCCACGAATACGCTGGTCATCATCAGCCACGCCGATGGCCAGACCAG
>JBJTPZ010000737.1:0-4621 GCA_046075365.1 Planctomycetaceae bacterium
CGATGCGCGCGAAGCAGCGGAAGGGCCCGGCTGCTGCACGGGTTGACAGCCGAGCGGCTTCGCGCAGCAGACGACCGGAGCGAAAGTCGCCGATGTCTTCAGCCGAGGGCAGTGGAAAGGTGGCGGATTCGACGGGTTCAATGGACGGCAGGATGCCTGTGATCTCTTCGTCGAGTCCACCGACGGGCCGGACCATCAGCAGTTCTTCGGTGGAATCCGGCAGCACGATCCATTCGCGTCCGCGTGAGCGAACGAGTGTGCCGGGTTTGGAGAGTGTGAGAGTTGTCATGGCGGAAGGTTTCTTTTTGAAACACAGAGGGCACAGAGGACACAGAGAGTGATTGGTTCAGGAAGCTCTGTGTTTCCCGCTGCGATTGTCTCTGTGCTCTCTGTGTCCTCTGTGGTGATGAAAGGGGCTGTTGCTCGGTCACTGCTGACGCGATGGCGTGCCGAAGATGTCAGGATGACTGCGGAAGATTTCCAGCCAGTTGGCTGCATGGTGAAAACGAATCACATTGAATCCGCTGGCCACAAGGTTTTCTCCAATGATTTCGTCATCGCGGATCTGATCCGGTTGATCATGCACTGGACCGTCGATGTAAATGGCTGTGTCGGTGTCGCGGTAGAAAAAGTCTGCACGAGTGCTTTGGTAAGCGAACAAATGCTGCGCATCGCTGGGAAGACGCAACATGTACTGGTCCACCATGCCCAGCCACCGTTTTTCCAGTTCGCTGTCGCAGCGGCGACGCAGTTCAGCCATCCGGTCAGCTCGGGAGCCGGGACCGCCGGCAGGTTTGCACTGTCCGGCAGCCAGACGCACAAGAATGTCTCGAATCAGAAAACGATTGAGCACCGGATGATCGGGTTGGTTGAAGTAGTCGAGCAGACATTCGTAGCAGGCTTTGCCGCAGGAGTCCGCTTTCAGGTCTTCGAGGGTATCCGGGTGGAAGTGACAGATTTCAAGGGCTCTGCGTGCGAGAGCGGGAATCACAGAGGGATCTTCCACCAGTTGCCGCAGAACGCCTGCGCCACCCTCAGAGGCTTCGTAGAACAGGAGAGTATTCCGTTCCTGTGATGACGGGAGGGGTTCGGCAGTCAATTCCCGGGGCTCCAGCTGGAAGTGCTTTTGGATAGCTTCCTTGAGAGCCGCCTGCAATGCGGCCATTTCCGGGACGGAGGGCTGCGGTTCAAAACGCATCACGAGTGCGTTTTTCGTGTCGTTGACGAACGGCACTACTTTAGCCGAGCGACCTGCTCCAGCATCCTCCTGATCCTGATCGTCAGCCTGATTGCGACCCCAGTATCCGCGTTCCAGATCAAGCCAGTAACCGGCGGACTCACCTGCTTTTTGGGTGAGCCAGCCGAGGTTGATGCGGTAGAGATTGACAGCATCACCGTAAGACAAATGCATGGCCGGTTCCCCGTTGACTGTGACCTCAGCGTCACGTCGATCGACACGACCGCCAATCTCGGGGAAACTGTAGGACGTGACCATGCGATACCCGAATCGCTGACGTTCTTCCTCGTCACAAGTGATCCGCTGAGCCATTTTCAGGGTGCAGTTCTGCAGCTGGACGAGGTTCTCAACGATGTTCGGGCCGTCAATGAACGTGCCACAGTGCATACAGTTATCGTTCAGGTTTTTCCCGATTTCAACATGACCGTGACCGCATTTGGGGCAGCGTTTGAGTGTACTGGTCGAGAGGGAGTGCGTGTCCTCAATGTCATCCGAGCCGAAGTCGAGGTCCACCTTGTAGACGCGGTATCGCGCGCCTTCGTGGTAGACGAGTGCACGGGGCCCGAATTCAGAGATGGCGAGGAACCTGGGGCGGGAGACGTATTCGTCGCGGCCATTTCTTTTGCGACGTCCCGGGACAAAAGCAGAAATGGGCAGGCGAGGAAAATTGTACCCGGGCAGGAATCCTTCGGTTGCGAAGTAGCGGTAGGAATAGAAATCGCCTTCATAGATGCCTTCGGCTTCGGTGAGCAGTTTGATTTGGCGTTCGGCCTGCCGACGGAGGGTGTCTGAATGTCGGCGTTCCGGTTCCGGGCGGCTGTGATCCCCGATAATCTTGTGGTGCAGCTCCCGCTGTCTGACGGCTGCACGGTACAGTTCTCGCCAGCGTTCACAGGCATTGTCGAACGACCGCTCCAGCTGATCCAGCACCTCGGACGTCCAGTTCGGGTGATACCAGGTGGCGGACGCGAGGTGATCCGCGATGCTGGCGGTCAGTTCATTGGCTTTTTGCAGAGCGAGAGCACGGTGTCGGGGACTGACCAGAGAATCGCGGACACTGCTGCGTACCGGCAGATTGATTTTGCTGTCCTGTCGCTGGATTTCCAGGACAGACATCAGCGTCTTGCCCAGATCCGGCTTGGCGACTTCCATCCAGATGGCATGGATGTGTGAACGAACAAGATCCCGATTGCGAAGGTCGATGCGTGGGGCTGCCACGGAGCCGGCCACCATTTGTCCCGGCTGATGGAAGTAATACTGGTCATGAGGGCTTTGGCCGGCGCAGTAAGTGTAGACCAGCGCCGGCTGGCCACCGCGCCCTGCCCGACCACTGCGCTGGGCGTAATTTGCAGGTGTCGGCGGGACGTTGCGCAGGTTGACGACGTTTAGCTGAGCAATGTCAACGCCCAGCTCCATGGTGGGGGAACAGAACAGCAGCGGCAGGTCCGCACTGCGAAAGCGATCCTCGCGTTTCTGTCGATCCTCTGAAGCGACCTGGGCGGTGTGTTCGCGAGCCTCAAGCAGGCAGCGGAGATCAATGAAGTTTCGATAGCAGTCGACAAAGTATTTGTTGACTTCGGGTGGCATTTCGCCGGCATCGAGAAGTCGTGTGCGGTCGATGGGGCGAATATCGCCCGATCCGGCAATCCAGCGCAATGCATCGTGGTTGATCTGATATCCCGGGAATTCGCCTCCGCGAATCTGTTCAAGGATGCCGTAACGACGGAGAGCCAGAAAGAGAAACTGGATACATTTATCAATATCCTCTCGCGGGATTTTTGAGTTGATCGGCAGGTAGTTGGCCATCGTCCGCTTGAGGTATCGCCCGAAACTCCCGAAGGAGGACACAAACAGTCCGGAGTGTTCTCGCGGCTGTTTGGCTCGTGGATAAGCGATCTGCGACTGGATCAGTTCGCGAGTATCTTCGAGGTGCCAGACAGTGCCTTCCTGAAGTCGTGAGTTTGTCTGCTGAACGAGATCGAGTTGTTTTTGCGGGTCGAGTGCGTCAACCTTGATGGCGAGCCCGCGCCGCAGAACATCCAGGAGCGTCCGAAGAATTTCTTCCCGGGCTTTCACAGGACATGCTTTCAGCTGAGCAGGGACATCGAGGTACTGTTCAGCTTCGCGTTCCGTGCGGATCGAGAAGCCGTCAGTCCAGAGATCCTGCTCCTCCAGTAAACCGTCGGCGCCCATCAATCCATCATATTCGAACGACAGCATGCCGCAGTCTTCGAGATTTGGCGCGGTGACTCGCCAGCCCCGCTGCAGGTCCCGATACAGGTAGTAGTCGATAACGCGGCGAAGGGCGTCGTGGGTGGAGTTGCGACCGGGGCCTCGGATTTCCGGATCTGTCGCATACTCTTCAAACTTCAGCGAAAGGGCATCAAAGACACAGCGTGAGAGTTCGCCGTGGGACAGCCCGGTTGCTCCTTTTGCAGACGCCGCCTTGTGCAGCGCGGATCGGAGTAACGCAACCTGAGCGAAGTCGTTGAAGTGGCCGGCCTGCAGCGAGGCGTCCTGTCGATTGTCAGTGAAGCTCAGCAGTTTACGAGCCTCTTCCCGGAGGCTTTTGTCCGACTGCAGCTCGATCAATGCTCGAACCGCCAAAATCGTGGTGGCGGTGCTGCGGCTGTCGACCCCCAGCGTGGCCAGCTTGCCGTGATCGGATCGCTGGTGGCGCGTCCATGCGATACCGCACTTTGGGTTGAGGCAAAAATGGAAGTTCTTTTCGATTAACGCAGCTGGGATTCCTTCACCTTCGGACACCAGCCGGCCGTCGGTGGCCACGTGGACCAGCTGGGGCAGATCACGACGCTGGTCAGGGCGGATCCGCTCGACCCCGCTTGCCGTCATCTCCTTCATGGAGCTGGGAACGCGGTCGACGACGGCAGGACCTTCGCCGGCTGGCCACGGATCCGTGGAGGACACATAGAGGTAAGAGTCGATGGCGGCTTGTGAATCGGCATCGCGGCGGCTTTCCCGAGGAATCAGGCAATTCCCGTGCTTGTCGTCACGCCGGGAAACTCGGTAGTACGCCGTGCCGCAGTTCCGGCAGAAGACGATTGGGAACAGCAGTTTTTCCGGCTGCTTCGGGACGGATACTTGTTTGTGGATGCTGATAAAGCGGTCGTTTTCGGATTCGATGGTTCCCCAGACGGTGTCACCGCGACTGAAGAACTGGTGCAGGCGGAAGGCAAAGATTGGAAAACGAGCGGCTTCGTGGGGGCGAAGGCTGGAACCCTGCATCAGAAAGTTGCGAATCACAGGAGTACACAGCGATTGATCGACCCCGGTGAGTTTTTCCAGTTCAAGTGCAGCGCTTTGGTTACCTTCCAGTCGCTGGGGTGTCTGGCGGATGAGTCGTCCCGTAGCGGCTTCCGTGCG
>JBJTPZ010000738.1:0-30255 GCA_046075365.1 Planctomycetaceae bacterium
TTTCCAGCAGTCGGATGGCGGCCTGGGCGATTCTGGGTTCGGCATCAACCTGCAGTCCGGCGGAGCGTGCCGGCCAGGTGTTGTACCCGCCAAAGGCGTACTGTTCGGGTGGCGGAATGTAGCCGTCGCCGCCATTTGCCAGTTCAATCACCATGGTGTCAGCCAGCGGGCTGGCGGCTTTGATTTTGAGTCCGGTGACGGCGTAGGTTTCGGTGGGTGTGGTGGCGATGGCGATGGATCCAATGCGCAGGGCCTGCACGACCACTTCCGTTTCGCGAGCAGCGTGCAGCAGCAGCTGTTCGCGTGCGTACACTTCGCGCTGATCTTTGGGCAGGCGATCACCGAACGAGTTCACGATGTTGCGGGACCATTCCAGCAACTGGCTGTCGGGAGTACGGTATTTGAGCGGCAATCGCTCTTCGGCCATTTCGACATCGGCGTTTTCGGTGTATTGAGCTGAGCTGACTGCCTTGACTGCCAGTGCCACGAGGCCCTGAGCGTAGGTATCGATGGTCAGTGCGGGGTCCCAGGTCTCGGGGCGTCGGTAATCTCGTCGCCAGATATCGCCGCTGCAGCCGTGCGACATGATGCCGAGAAACTCGGAATCAGGTGCCAGCTGCTGTTTGAGTCCATCGGCAAACAGTCCGAAGTAATCGGCGCTGATATCGCTGTCACCGAAGTAGTGCATGGAGAAATTTGCGAGGACTGCGAGGGGTTTGCCGTCGAGCGTTTGCAGGCAGATGAGGGCCAGTTCGGGGTCTTCCGGACCAGCTTCCCCTGTCACGTCATCCGGATTTGCGGCCGCATGCATGTTGGCTCGCACTGTCGGGTTGCCGAACGGATCTTCAGCGATGCGATCCGGACGTCGGATCCACTGCCGCAGTGCGGTGTATTCGGGAGCACTGGTGCGGGCGAAACCGATTTTTGCAGGCTGAAGTTTGCTCAGTGCTCGCTCAATGACCTCGACCAGGCAGTTACGCAGGAACGGCACATAGTCGGGATCCGCGTCAGTGCCGAGGCAGCCCATGGAGGCCGGGGCCGAGTGGGCGTGTGTTGCGGAGATGAGGATGTGTGAGGTGGGAATACCGGTTTTGGCTGCTGCGAGTGTTTTGACTTCGTCGAGCAGTACACGTCCGATCATGCAGCTGTCAACGACGACGAGTGCAGCGCGGTCCCGCGAGTCAGCGAAGACGATGGCCCGGGCACTGACCCTGGTTCGAATCCGATCCAGGCTGCGACTGGTCATGCCGCCATTGACCAGTACGGGCAGTTTGGCGGGCGTGACATCGATGAGTGCGGTGCCGACCTGCAGATCGCCGGCCTGCAGGGGTGAGATCAGCGGGGGTGAGATCAGCAGGGCTGCCAGAAGCGGGATCGAGCGAAGAAAAAAGTGCATGCTGAAACTCCGGTTGACCGGGCAAAAGGGAGCAGACCTCGGTATCATAAGTGAATCCCCGTGGAAAGCTCCAGCAAGAAGACCAGTGGCAGAGCCTGCGCCGTATTTCGGGTCTGACGCCACTGGGAATCACGCATCGAGCTTCGTTTCGGCGGCGAAGGGGGGGGGGCTAAGTATGAATGTCCGTTTAATGCTGGCGGCAGCAGTTGTTTGCGGTGTGCTTCTGCTGCTGTCGCTGCTGCCGCGGCCCGTATCGCAGACGGATGTTGAGGCATCAGCGTCAGCGATGGCGGCGGGCAGCGGCAGTGCAGCACCGGTGTGGGCCGGTACGGAAGTGTGTCTGGAATGTCATCAGGAGCAGCATCAGTCGTGGCTGATGTCGGCTCACAGTCGTGCCATGAGTGCGGCGATGTCGGGGCCGGAACCTGCCGACGGTTTGTATCTGCATGCGGCTTCGGGGCGGCAGTATCAGTCGAAACAGCGTGACGGTGAGTTGTGGCATACAGAGACTGCGGTTGATGCGAATGGTGTGCCGACTGGTAATTCGGTCGAGGTGCAGCTGAAGTACCTCGTGGGCTCCGGACGACACAGTCGCACCTATCTGGCCGAGCTGGACGGCTTTCTGACGGAATCACCTTTGACCTGGTACTCCTCATCCGGCTCATGGAGTATGTCTCCGGGGTATGATCATGGGGATCAGCAGGGATTTGAGCGTCCTGTGGATACCGGCTGTCTGATTTGTCACAGTGGTCGCATCGAGTCTCAGCAGGGTTCTTTCCATCGCCTGAAAATTGGTGAGCCGGCGATTGGGTGCGAGCGTTGTCACGGTCCAGGGGCAGGTCATTCGGAGTATCAGCGGAGCCTGCGTTCGGGCAGTACAGTGGCAGCCGATCTTTCGGCCGGTATCGTGAATCCTGCGAAGCTGTCTCGCGAACTGCAGGATGCGATTTGTGCCCAGTGTCATTTGCGAGGTGATGCGACGGTGTTCAGCAGCGGCAGGACGGCGGAGGACTGCATTCCTGGTCGCCCCCTGACGGATGTGCGTATCGACTGGTTTCTTAGCACTGGCGACGGTGAAATGAAGGTGACTGGGCATTCGGATCAGATGTCAGCCAGTCGCTGCTGGACGGAATCCCGGACGCTGACATGCACAAGCTGTCACGCGGGGCATGCGGCTGCAGACAACAGCATCAGTCAGGCGGAAGCGGGTACAGCGGCGGCACTGCACTATCGCAGCATTTGTCTGAAGTGCCATACTGATGAAGCCTGCCATGCGACTGCAATCGCCCGAGCAGCGACGGTACCTCAGGACAACTGCGTGACGTGTCATATGCCGCAGGTGTCCACAGATATTCCGCACATTGCGTTCACTCATCATCGGATCGGGTTACATCAGGCTAAGCCGCGAGCGGCCGTTGACATGAGGGCGGCGGAACTTGTGCCGTTTGGTGACGTGGGTGGTGTTTCAGCGGCGGAGCTGCAGCGCAGTCATGCGCTGGCGTGTGCGGAGTTTGCTGCGCGGGCTCCGACGGCTGAGCTGGCGGCCGAGTTTCGAGAGCGAGCCGTCAGAGAGCTTTCTGCATTGATGCGGCAGCCGGCGCCTGATGGTGACGCGGCAGCAGCGCTGGCAAGACTGCAGTGGGAGCAGGGTGACATGTCGGCTGCAGTTTGGCTGGCGACGCAGGCACTGCGGGACAGTGACCTGAGCATCGGGGGCCGGGTGAATGCGTTATTTGTGCAGGGTGATGCGTTGCTGCAGCAGCGGCGATTTGCTGAGGCGGTGCCCCCTTTGCGGCAACTCACTGGACTGCGCAGGCTGTCTGAGGACTGGCTGATTCTGGGTCTGGCGGAATTTCAGTCGGGTGATCGCGAGTCAGGTCTGAAATCCGTAGAAAAGGCGGCAGCGATTCAGCCGTTTCGTCGGGATATCCCGGAGACACTGCGGAAGCTGCAGCGTGCTGCGGGCCAGCGCTGAGTCTCAGCGTCCGTCTGCGAATTGCGAGGGTTTCGGCTGAGTCAGCAGGCTGACGGGGACCAGTACGGCCAGTGTGGCAAGAAACGCCCAGATGGAAAAGTACAGGAAGGGGTCGGAGATGCGAAACAGCGGCCGAATCGCGAGCAGGCTGCAGACGGCCGGCTGATTGAGTGCGAAGAGGGTCACTGCCGTAGCGATGCCGGTCAGCAGGCCCGCAGTGGCAGCGGGCGCGGTAGCGCGTTTCCAGACGATGCCGGTCAGCAGAATGGCAAATGCCGGCCCCTGAAAGAACGACATAAGTGTCTGGAAGATGACGTAGATACCTGAGCTTTGGTCCATACGCATCAGGACTTCAGCGAACAGGATGGCCCACAGGACGAGTGCAACTGTGGCCAGCCTGCCAATTCGCAGCAACTGATCTTCTGACGCATCGGGGCGGAGCAGTCTTTGGTAGAGGTCTTTGCACAGGAGAGCGGCGGCCGAGTTGACGTACGAGTCGACGCTGGACATGAGAGCGGCGAGGAAGGCGGCGATGAAGATCCCGCGAGCTCCGGCTGGCAGAACTTCCGCAACCAGTCGCGGGATGGCTGTGTCGCCGTCAGGGAGATCGGGTATCAGAGCGAATGCGATAAGTCCAGGGATGGCAACGATCAGCGGAATAATGTTCTTCAGGACTGCTCCCCAGACATACGAAGCCTGGGCTTCGAACGCGCTGCGGGCTCCAAGAGATCTTTGCACGATCGCCTGGTTGCCGATCCAGTAGGCGGGACTAAGTATCAGGGCGAGTCCAAAAAGGATTCCGGGCCACGGAAACGGTGTGGGAGTGTCTGCCGGCAGTATCAGGGACAGTCGTGAAGCGGAAGCGGTGGCCCAGTCGGACGCTGCTGGCTGCGGATCATTGTCAGAGTCGACATTTTCGGTTGTGGCGGTCTGCTGAACGACGGAATTTCGTTTCAGTTCGGCTTGCTCCAGTGCTGACTGCAGGCCGCTGATGCCGCCAACTTTGACCATGCCGATCGCCAGCACCAGCAGGCAGCCGGCAATCATCACAATGCACTGCAGCACGTCGGTGTAAACGACGGCGGCCAGTCCGCCGGCGCAGGTGTAGATGCCGACAAGTCCGGCGGTGACAAGGATGCACAAGTGCTGATCCCAGCCAAGCATTGAGGACATCAGGCGAGCGGAGGCGAGGAGCATGATGCCGAGGTTGCAGGCCATGAACAGCAGCCAGCAGCAGGCGAGAATGATGCGGACAGAAAGTCCGTAGCGGAGTTCCAAAAACTCGGGGATGGTGCTGACACCGGCTCGATAAAACCACGGGATAAAGACGAAGGCTGCGATGATCATCGCCGGTATGCAGCCGATCCATTCGAAATTGGCGACTGCGAGCCCATGTCTGTAGGCTGCACCGCCGGCACCGATGATGTCTGTACCACCGATGTCAGTTGCAACCAGTGACATACCGATGGCCCACCAGGGAAGCTGGCGGCCGGCGAGAAAGAAATCGGAACCTCCGCTGACGCGTGCGCCGATTCGCAGTCCCAAAATCATGGTGCCTGCGAGATAAGCAGCAATAACGAGGTAGTCGAGCAGGCTTAGAAGGCTTTCGGGTGACTGCATGCCACGTGATCTCCCGGTAATTTAAGAACAGGAGAAGTATGCTACGTGCCGGCTGTGGTGTACGGAAGCGAGTCAGGCCGAGTGTGTGGTATGTTCAGAGTGGTTGCTGCCGGAGATTCATCGAGAGCAGGTTTTGCAGCTGCTGTTCGGCGGTGTCGGGACTGTCAGCGAAACGTCGGGCATCCCAGAGATCCGCAAAGACTCGTCCGCGCCGCCACGAGAGGGTTTCTTTGAGGACGGTTTCGAGTGAAGAGAGTTTTGGGGGTTCGAACTGGGCTGCCTGCTGCAGTTGATCCAGCATGCCGTTTCCGGCTCGCACGGGGATGACGGAACAGCAGGAAACTCCACAGTCGAAGGCAAAGCGAACGGACTGCAGTGCGTGCTCGATCCCCTCCTGTTCAGTGCTCCACGGAAGCTTAAGCAGCACGAAACTGCGAATCAGGATATGCTGTTTTTGCAGCAGCCGGCAGGCGGATTCGAAGTCTGCAAGTGTCATTTGTTTGTTGAGCCGAGCGAGGGTGGGTTCATGGGCTGTTTCAAGCCCCATGGCCACTTCAAGCTGAGTTCCGCAGAGCTGCTGGAACTGGTCGCAGCGTTCCGTGCACAGTCGCGGATGATTTTCGACAATGACTGTGTCAAACTGTCTGACGCGTGCAGCGATTGCGGGCAGGTCACGAACCGGCACGGCCGCGGGATCGAAGAAATTGCCGCTGTTGTAGAGTTTGAGATGCGGGGCGTGCGGCAGTCTTTGAAGTGCAAAGTCGATCTGCTGCGGGATCAGGCCTGGCGAGACAGTTTCTGTCAGTGTGTTCTGCCAGAGATCACACATCAGGCAGTGGAACGGGCATTCACGATTGGTCAGGAAAACAGTGGAAACAGCCTCGAGTCGTCCGTGCCTTGAAAATTCCTGTTCACTGAGCCAGTGCCAGGGTTTGCCTGGATCCAGCAGGTTTCTCGGACCGCGAAGACTGATAATCTGTCGGGTGAGTGAATCCATCAGCGGACTGGCAGGTAAGTTGATCAGGCTGTGACAAGGCTGACAGCAGCAGCAGCGGCATTCCACAGCCACTGTGGGCTGGCGAACAGCAGCAGTGCTGAAATTGCACAGACAGCAGCGGCGACCGCCGAGGCCGGTCGTGGTTCCGGTTCCAGGATGGTTTTTGGAGCTTCGAAGTACATCAGGCCGATCAGTCGCAGGTAGTAGGCTGCTGCAACCACCGCGTTGGCTGCCAGGGCGATGGCCAGAGTCCGGCTGAGCTGACTGTTCACGACCCACGCTGAGACGAACAGGTTGAGCTTTCCGAGGAAGCCTGCGGTTGGGGGCAGGCCGCTGAGTCCGAAGACACAGACGGCCATCATCAGTGCGAGTGCCGGACGAGTCTGACTGAGTCCGTGCAGGTCTTCGAGTGATCGCAGCGGGCGAGTGCGAGTTCCTGCGGCGGCCAGTACTGCGAACGCGCCAATTGACATGATACCGTAGATCGGCAGGTAGAACATGAGTGCAGCCTGACCACTGGCTTCATTGGGATTCTGACCGCCGTACTGGGTGGCGACAGCGAGACCGACAAGCATATAGCCGGCGTGCGAGATGCTGGACCAGGCGAGCATGCGAAGCACACTGGTCTGGCGGACCGCCATAATATTGCCGAAGGTCATTGTCACCAGTGCCATTGTGGTGAAAAGCCATGCCTGATTCTTCGAGGGCACCCAGGCAGCGATGCTGTCAACTCCGGCACACAGTGGCAGGATTTGCAGCAGTGCCGCAAAGCCAACGACTTTGGGCAGGAAGGACAACATGGCTGAGGCTGACGGAGCGACACCCTGAAACACGTCAGGGGCGTAAAAGTGGAACGGGACCGCGGTGAGTCGGAAGCTGATGCCGGCGATCATAATGACCTGGGCGACGATCAGCATGCTGTGTTCGAAGCCGGGAACCGCGCTGTGAGCACGCTGTGCGATGGACGCCAGATTTGTTGTACCGGAAACACCATAAATCCAGGCCAGTCCGAACAGGACCATGGCAGAAGAGAAGATACTCAGCAGGAAGTACTTGATGGTGGCTTCGCGAGACATCCAGTCGGCGCGTCCGAGATACAGCAGGATATAGGTAGGGATACTGACGAGTTCGAGTCCGAGGAAGATTCCGATGAGGTCGTTTGCGAGAGCGACGAAGGAGGTTCCGGCGAGCACAGCGAGCAGACAGGCGAAGTTTTCGGCAGCGTGTGCATCATCGGTCTGATCCCAGAGGATCAGGGTGAGGAGGAAGCCGGCCCCCAGCGAAATTCCTCGGATGTACCATGCGAAGGCATCGGCTTCGAAAGGGCCGACGGAGCCATCTGTCATGGGTGCTTTCAGCCATGCGAAGGCGGAGCACAGCAGCGCCAGAATTGTGAGAGCCCCCCAGCGATGTTTGAGACCGGCTGCGGAGCTGCCATTTTCACTGACCAGAAACGGACCAGTGAGGAACATGATGCAGACCGTAGCGATCAGAATGATCTCAGGAATGATCAGTCCGGCTGCCTGGTTCAGTTCGTTAAATGCGGGCACGGCTGGGTCTCGACAACAAAGAAATCAGAACAAAAAACAGAAGCACCGGAGTTGGGTACAGAGCACAGTTAGAGGGCAGCCTCAGCTGGCTCTGCGGCGTTCTCAGCAGGCTGCACCGGAGCACCGGGGACAGGTCCTGCAGAGATATTGGCGATACGGTCAACAACAAGTTCCACGTCCGGTCGGATGATGTCAATCAGCGGTGCAGGGCGGATGCCGATGAACAGGCAGAGGGCAGCCAGCGGGAACAGCGCGAGGAACTCGCGGGCATTCATGTCTTCGGTGTCGTGATCACCGTGTCCATCATGATGGGGTTCCCGAAGTTTTCCGAAGAACACCTTCTGAACGGCCGTCAGCAGATACCAGGCTCCCAAAATCACACCTGTGGTTCCGAGTGCCGAATACAGCCAGTTGGCTTTGAACATGCCAGCCAGCGACAGAAATTCTCCGATGAACCCGTTGAGCCCTGGCAGGCCAATACTGGACATGGAGATGAAGACCATGCTGATGCCGATCGCCGGAAGTTTTGATGCCAGTCCTCCAAGCTCAGACATTTCGCGGGTGTGATAGCGTTCGTAGATCATACCAACAATGATGAAGAGGGCTCCGGTCGACAAACCGTGATTAATCATCTGCAGCACACTGCCCGTGATACCTTCGGTGTTGAGGGCGAACAGTCCAAGCATGCAGAAACCGAGGTGGGCGACGGAGCTGTAGGCTACCAGTTTCTTGATGTCACTCTGGGCCAGTGCACAGAGGGATCCGTAGATGATCCCGATCACCGAAAGCAGTCCGATAACCGGCATACCGATGCTGACAGCGGCTTCAGGAAACAGCGGCAGGCAAAGTCTGAGAAATCCGTAGGTGCCAAGTTTCAGCAGTACGCCGGCCAGCACGATACTTCCGGCGGTAGGGGCTTCAACGTGAGCCAGAGGCAGCCAGGTGTGGAAAGGGAACACCGGAACCTTGATCAGGAATCCTGCCGAAACGGCGAGGAACAGAGTTGTCTGCAGCTGCTGCGGCAGCGGATGCTGCTGGAGCCAGGCGGTCAGCGCCGGCAGGTTTGTCGGGTTCTTCAAAGGATCCGCCTGGCTGGATACGTAGAGCACCAGATAGAGCAGTCCGGAGAGCGTGACGAGGCTTCCCGCCAGAGTATAGAGGAAGAATTTCACAGCTGCCCACTTGCGGTCCTTGCCACCCCAGACGGCGATCAGGAAGAACAGCGGGATCAGGGTCATTTCGAAAAACACGTAGAACAGAATCAGGTCGAACGAACAAAATACACCGATCAGTCCGGTCTGCAGCAGCAGCAGTGCAGCGTAGAACTCAGCGGCACGATCGCGGACAGCTTCCCACGAAATCAGCACTGCAGACACGGTGAGCAGCGCGGTCAGTGCGATCATAGCCACACTGATTCCGTCAATTCCGAGGTACAGATCCAGCTTGACGCGTCCCGTATCCAGCCATGGCTGAACGAATTCAACTTTGGGTTTGATGACGGCATTTGCGGGGGCCGTAGAAGCCTTCGGCTGTTTGCCGGTTTCCAGAGCCGCCGGTCCGGTGGCGTAGTAGCTGGCCAGCAGGAAGACAGACAGCAGCAGAGTTGCTGCCGAACCGCAGACGGCAACCCAGCGCGAGTTATCGACTGTCAGCGAGGAACGAAACAGCATCAGCAGCACTGCGGTCGCAGCGGGAACAACCAGAACGAGGAAAAGTAGTGCTTGCATGAATCTTGCGCCGAGTGCTGAAAGCAGAGAACAGTCTGAAAACACCAACAGGGAATTCGCCGGTCCGTTCAGGAAATTCCAAGACAGATCACAACAAGAACTACCAGACCTGCCCACATCAGTCCGGCATAGGAAGTCACAACACCGTTCTGAGTTGATCGGACTCGATCACCGAGGACTCGCGGAACAGTCGCCAGTGAATCGATCAGTCCATCAATGACGAGTCGATCAAACAGCGTTGACAGGAATGCGATTCCTCGCAGCGGCAGTACGACCAGCACGTACAGAATTTCATCGAGGTAGAACTTGCCCTGAGAAATAACATACAGGGGTTTCAGTACCACAGCGATCGTGGCTGGAACCTTTGGCATCGCCACGTAGAACATCCAGGCCATGCCGATGCCGGCAGACGCGATGAACACGCTGAGCGCCATGACATCAAGATGGAAATGAGCTTCGAAGGGGATGAGACCTGTTGTTTTGGCGAGCGTATTGCTGAACAGGTGAGTCGGCCCGACAGCAAGTCCAATGAACAGAGCAGCGACTGCCAGAATTCGCAGTGGCCAGGCCATGATGGGAGTCGCTTCGTGCGGATGATGTCCGGCTTCTTCGGGGAACTTTTCGGGGCCCCAGAATGTCATAAAGTATGCTCGGAAGGTATAGAAAGCCGTCAGCAAAGCAGTGAGCGAAGCCACGACCAGCACCGAGCCGAAGAACAGCCGGTGTTCTCCGGTTTTGGAGGCTGCCATCAGTACAGCCAGGATTTCGTCCTTGCTCCAGAAGCCTGCCAGCAGAGGCACACCAGCAAGTGCGGCGGCCCCGACAAGGAAGGTCCAGTGAGTGATGGGCAGGGCACGGCGGAGACCGCTGAATCTTCGCATGTCGATAACGTCACCCATGGCATGCATAACGCTGCCGGCTGCAAGAAACAGCAGAGCTTTGAAGAACGCATGAGTAAACAGATGGAACATGCCGGCAGTGACAGCCATGGTGGCCAGGCCGGGGTCGGCAGCACCGCAGCCAAGAGCCATGAACATGAAACCGAGCTGGCTGACAGTCGAATATGCCAGGACTCGTTTGAGGTCAGTCTGTGTGAGTGCTATCAGGGCTGCAATGGCAGCAGTGATCGCTCCCGTGCCGGTTACCAGCAGCTGAGCCTGCGGTGCCTCGATGAACAGCGGGGTGCACCGTGCAACCAGGTAGACTCCGGCGGTCACCATGGTGGCGGCGTGGATGAGGGCACTGACCGGGGTCGGACCTTCCATGGCATCCGGGAGCCAGACCTGCAGCGGGAACTGAGCTGATTTGCCCATGGCTCCGAGGAACAGGCAGAAACAGATCAGGTTGATGACGCCGCTGTTGGCGGCGGCGACAGCCTGTATGCGGTCAGGGTTACCCAGTACACCGGCGAAGTCGACGGTGCCAAAATTCGTCCAGATCAGGAACGTCGCCATGATCAGACCGAAGTCACCGATACGATTGACGACGAAGGCCTTTTTGGAGGCGGCGGCGGCGGAAGGCTTACGGAACCAGAATCCGATCAGCAGGTAACTGCAGAGCCCCACCATTTCCCAGAAGACAAACAGCATCACAAAGCTGTTGGACAGCACCAGCATGCACATGGAGAAAACGAACATGGATACGGCGGCGAAGAATCGCGGATAGCCCGGGTCGTGATGCATGTAGCCGGACCCGAAGAGTGCCACCAGCAGGCTGACACCCGTGACCATGGCCAGCATGATTGACGAGATCGAGTCGACTCGCAGTTCCAGCGGAACACGCATGCCGGAACGCTGTCGATTTTTGTCCGGAATGGAATCGGCAACATTGACGTCGGCGATTTCCGGTGATGGTTCAACCGCCAGCCATTCACCGATGTAGACGACAACTTCGGGTTTTTCTGCGGCCGCGACTGCAGCGACCGGCGCGGGATCAACTGCAGCCGGTTCGGGGTCAGACCCGGCATCGGGCGGTGCCGATGCATCAGCCGGCGGAATTAACCCAGAAGCGGGACCGGCAGACTGCAGCGGCAGCAGCAGGAGCACAGCCAGTGAAGCAGCGAATGAGACCGCCAGAGCCGACCAGCAGGGAATATGGCTGCGGTATTTCAGCAGTTTGGGGCCCAGCAAAGCCGTGACCACGGCGGACAGCAGTGGTGCCGCAGGGATCAGACAGAGCAGTGGTGCCAGCAATTCTTGTAACATAAGAAAGTCTTCCAGCCAGTCAGTTCGGAGCTCAGTCGAGCACTTTATACAGGAGTCCGGTCAGGGCGTTTGGGGTCGGCGTTGACAGTTTTGGGCAGTTCCCGAGGCTGTCGGCCGGCAGGTGTCAGCAATGGTATACCGTCATAAGCCGACGGCGGCGTCTGAGGTGAGTCAATATCTGCAGTCACTGGCGACAGCGTATCGAACTCCCGCAGTTCCGACCAAAGCCGGATATCCAGCGAGTGTGTCTGTCGGTAGAGGGCGAGCACGAGTGAAAGTGCCAGTCCGGCTTCACAGGCAGCCACGGTCAGCACGAAAATCGTGAAGGCCTGACCTTCCTGATTCTGATGGATTTTTCCGAAGGTCACGAGGCTGAGCGAAACTCCGTGCAGCATGAGTTCTGCGGAGAGCACCAGCAGAATCAGATTACGACGGGTCAGGAATCCGATTGCGCCCAGGACGAACAGTCCGGCCGCAACCATCAGGGATCGCAGTTCTTCGTAGTTGAGAGGCGTTACTTCAGACATCAAAGTGCTCCTTCTTCACGCCGCGGAGCAATGGCGATTGCACCGATGCTGGCCACCAGCAGAATGGTCCCTGCCAGTTCGACGGCAAACAGGTAATCGCCAAAGAGCGACCGTCCAAGACCTTTCATGCTGCCGACGGGAGTATCAGCAGTGGCCTTGCTGAGCATTGCTGGTACAGCCGGCGGCGGTGGCGGGTTGACAGGAGCATCGGGGGAAGGCAGAGCAGGCGGGCTGGTGGCCGACCCGCGAGCCGATCCCTGTTTTTCAGCCACAACGATTTTAGTGCGTTCCACCTTGAGCGGGCTGGTCTGCAGCTGCTGGACAATCAGTCCGAGCAGCACAAATGAAGACAGTACCGCAGGAATGGTGAACTGGGCACGGCGGTCGTAACCGGCAGCCCCGGACTGCTGCGCCAGCATGATCACGAACAGGAAGGTCACGATCACAGCACCGGCATAAACAATAATGGTGGCTGCCGCGAGGAAAGGAGCACTCTGCAGCATGAACAGTCCGCAGGTGCCGAGTGTGGCAAGTGCGAACCAAAGTGCGCCATAGACCGGGTTTTTGGAAGTGATCATAAGTGCTGCGCACAGAAGTGCTGTGACAGCAAAAGTCCAGAACATGACCTCTGACTGCAGTGTGTCCACGCCGAGACCTGCACTGAGGCAGAACGACAGAACGCCGGCGGCGGCGAGGATTACACCGGGCAAACCCGGTCGTGATTTTCCGGGTTTCCCGGATGGCATCAGCCACAACAGGCTGATAGCCCAGAGCACCAGTCCGCAGATTGAGGCGGGGTGCTGCTGCATCCACTCATTCATTGCTGTCCCTCCCGACCGGTCGTACGAATGACACCGGCTGCTTCTGCCTTTGCCGAACGATCACTGACCGGCACAGTTGTGGCTGGTCCCACTGCGGGAAGCTGCACAAACTCTGAGGCTGGTCCAAGTTTTCCGCGACCTGTTCGCACCGGGTCACGGGGATCGTTTTTGGTTCGGTCGAATACTCCGAGCAGTTTTTCGCGGTCGTACATCAGGTCCGAGCGGGATTCACCGGTCAGGTCGTAAATATGAGTCAGTTCGATGGCGTCCACCGGACAGGCCTCTTCGCACATGCCGCAGTAGATGCAGCGAAGTTCATCGAGCACGAAGGATTTGGGGAATTTGTCGCGGTCAGGCCATTCCGGAGGAGCGGCCTGCGCTTCGATGGTGATGCAGCGAGCCGGACAGGCCGTAGCACACATCATGCACGCGACACATTTCACGCGATCTTTTTCATCGCGATTCAGGCGGTGTACGCCGCGGTAGTGCAGCGGCAGCTCGGGCTTCACTTCAGGGAACTGCTGCGTGACCGGTTTGCGGTCGACGACGTGCTTGAGAGTGGTTCTCAAGCCCTGCATGATGGCCGGAACAAAGGTGGATTCCCAGAACCCAAGTTCCGGTTCTTCCACCCAGCGGACATTTTTTTTCTTCTGAGTATCAGTCATGTTTCAGAACCTTGATCAAATCAGTGAGCGGCGGCATGCCCGGCGGCATGGCTGTCATGGTGAGCTTCAACCTTTTTGCGACGGACATAACCCGGGCGAGCCCTGCGTTCTGCTTCCCGCAGGCTGGCGCTGATCATGCCCCAGGCGGCAAACAGGACTGCAGAACCTGGCAACATCCACCACTGGCTCAGTTCGAAATGACGCACAAACATCACCATCAGCAGATTGGCCAGTGACAGCGGAATCATGACTCGCCACGCCAGTTCCATCAGCTGGTCGAAACGGAAGCGGGGAATTGTCCAGCGAAGCATGATGATCACACAGATAAAGAAGAAGGCCTTGCCCATCAGCACCAGCATCTTCACCAGCCATGCGAGCGGGTAAACACTGTCAGCTTCGGCAATACCGGGCAGATGCCATCCGCCGAGGAACAGGATTGAGGTGAGGAAGCTGATGGTGATCATGTGGGTGTATTCACCAAGGAAAAACAGGGCCCACTTCAGAGCGCTGTACTCGGTGTGCCAGCCACCAACCAGCTCCTGTTCACACTCAGCCAGGTCGAACGGCAGGCGGTTGGCTTCGGCCAGCGAGGCAGTGAAAAACAGCAGTGCGGCCAGTGGCTGGAACCAGATGTTCCATGCCGCGAGGCCACCGGAAATCTGACGCTGCATGATCTCTTCAAGGTTGACGGTGCCGGACAGCAGGGCGATTCCAAGCACCGACATGCCGAGCGGGATTTCGTAGCTGACGACCTGAGCACTGGCTCGCAGGGCCCCGAGGGCACTGTATTTGTTGTTCGAGGCCCAGCCGCCGAGAACGATGCCGTAAACAGCCAGGCTGCCCACAGCGAAAATAAACACCAGCCCGATATCGATGCCTGGGGCGATGATAAATCTGATGAAGCCGGGAGCACCCTCAACGCCAACCGGACCAAACGGAACAACGGCAAACGCCAGCAGTGCCGTAAAGACCGAGATCCCAGGAGCAATCAGGAACAGCACGCGGTCCACGTGCGGCGGAATGACTTCTTCCTTGAGCAGCAGTTTGACGCCGTCTGCCAGCGGCTGCAGCAGACCCATCGGTCCGACTCGATTTGGCCCGACACGGTCCTGCATCCAGGCGGACAGCTTGCGTTCAAGCAGAATCAGGTAATTGCAGACGCCCGGGATGGCCCCGACGACGATGGCGATTGTGATAATCGTGATCAGAAGTTCCGGCATGGCAGTCTGTCAGAAAGAGAAAACAGGAGAGCGGGTCAGTTTTGAGTGTTTTGTTGCAGCAGTCTCTGGCGGTCAGACAGCAGCCTGCTGGGCTGATTCGAGCAGAACCCCGGTGGATTTCAGATCCGGGTGTGTGAGTCCGGCCAGTGCGGGCACAGCGGCAGCAATTTCGGCTCGCAGTGCTTCCGACTGGAACAAACCCGTACGTCCGGACAGTTCCCAGAGGATTCGTGAGTCGGGCCGGCTGCCGTCCGGACCACGGACGGCCCGTCGGATCAGCTGCGCCAGACCACGATGATTGACAACGACTCCTTCGCGTTCCACGAACGTTCCGGAGGGCAGAATATGGGTTGCATGCTGCAGAACCGGCGAGGGCAGGAAGTCCTGAACGATGACGGTTTCGACATCACTGAGGGCTTCTGCCTGCATCTCAGAAATCCAGCCCTGGGGGTCTCCGCCGGTCAGGTACACGGCTGAGAACTGTCCGCTGGAGGCCAGTCGGAGCAGCTCTTCGAAGGGCATCAGATCGTTCATGAAGTGAGCTGCCACGGCCTGCACACCGGCCCGGTTCGGGCATTTTTCTGCTCGAATCGTAAACTTCACCGGCTCGATAACGTTGCCTCGCAGATCTTTGGGGAAGTGTTCATCAGCGCCGGAAACGCGGACCGGTCCGACGGCGAGCACAGCCTGCGGGGACAGCGAACGAATCCAGGTGGCCAGCAGCCACGCTTCCTCAACGGTCATCCACGGCGACAGAACAGCAGCGATCTTCTGCTTTCCGACCGCTGCCTTCTGCAAAGACGAGCGGACTGAGGCGAGGACGTCTTCCCAGGACTGTGAGGTCGAATGCCCGTTGCTGACGATCTTGGGAACATTCAGGCGTTCTTCGGAGTGCGTGTATTTCCAGCCGAACCGACCTTCGTCGCACATGAAATGGCCCTGTGCCATTTCGTTGACTCGCGGCTTCAGTCGATAGACTTTGTCTTCGTTCTGATCGACGGTTACGCTGCAGCCGGTGCTGCAGCCCTGGCAGACCGAGTTTGTGCTCTTCAGCCACCAGACTCGCTGCTGATACAAGAAGTCCTTGCTGCACAGCGCACCGACAGGACAGAGATCAACGACGTTGCCGGCCAGCGGGTTATTGACCGGGTGACCGGGGAAGATATCGATTTCTTCATGTGACCCGCGGCTGACGACCTGCAGTTCTGCCGAGCCGCTGACTTCGCGAGTGAAGCGAACGCAGCGAGTACACATGATGCAGCGGTCGGTGAACAGAGTAATCTGGTCGCCGATGTAATCTTTGTCCGGTTTGATGTTCTTGGGTTCGTTCAGGCGGCTGTAACCACGTCCGTAGTTGAAGCTGTAATCCTGCAGGTAGCATTCGCCGGCCTGGTCGCAGGTGGGGCAGTCAAGCGGGTGGTTGAGCAGCAGGTATTCAAGAGTGGCCTTGCGGGCATCCTTGACTTTCTGGCTGTCGGCGATGATGACGGTGCCGTCTTTGACAGGAGTCTGGCAGCCGGGTACCAGCTTGGGCTGCATCGCGACCGTGCCGTCCGGTTTTTTGTCACCGACTTCGACAAGGCACATGCGGCAGCTGGCCACGACTGACAGGGCAGGGTGCCAGCAGTAGGCCGGAATTTCGACACCGACTTTGGCGGCAGCCTGAATGCAGTTCAGGCGTTCGTTCGAGCCGATTTCCACATCTTTACCGTTGATTGTCACCGTGGCCATGCTGGTCCCTGATCGCTGTAATTCAGAACTGAATTCAGAACTGTCCGGTTTCGAAGTGGTTGGTTCTCAGTGAACTGCCATGAGCTGCTGAGCAGACGTGACAGAGGCTTTGCGGCTGCGAATGTATTCTTCAAATTCGCCGCGGAATTTGCTGATGGCATTCTTGACCGGCCATGCAGCACCGTCTGAAAGTCCGCAGATGGTGGTGCCGGGGATGATTCCCATCGAGCCGGCGACTTCCATCAGCAGATCCAGGTCTTCGGTGCGTCCCTGACCAGTGCGGATACGTTCGAGGATTTTCGTCATCCATGCGGTGCCTTCACGGCAGGGAGTACACTGACCGCAGGATTCATGCGACATGAAGCGACAGCAGTTGTACAGCACGTCAACCATGCTGGTCTGGTCATCCACGACGACGACGGCGGCGGTGCCCAGTCCCAGGCAACCGACCTTGCCGGGGCCGGCAAAGTCAAGCGGCGTGTCAAGTTCGCTGGCTGAAAGGAACCCCATGCTGATGCCGCCGGGTACGACGGCTTTGGCACGGCGACCTTTCCAGACGCCGCCGGCATGTTCTTCGATCAGCTGCCGAGCAGTGACGCCGAGCGGCAGCTCGACGCAGCAGGGGCGATTGACGTGTCCGCTGACACAGTACAGTTTGGGACCGTAGCTGCCGGGGTCGCGAGGATTATTGGGATCAGCCGGAACGCCCATGGATTTGAACCATGCTGTGCCGCGGTACAGGATCTGAGTCACGCAGCACAGAGTTTCCACGTTGTTGACGATGGTTGGCTTGCGGAACAGACCTTCGATGGCCGGGAACGGCGGCTTAATACGAGGCCAGGCACGCTTGCCTTCAAGGCTTTCAATCAGTCCGGTTTCTTCACCGCAGATGTAGGCCCCGGCACCGCGGTGCAGGACGATGTCGCAGCTGACTCCGGTGCCAAGAATGTTGGTACCCAGGATACCGGCGGCGCGGCATTCACGGATCGCGGCATCCAGGACTCGATAGCTGGTACCGTATTCATACCGCAGGTAGAGATATGCTTTTTGGGAACGGATGGCGTGGCAGGCCAGAATGATGCCTTCGATCAGCTGGTGCGGATCGAGTTCCATCAGGTAGCGGTTATTGAAAGTTCCCGGTTCGCTTTCATCAGCGTTGATGGCGAGATAGATCGGACCGGGATGATCTTTGGGCAGGAAGGTCCATTTAAGCCCTGTGGGGAAACCGGCTCCGCCACGACCGCGCAGGCCCGAGTCCTTGACGATGTTGGTGACATCGCCGGGAGCCATGCTGAGGAATTCCTTCAGACGTGAGTATCCGCCGTCGGCCTGATAAGTCTTCAGCGAAGCGCTGTCAGGCTTATTGATGCGGGCGAACAGTGCTGGTTCGAAAGTGGCCACTGGAATCCTCTGTGTTGAGCAGATCGGGAATCAGAGTTTGTCGATGAGGGCGGAAGCTGTTGCCGGATTCACATTCATGTGACAGACGTCGTCCACGAGAATACATGGTGCGCCTTCGCAGGCACCCAGACATTCCGCAAATTCGACAGTCATGCGTCCGTCGGCAGTGGTTTCACCGGGATGGACGTTGTAGTGGTGACAGACATTTTCCAGCAGCTCTTCGCCACCTCTGAGCATGCACGAGATACTGCGGCAGAACCAGACTCGGTGTCGGCCGAGCGGATTCTTTTCGTCTTTGAAGAAGTTGTAGAAGGTCATGGTGTCATGAACTTCCGCCGGATGCAGTTCCAGCAGTTCGGCAATTTCCACGATGGCTTCCCGCGAGACGGCTCGCAGGGTGTCGTGGACGAGATGCAGAGCAGGCAGGGTCACCGCGCGTTTGTTCGGGTACTTTGGAAATTCAGCCCGAATCTTTTCTCGCAGCTCTTCACTGAGAACGCTCATAACAGTCAGCCAGAATGAGGAATCAGAGGATCAGAAGGACACAGGCAGTTTGGTTCAGCGGTCAAGTTCCGCAGCGATGATGTTGATGCTTCCGAGCACAGCGACGACGTCGCTGAGCTGGTGGTTGCGAATCATGTGCGGGAACATGGAGAAATGGATGTACGATGGTGGACGAGTGCGGGCTCTGTAGGCGCGAGTTTCGGCGTTGCCGACGATGTAGAAGCCAAGTTCGCCGTTGGGGGATTCTGTGGCTGCATAAATCTGTTCGCGAGGCACATCGTAGCCGCGGTTCGGCATGATCACTTCGAAGTGCTGAATCAGACCTTCGATGCTGCGGTACACGGCCGGTTTGGACGGCAGCACCATGTCCGAGTCGACGCCGATGTTCACCGGCCCCCCGGGGATGTTTTCTACAGCCTGTTCGATGATTTTCAGGCTTTCGAGCAGTTCCTGCATGCGGACGAGGTAGCGGTGATAGCAGTCGCCGCCGCGTGAACAGATGACGTCGAAGTCGAGATCGCCGTAGGCGAGGTAGGGTTCGTCGCGGCGAAGGTCTCGTTCAACACCGCTGGCACGAGCCACCGGGCCGACGGCACTGAAGTTGATGGCTTCTTCGCGGCTGATGTAACCGATGCCCTTGGTGCGGTCGACAAAGATGCGGTTTTTGGTCAGCAG
The DNA here is from genome assembly GCA_046075365.1 of Planctomycetaceae bacterium. Taxonomy (GTDB): domain Bacteria; phylum Planctomycetota; class Planctomycetia; order Planctomycetales; family Planctomycetaceae; genus SXXK01. Next base: position 19,014 of record JBJTPZ010000738.1, read on the forward strand.
CCGGTCGACTTCGTCATAAACCTTTGGAAATTCGCGAATGAATTTGCGAACGCGGTTGATCCAGTCGGTATTAACGTCAAACAGCACTCCGCCGACTCGAGTGTAACTGGTGTGGAATCGCTGCCCGGATGCCAGCTCGACGATGTCGTAGATGTGTTCGCGCTGCTGGAAGAAGTACAGGAAGGCTGTGAAGCCGCCCAGGTCCAGTGCGGTGGTGCCAAGATTCAGCAGGTGGTCGTGCATCCGCATGAGTTCGGCAAGAATCGTGCGGAGGTATTTGCAGCGGGGAGTCAGGTCAATGCCGAGCAGTTTTTCGACGGCATGGTGCCAGGCAATTTCGTTGGCCAGCGGCGACAGGTAATTCATGCGGTCCACAATGGTGACATACTGGTTGAAGTCCAGATGTTCGCCAAGCTTTTCGAAGCCGCTGTGCAGGTAACCAATGTAAGGAACAGCGTTGAGAACGCGTTCACCGTCGAGAGTCAGTACCAGCCGCAGGGTGGTGTGAGTAGCGGGGTGCTGTGGCCCGAAATTCAGAGTCCACACGTACTCGCGTTCAGCGGATGCTGTTTCGAGTGTATCAACAGGAGTCAGAGGCATTGAAAGTGGCCAGACCAGAAGACCATCGGAATCCCCGACGAGCACCCGCCCGTCGGTCGTTGTAACACCAGTCAGTGGATCAAAACTGCGGCGGCAGGAAAGGTCTGAACCTTAGCTGCCGGAGCGAGTAATTACGGGGAAGTTGTGGCGTTCGCCGCGTCCCTTGAGCGGATAATCCTTCCGCAGCGGGAACGCGTCAAACTCTTCAGGCATCAGAATACGACGAAGATCAGGATGTCCGGAAAACGATATTCCGAACATGTCCCAGACTTCACGTTCCATCCAGTCAGCCCCGCGCCACAGGCTGTAGACGGAAGGCAGCACGGCATCCGGCAGATTGACCGGAACGCGAATGGCCAGTCTTTCGCCGGAATCGACGTTCAGCAGCAGGTAGATGACGGAGAAACGGTCCGTGGCCCCGTCATACTCAAGCCAGTCCACGGCAGTCAGGTCCACCAGCATGTTGAAGCCATAGTCTGACTTCAGGCTGGTGAGCAGCGGCAGGACAGCAGCGGCCGGCACGTCCAGCCGTCGATTGTCACGGAAGTGGCTTTCGGTAATTTCCGAGCCGAATTTCTGCTGCAACTCTGTCAGGCAAACCATCTGCAAAGCCCCTTATCCCTGAGTTGCGCCGCGGCCGGCTGAAGTGGCTGCCGCTGAAAAACCGCCAAGCTGTACCAGACGGGTGTCTTCGATGCGGTAACGTTCGTCCGAGTCGAAGGGAGCCGGGCCGGACGGCATGTCGCGGATGGCGAATTCACGCCCCATGACGGTGCCCGTGCGACGCACCTTGGCCTGCATGTCCATCACGGCCTGCAGCAGCTGCTCGGGACGCGGAGGACATCCGGGGACGTACATGTCGACCGGAATGAAACGGTCAATGCCCTGCACAACTGCGTAAGTGTCGAAGACACCGCCCGAGCAGGCACAGGCACCCATGGAAATGCACCATTTGGGTTCTGGCATCTGCAGCCAGATTCGCTGCAGCACGGGCAGCATCTTCATCACAACGCGACCGGCCACGATCAGCAGATCGCACTGGCGAGGACTGAAACGCATCACTTCCGCACCGAACCGCGCGAGGTCATGACGCGAAGCAGCAGTGGCCATCAGTTCGATGCCGCAGCAGGCTGTCGCGAACGGCATTGGCCACAGGCTGTTTGAGCGAGCCCAGTTGGCTGCTGCATCAAGCTTTGTGATGAAAATGTTTTCCGGAAGACCTACCGCCATCGAAAAACTCCCTTCCGCCACGCGTAGACCCAGGCGAGTGCCAGAGTGGCCATGAACACGAGCATGACACCGAAGACCGTATCCCGCAGCTCTGCGGGAACGCCAGCGTCACTATAGGCACTGACTGCCCATGGATACAAAAACAGCAGTTCAACGTCAAAAACGAGGAACAGAATGGCCACGAGATAGAACCGGACGTCGAAGGGCTGTCGGGCGTCGCCGACAGGGTCCATGCCGGATTCGTAGGGCATGTCCTTGACCGGAGTGTGCTTGCGCGGACCCAGCAGGTGCGCCAGCAGCAGATTGGTCACCACAAATCCGACCAGAATGCCACCATAGACGAATAATGGAGGCAGATCAGGCAGCCACGAAAGATCGGGAAGTGCCACACTTCACCCCTGTTTTACTGAAAATTGGACGCCGATCGGGACGGCAGCAGCAGGAGCCCACACTGGAACCCGGCCTGACGTCTGGAGTGACGCGGTGCGGGCGCAATGTCTTCCCGGAATACTGTGCTCTGCTGAGATACGTCCAAATCACTGACGAATCAAGGCCAACCCCCTGATCTCCGCCGATGGTCTCGGTTTCGGAAATTGCCTGCTTAACTATGAATTACCCAGCCGCGAGTTCTCAGTTTTCGGATTTGATCCTGCGACCTCCGATTTTCCGCAGTGTTCACCGGAAGCGGGGTCGTGTTTCGAGCGTCAAATCGCGAGATTTCTTTGAAACTGACTGGCAAGGCCAGCAGATCCGTCGGAAAGATCTGCCGATTACCCGCTATCATGTCGCCCGATCCGCCTTTTAGACCCCGCTGCCGCCGGCCACCCCCATGACTCAGTCTGCCGATTCCTCAGTTGCCCCCCGCATCATTGCTCAGCAGGCACACAGCACCGCTGCTGCCCTGGCGGCACTTGCCACAGCCCGAAAGAACAGCTGGCTGCGGCTGCTGGCCGACGCCCTGCGTGCGTCGGTGGCACCGCTGGTGGCAGCCAACCAGCAGGACCTGGCTGCCGCACAGCAGTCGGGCATGAGCTCTGCCATGCTGGACCGCCTGCGGCTGGATCAGGCCGGCATTCTGGCTCTGGCAGCCGCTGTAGAACAAATCTGTCTGCTGCCGGATCCGGTGGGTGAACTGATCAGCGGCGAGCGTCGTCCGAACGGTCTGCAGGTCAGTCGTGTGCGAGTTCCGCTGGGAGTCGTGTTCTTCATTTACGAGTCTCGTCCGAATGTCACCATCGATGCTGCAGCACTGTGTGTGAAAAGCGGCAATCCGGTGATACTGCGGGGTGGTTCTGAGGCGATTCGCACGAATCTGGAGCTTGGGCGGCTGATTACTGAAACGCTGGCGGCAGCCGGGCTGCCTGAGCATGCGGTGCAGGTGGTGAGATCGACGGACAGGCAGCTGGTGGGCGAATTTTTGCAGCTGAGTGATCTGATCAGTCTGGCCATACCGCGGGGAGGCCGTTCGCTGATCGAACGGGTGACTCGCGACGCACGGATGCCCGTGCTGAAGCACTTTGACGGTGTCTGTCATGTGTTTGTGGATCAAAGTGCCGAGCTGCAGATGGCGCTGGACATTGTGATCAACAGCAAATGTCAGCGGCCGGCGGTATGCAACGCGGCTGAGACTCTGCTGCTGCACGTGAATGCGGCCGAGCTGTGGCCGTCGCTGTCCGCCGCGCTGCAGCAGCGGGGGGTGGAACTGCGCTGTTGCCAGCGATCGCGAGCAGGGATTGCCGGAGCAGTCGCGGCCACGGAACAGGATTACCGAACTGAGCACGGTGCACTGATTCTGAATGTGCGAATCGTGGACAGTCTGGAGCAGGCGATTGAGCACATTCGCAGCTATGGTTCAGGACATACGGACGCAATTGTGACTCGCTGTCTGGAAGCGGCCGGCCACTTTGAGTCGGCTGTGGATTCATCAGCCGTAGTGATCAACGCCAGTACTCGGTTTAATGATGGTGGCGAGCTGGGGCTGGGTGCTGAGATCGGGATCAGCACTGACCGATTTCACGCGCGGGGGCCCTGTGGTCTGCGCGAGCTGACGACGTACAAATACGTGATTCGCGGGACCGGGCAGGTACGCGGCTGAGACAGCTCAGTCGGCCTGCGGACCTGGCCAGCTGAACGTGATGTTTTTCATTCGTCCGGCATTCGATTCCGCTTCTGATGATTCTGAATAAGCTGATTCAGCAGCCGTTTCCAGCCCATGGCTTTTTGGCTGTATGTCGATGGACTTCTTCGCCGTCTTGAAGCTGGTCAGAAATCCGTTGCCGCTCATGGTGTAATATCATCCGTCAGCAGGGCATTGATCAGGTCTCCGCTGACCGACAGATCAGCCAGACGTCGTATCTGTGCTGGTTCAGCGTGGCTGTTTCGGTACATGACCAAAGTGTTGTCATTTGAGAATCGTCTGATGGCTTCAGGTTTGTGCGAAGTGATTATCAGGTTCGTCCCAGAAACAAAAAACCGTTTTACTGACGGCACTCGCAGCAATTACCAGGGCAGCGATAAAAAAACACTTCTCACCGTCTGACAGGACGTTGAAAGGCAGGCTTTTTGAACCCTGAGGATGCTTGAACTGAACCATCAACTGACGTGATTCAGGTCCAGTGGCCGGGTTTTGGATATCGAGGAAATCGGGCAGGACTGTGCGGATATAGGAATCCACATGAGTATATGCAGCGGGTGACTGCGCGATTAGTTCACTGAACCAGGCACCCAGGTTGCCGGCATCTCGGCTGGGTAACGGACTTTCGCCGCTGGAACCTCCGGTGATCAGGCTGGGGACAGGCTGCAGGATCAGCATGTTCGCCAGCCAGTTTCGGAAGACACTCACCGGGTCCGTCGCAGATTGTGCCTGAATCAGCGGAAGTGCCACAAGGTGCCAGTCAACGACAAATCGAGCGTCAGTTCCGGCGTCATTGCGATTTCGAGCGACCTGCGATCGGCTTCTGCAGTACACAGTGACGTCGTCACAGCAAAGACGCTCGTCAGCAACCCTGATTTCCCTGAATCCCCCAGGCAGTTCGAAGGTCAGATCATATCGGAAGATTCTGCCGGATAATTCTGCATCGATCTGGAACCGCATCGGCTGATCATTGCTGTGCGATGGGAAATCTGCTGAAGACAGCAGCTCGCGAACACGATTGGTGCCGCGGGCAATCTGCTGCAGCAGCTGCAAAGCCGATGCGATACTGGTTTTCCCGCACCATTCTTCCCAATCAGCAGCGCAGCTGGCAGGCTGGAGAGCTGCAGTTCGAAGTTCTGGAACACTTTGTAATTGTGGATGCAGAGGCGTCGCAGCATGTTGTTGTCGCAGGTTTCCGCGAAGTGACCCCAGGTCCGCTCAGCTGATGATCTCTCGGATTGGCTCGACGTGTTCGACTCCAACAAGTTTCTGGTCAAGTCCTGAGTGGAAGTAGCTGAGCCGATTGGGGTCGATGCCCAGCTGATGCAAAACCGTGGCATGCAGTCGTTTGACATGGAAGGGATCATCGACGGCGGCTGAGCCCAGTTCGTCGGTGGTCCCCACGCTGATTCCGCCACGAATGCCGCCACCCGCCATCCACATGGTGAAGCCGAACGAGTTGTGATCGCGGCCGGTGCCCTCAGCATACTCGGCCGTCGGCTGGCGTCCGAATTCTCCGCCCCAGACCACCAGAGTTTCATCCAGCAGGTTGCGCTGTTTGAGGTCTTTCAGCAGAGCAGCGATGGGCTGATCGGTGTTGAATGCGTGGTAATCGTGGTTCTTTTTGAGATCTGAGTGAGCATCCCAGTTGTCATCGTTGTGAGCACCGCCGGAGTACACCTGGATGAAACGCACGCCTCGTTCCACAAGTCGGCGAGCCAGCAGGCATTTGGTGCCGAAGTCGCGAGTCCGCTCATTATCAAGTCCGTACAGCTGCTGTGTCTGTGCGGTTTCTGAGGAAATATCGACGGCTTCGGGGGCGGACTGCTGCATCTGAAACGCCAGCTCATAACTGGCGATGCGGGACGTGAGATCGGATCGTCCGCCGTGCATTGCTGCGTGCGCTTCGTTCTGCAGTTTCAGTGCATCCAGCAGATCCCGCTGCAGCTCGCGACTGACTCCGGCGCCCGGCTGCAGGTCCAGTACCGGGGCGCCCTGCGTGCGGAAAGTGGTGCCCTGCAGGCTGGCCGGCATGTAGCCACTGGACCAGTTTTTGGCACCGGAAATCGGTCCCCCGGTGGGATCCAGCATCACGACGAATCCCGGCAGATTGCGATTCACGCTGCCCAGTCCGTAATTCACCCACGACCCCAGGCACGGATGACCACTCTGGACTCGCCCGGAGTTCATCATCAGCATGGCCGAGCCGTGGATGGGTGAATCGGCCGTCATGGAGTGAATAAAGGCCAGATCGTCAGCGCAGGTGGCAAGGTGCGGAAACAGAGTACTGATCCATTTGCCGCACTGCCCGTGCTGCTGGAATTCCCAGCGTGGTTCGACAATGCGACCGGAATTACGACGACCGCCGCGGCCAAAGGTCTTCACCTGAATGGTCTGATTGTCCCGGCCCTTCATCGACGGTTTGTAGTCGAAGGTGTCGATATGACTGGGACCGCCGTACATGAACAGGAAGATGACACTTTTGGCGCGAGGTGTGAAATGAGGCTGCGGCAACGCTGCATCGCCAGCCTGCGCCTGCGCGAAGAAGCCGTCGTCAGACAGCAGCCCGGCCAGTGCCGCCGCACCAAATCCGCCACCGGTCTGCCAGAGCATTTCCCGTCGGGTACGTCCACAGAAGTTTGTCGCCATCGCCAGTTCTCCTGAAGTAAGCCGCTGTGCAGACCCCGTGATTATTCGATAAACACAAATTCGTTCAGATTCAGCACGTACAGGCAGTACCATTGCAGTGTCTGATCCGGAGTCAGTCCGTGTTTCTGCTGCAGTGTCTGCAGCAGCTGCTGTCCACGCACAATTTCCTCACTGCGAATCTCACGACACAGTGCCAGCCGGAAAGCCAGCTGCATCTGTTTCGTCACGTCGTCAGGCGATTCCCTGCGCAGCCGGGCGGCGAATGTAGCGGCCTGCTGATTCAGGAATTCACCGTTCAGCAGACTGAGCGCCTGACCGGGCTGCGTCGTGACAAAACGCGCTTCACAGCTGGTGTCAGGTTCAGGGAAGTCAAAGCTGGAAAGAAACGGCAGCAGCAGCGATCGCTTCACATGAATATAGATGCTGCGACGAGCCTGGTCTTCGGGTGATGACTGGCCCCACCCTGAACCCGGTACGGACTGACCGGCGAGAACTTCACGGGAGATCTGCGGGTAGATGCCAGGTCCGTACATTTTGGGATTGAGCGTTCCGTTGACTGCCAGCACAGAATCCCGCAGCTCTTCTGCGCTTTGTCGACGCAGATCAAACCGGCTGAAGAGATCGTTGTTGGGGTCCGTCTGCAGAGTCTGCGGGTCAGCCACAGTCGTCTGCTGCCACGTGGCCGAGGTCAGAATCAGGCGATGCAGCTGTTTCATCTGCCAGCCCCCGGCAACAAACTCACTGGCCAGCCAGTCCAGCAGTTCCGGGTGCGTGGGCGGCTCACCCATTTGCCCAAAATTATTGGGTGAACGCACAATGCCGCGACCGAAGTGATGCTGCCAGATGCGGTTGACGAAGACGCGACTGGTCAGCCGGTGCTGCGGATCTGTAATCCAGCGAGCAAAGGCCAGTCGTCTGCCGGTGGTATTGGTGGCGGGATTGGGAGCAATCTCGGGGGCGGTGCCGCCGAGAATGCCGGGGAAGGCCGGCTGCACCTGATCAGCTTCGGCTTCCGGGCTGCCGCGAGTCAGGATGAAGGTATCGGGCGCATTTGTGCCGGCTTCACTGATGCACAAACCATATTCTTCCCACGGTTTTCTGCGTTTGTTGTCTTCCAGCTGGCGGCGAGTCTGGCGGTAATCCCGAACGAGATTCTGATCCAGCTGTTCGGCTGCCGGCGAACGCAGGAATTCGTTCAGATCGCGGCCGCTGGAACCATCTTCAGCGGTGAGACTGCGACGGGCGAACCCCGGTCCGCTCCACGCCAGCTGCAAACCCTTGCCGAACAGGCCCTGGAAGTATTCCAGTCGCAGCGGGTGGCGTCCCTGAGTCAGTTTCACAGCTGCCCGTTTGGCCCCGCCAAGACCATGAATCCCGTCGTACTCGATCAGCTTCTGTCCGTCGATCAGCAGTCGTGATCCGTCGTCCGAATCCAGCGTGAATTCGTACTGCCCGTCGGCCGGGACGATCAGCGTGCCTGTGAACACAAAACCAAAGTGATCCGGACGCGTTGCCGGTGCAATGGAGATCAGCGGCGGGTCGAGGGCCGCGACTGTTTCCGGCTTGAGTGCATCGAAGTCCGGAAGCTGCTGGAAGGAATCACGGTAGAAGCGATATTCGAGATCATCGAGGTCCATGCCGGAGGCTGCCGCGGAGGACACGAGGGCAATTTGTTTTTGCAGCTGCATTTCCAGTTCCGTCAGGCGCGCCTGCAGTCGGTCACTGGATTCGCGGATGTCCTTTTCAGCCGCGGCAAATGCCTTGCGATCCGCTTCTGTGGCCAGCAGCGGTCGTTCGACGTTTGGACCGTAGCCATTGGGAGTAATATTGCGGAAGAATGCGAGCGTGCTGTAGTAGTCTTTGGCGGGCAGCGGGTCAATTTTATGATCGTGGCAGCGAGCGCAGTTGAGTGTCAGCCCCAGCATTCCCTGGCCCACGGTGGTCAGGATATCATCGAAGCCTTCGTACATGGCCAGTTTGCGGTCGGCCGGTTCGTCATCCCAGATGCCCAGTCGATAGAAGCCGGTAGCGACAAGTGAATCGCGAGTCACTTCGGGAAGTTCGTCGCCCGCCAGCTGTTCGCGGAGAAACTGGTCGTAGGGCTTGTCTTCATTGAAGGCACGGATGACGTAGTCCCGGAACCGCCACGCATTGGGTTTGATGCCGTCACGTTCGAAGCTGTTGGTTTCTGCAAACCTTACGACATCCAGCCAGTGGCGAGCCCAGCGTTCACCATACTGCGGTGATGCCAGCAGTGTGTCAATTTCCTGACGCCACGCCGAGTCGAAGTCGGCGGCCGAGCGATTGAGGAAGTCGCTGACCTGCTGTGGTGCGGGAGGCAGTCCGATGAGGTCGTAGTAAAGTCTGCGGAGCAGGACCTGTGGTTCAGGGCGAGGACTGCGGCGGAGATTTTTGCGGGCCAGTGAGTGATCGATGAACGCATCAATCGGGTTGACGCTGCCGGCTGGCGCGGTGTTTGTGGCAGCCGCAGGCACGGGTGGTCGAGTCAGCGGTTCGAAGGACCAGTGCTGCTTCCAGACGGCTCCCTGAGCAATCCAGTCACGCAGCAGCCGCTGTTCGGTGTCTGTCAGGGCTGCCCCTTCAGGCGGCATGCGGACGCCCTCTTCGGAACTGGCGATGCGAGTCAGCAGCTGGCTGTCGGCGATGTTGCCCGGAACAATCGCGGCATGTCCGGATTCAAGCTTTGCTGTGGCCGGTTCCGGGGCGTGCAGGCGGAGCCCGGCTTCGGCCTTGTCCGGTCCGTGACAGGCAAAGCAGCGGCGCGCCAGCAGTGGTCGAATCTGAGCCGAAAAGCTGACGTCGGGCTGCTGAGCCGGGACGACTGAGGCAGGCAGGCTGAACAGCAGCAAAAGCAGTGCAGACAGGCGAAGCTGAGGCTGTTTCATGGGAGATTCCGGGGTTGAACGGCGGCAGACCGACAGGAACGGCTGGCCGGGAAATGTCAGGCGGGAGAAACAGCGGCAGGCAGAGCCAGCAACGCCGTCCCTGGAATTATGACGGATTCGGCAACAGGAGTCATGCAGAAAAAGGCGGGCAGTTTTTGCGTTTACTGGTTCCGGGAGTTACGAAAGAATCTGTTTTACAAGGTTTCCATGCACGTCTGTCAGTCGGTAATCGCGGCCCTGGAAGCGGAACGTCAGCCGCTGATGATCCATCCCAAGACAATGCAGAATCGTGGCGTTCAGATCGTGAATATGCACGGGATCAGCTTCGATGTTGTAACCATAGTCGTCGGTGCGTCCCAGTGTCAGGCCTCCCTGAATGCCGCCGCCTGCCAGCCAGACTGAGAAACAGCGACCGTGATGATCACGTCCGTAGTCCGCCTGCAGGCCCCCCTGACCATACACCGTCCGTCCGAATTCGCCGCCCCAGACCACAAGCGTGTCTTCCAGCAGTCCGCGCTGCTGCAGATCACGGATCAGAGCCGCCTGCGGCTGATCAATGTCCTGGCATTGTTTGGGCAGATTCGTCGGCAGACCACCGTGCTGATCCCAGCCGCGATGAAACAGCTGCACAAAACGAACGCCCCGTTCCAGCAGCCGGCGTGCCAGCAGACAGTTGGCGGCGAATGTCCCAGGCTTGCGAGACTCATCACCGTACATGCTGAAGGTGGCCTCAGATTCCTGCGACAGGTCAATCAGATCCGGCACCGATGCCTGCATCCGGAACGCCATTTCATACTGTGTGATCCGAGCCGCAATTTCCGGGTCTCCGGACTGCTGCAGATGCTGCTGATTCAAAGCCGACACACTGTTCAGCATCGTGCGGCGAAAATCGCGACTGATGCCAGGCGGATCCGACAGATACAGCACCGGGTCACCGCTGCTGCGAAGCTTTACGCCCTGATGGCTGGAGGGCAGAAAGCCGCTGCCCCAGAGCCGTTCCAGCAGTCCCTGATTGGCATCGCGGCCGCTGCCATGCGAGATCATCACAATGAAGGCCGGCAGATCTTCAGCTTCGCTGCCCAGTCCATAGCTGGCCCAGGCTCCCAGCGAGGGACGCCCAGGCTGCTGAGATCCGGTCTGGATCAGCGTGATGGCCGGGTCATGGTTGATGGCTTCCGTGTGCATCGATCGAATGACGCACAGCTGATCAGCCACGGCTCCCGTGTGCGGCAGCAGTTCACTAAGCCGCAGACCGGACTGACCGAAAGTGCGAAAACCGAATTTCGGAGCGACCACGGGGAAACTGCTTTGCCCCGACGTCATCCCCGTCAGACGCTGGCCGCGACGGATCGAATCCGGCAGCTCAGTCCCGTGCAGTTTCCGCAATCCTGGCTTCTCATCCAGCAGCTCCAGATGCGAAGGACCGCCGGACTGAAACAGATAAACCACACGTTTTGCCCGGGGGGCAAAGTGTGTGGCGTGAGCAGCCTGAGCGGACTGCTGCAGCAAAGTGGCCGCAGCGGCCGCACCGGCAGGCATCCGCAGAAAGGCTCGGCGGCAGAGTCCTGACGTGTCCGACATGAGAAACTCCTTGTGATCAGCGGTTGTATGCGGGTGTCAGGGGCGAGTGATGGCTTCGTCAAGATTGAGCAGGACGCTCATGGCCGTGCTCCATGCTGCCAGCTCGTCATCAGGAACAGCAGCATCGACGACAGCACGACCA
>JBJTPZ010000739.1:0-7651 GCA_046075365.1 Planctomycetaceae bacterium
TGACTCGAGAGCAGGAGCAGTACTTTTTCCGCCGGATGAATTTCCGCAAGTACCAGTTCTGTGAGTTGCGTCAGCAGTTGCAGTCCGGGCGGGCTCGTCGCCGTCTGCTGGACCGTCTGGAGTCGCTGAAGGAGGAGATTACTGAGCTGAAAAACCATCTGATTCGTTCGAATCTGCGGCTGGTGGTGAGTATTGCGAAGAAGTTTGTGAAGCAGCTGGAGGGTTTTTACGAGCTGGTGAGTGACGGGAATGTGTCATTGATGCGGGCTGTGGAGAAATTTGACTACAGTCGCGGCAACAAGTTCTCGACGTATGCGTCGTGGGCGATTTTGAAGAACTTCACTCGGACGATTCCGGCTGAGCTGCAGCGGCTGGACCGATTCCGCACCGGCAACGACGAAGTTTTTTCTCAGTCTGTGGAAAACCGCAGGTCGTTCACGTCAGATGAACATGTTAACAGCGTGCAGAAGGGTGTGATCCGTGAGTTGCTGGGTGAGCTGGATGGTCGGGAGCAGAAGGTGATAGCGTTTCGGTATGGTCTTGGCGAGGGTCTGGAGCCTGAGACGCTGGAGCAGGTGGGATGGCGGCTGGGTGTGACGAAGGAGCGAGTGCGTCAGATTGAGGTGCGGACACTGGAGAAATTGCGGCGAATTGCTGAGCGTCGTGCGTTTGAGATTCCGGGAATCTGACGGAAAGGCTCAATTCCGTTCGGGTGTCGGCCGAATGAACGGAAGCTTTTCGGCGGGGCGGGGCAATTGGGGGGCTTTTGGGTTGGGGTGCGGGTGGTTTGGTGGTGCTGTGGGCGGTGAAAACCGTCTTTTGGCGAGTCGTCAAATCCACCGCTCCGATCTGCTCGAACTTGAGACGATCACGAGTTTTCTCTTGATAAACGACTGACTCTCGGTATACTCCGCGACCCGTTTCGGCGGTGTCGTTTTGCGCTAGTGTAGCTCAATTGGCAGAGTTCCGGTTTTGTAAACCGGCGGTTGTGGGTTCGATTCCCACCGCTAGCTTTGCGAGTGTGGTGGGTAATTTCTGCGGTCTGCAGTGGGCTCGCTGCCTTGTGTTCCGGTGTGTTTTGCCGGGTGTTTCAAGCCGGCTGTTCTTTGACAAAATTGCAGGTCTGGTTCGTCTTCGGTGGCGAACGTGGGGTCTGCTTGTTTCATCTGGGGGAATACCTAAGCGGCCAACGGGGCCAGACTGTAAATCTGGTGGCTTATGCCTTCACAGGTTCGAATCCTGTTTCCCCCAATCGCTGTCAACTGTGCTCGCTGTGCCTGCTGGCGAAAAGCCTTCGGGAATAACTGGGTTCAGAACAAACTGCGGGCGTAGTTCAATGGTAGAATTCCAGCCTTCCAAGCTGGCTGTGTGGGTTCGATTCCCATCGCCCGCTCTTTCGTGTATTTTGTATTTCGTGTCCATCACAGGATAGATTCCAGGATTTGGGTGGTACAGGGCCTGGTGTCCGAAGCCATCGCTGCTGTAGCTCAGTTGGTAGAGTACGTCCTTGGTAAGGACGGGGTCATGGGTTCAAGTCCCATCAGCAGCTTTTGTCAGATCATGGAGCCAATAGTCTCAGGGGAAGTGTTTCGGGCGGGAAGTTTCGGGCGCCTTGTGTAGGGGTGCCACTGCACCTGATTGTGTAGTCGGTCCTGCTTTTGGGCTGGCTAAGATAGTAGTGGAGTCGGGTTAATGGCAAAGGGTGAGTTTAAGCGAACGAAGCCGCACGTGAATGTGGGTACCATTGGTCACATTGACCACGGCAAGACAACCACCACGGCGGCAATTCTTGCGGTGCAGGCGGCAAAGGGTATGGCTTCCGTGAAGTCTTACTCGGACATTGCCAAGGGTGGTACTGTGCGTGACGCCACGAAGACTGTGACGATTGCGGCCAGCCACGTTGAATACGAGTCTCCGAACCGTCACTATGCTCATATTGACTGTCCGGGACACGCTGACTACATCAAGAACATGATCACCGGTGCTGCTCAGATGGACGGAGCGATTCTGGTGGTGTCGGCCGCTGACGGCCCGATGCCGCAGACTCGCGAGCACATCCTGCTCGCACGTCAGGTGGCGGTTCCTGCTCTGGTCGTGTTCCTCAACAAGTGCGACCTTGTCGACGACGCTGAACTGCTCGATCTTGTCGAGATGGAAGTTCGCGAACTGCTGACGAAGTACGGTTTCCCAGGCGACGATGTGCCTCTCGTTCGCGGCAACGCTCGCGGGGCTCTCGACAATCCGGCTGACGACAAGTACAGCCAGTGCATCACGAACCTCATGGAAGCTCTGGACAGCTACATTCCAGAGCCAAAGCGTGCTTCTGACAAAGCCTTCATGATGGCCGTCGAAGACGTGTTCTCAATCGAAGGTCGCGGTACCGTGGCTACCGGTCGTATTGAGTCCGGCACTGTGAAGGTGGGCGAGAAAATTCAGATCATTGGTCTGAAGGACACCGTCGAAACCACGGTGACTGGCGTTGAAATGTTCCAGAAGAGTCTGGATCAGGGCATCGCCGGTGACAACGTCGGTCTGCTGCTGCGAGGTCTGAAGAAAGAAGACATTCAGCGCGGTCAGGTCCTGGCTGCTCCGAACAGCATTAAGCCTCATACAAAATTCGAGGCTGAAGTGTACGTTCTGAGCAAGGAAGAAGGCGGACGTCATACTCCGTTCTTCTCTGGCTATCGTCCGCAGTTCTACTTCCGTACGACCGACGTCACCGGTACCACCAAACTGTTGGGTGGTGCTGACATGTGTATGCCGGGCGACAACGTCCGTGTCGAAGTTGAGCTGGGCAAGCCGATTGCTCTCGAGGACAACAGCCGATTCGCTATCCGCGAAGGTGGCAAGACTGTGGGTTCTGGTGTTGTTACCAAGATTCTGCAGTGATCTTTAAGACTGTTATGGCTGCCTGTCAGCGGTGCTGACAGGCAGTTTTATTTTGATACGGGGTGCTGGAATGCGTGAGTATGTCTGGCTGGAGTGCACAGAGACGGGTGTTCGGAATTACCGCGTCATCAAGGAGACTCGGGGTACCGAGCGACTTGAACTGATGAAGTATTGCCCAAAACTTCGTCGCCACACTCTGCACAAAGAGTCTCGCAAGAAGTAATCTCGACAGCGTTCGGCCCCTGGCTGCTTCGTTGTCGGAAGTACGGGTGTAGCTCAATTGGCAGAGCACCGGATTCCAAATCCGGCGGTTGGGGGTTCGACTCCCTCCGCCCGTGTTTCCCTGGGCTTGTCGCCGGAACATGGCGACTAATGGCGACTAACACGCTGAGTTCGTAATTCGGCTTCTCTGCGATTTAGCAGAACAGCCGGTTGCAGTCGCTAAAACAGAGTCCATTTGGTTTTCTCTGCCGTACCATAGTGTATCCCTTGTGTCTCCTTACGCCTCAGTGCTCGGAAATACGGTTCTCAGATGAGCAGCAAAAGCGGAGCCCAGTCTGTCCTGACCGAACTGTTTCGGGGGGGCTTGTACAAGGTGAACCAGGGGCGCATGGTTCGTCAGTTCACGTTTTTTGCCATCGCCATTCTGGCGGCGTTCGGCTGTATTACTCTTGCCCGCGGCCCATTGATGGCTCAGGGAAGATCTATTCAGGTCGGATTCCCGCTGGTTCTCTGGGTGGCTTCTGCGCTGCTGGCGTTCCGGCTTGTAAATCTGTCGGTGTTTGCCGACTTTCTGATATCAGTGGAATCTGAGTTACTGCGAGTGACGTGGCCTGGGAAGCAGGAAGTTGTGCAGGCTACGGTAGTCGTTGTGGCAACGATGGTTGGTTTGGGAACCTTCTTGTTTTTGATCGATCTTGTCTGGACCTGGACGTTCTCAGTGATTGGCTTCAACGAACTGCTTGGCTAGTCGCGATCGCGGAGGTGGGCGTGAGGCTGGCACAGCGGTCAGGCCGGGTCAGCCACGGCAAACTTACGAAAGCAGGAGGAACCTGGTTGCATTTCAATGGCCGTGTGGTCACCATACGCGATTCGTTTTCTGCCAGGTGAAGGAGGTCCGGTGATGGTCGATGAAACATCTGAAAATACCGGTGAAAACCAGGGGGTTTCTGGTTCGGCTGTTCCACAGCCGAAGAAAAAGAAGCCAGCCAGTCGCAAGGCTCCTGCAAAGCCAGTGGCGACTCCTGCGGTCAACCGCGCTGACATGAGCTGGTACGTTTTGAAGGTTCAGACTAATCGTGAGCGTACAATTCGCGAAGCGTTGCTGAAAAAGATACACGGCGAGAAGCTCGAGGAGTTTTTTGGGGAGATCATCATCCCCTCAGAACGAGTCGTGGATACTCGCAGCGGTGCTTCTCGCGAGCAGGACCGCAAGCTGTTTCCCGGGTACATTATGGTTCAGATGCTTCTGAACGATGAGACCTGGTATCTGGTGCGGGACACAGGAGGAGTGGGTGATTTTGCTGGGGCTGCTGGTAAGCCGCTGCCGATGGAGCAGCACGAGGTCGACCGGATGCTTGGGCGGGCCGAGCAGCAGTCAACAGCTGTGCCAAAGGTGAAAATTGGTTTTGCAATCGGGGATCTGCTGAAGATTCGCGAGGGCACGTTTGAGAATTTTGAGGGTCGGGTAGAGGGGATCGATGAGCAGAGCGGGAAGGTTTCCGTGCTGATTGAGATCTTCGGACGATCGACTCCTGTAGAGATTGATCACTGGCAGTTGGAAGCGGTTTAGTTTTTCTCGAAGGCGGCATTTGTCGCCGGGAACTGGCAGCGGCCTTTTTGGTTGCGGCGAATGGACGGGATGAGTTTTCATGGGCAAGCAGCGTCAGGTTACTGCTCAGATCAAGGTTCAGGTAACTGGTGGTCAGGCCACCCCGGCTCCACCGGTCGGTACTGCCCTGGGGCCTCACGGCGTGAACATCGGTCAGTTTGTTTCGCAGTTCAACGAGAAGACTCGAGACATGATGGGGATCACGATCCCTGTAGTGATCACTGTTTACAATGACCGTTCTTTTGAGTTTATTCTCAAGAGCCCGCCCGCTGCTGTCCTGCTGAAGAAGGCCGCCGGGGTCGCTCGCGGATCAGGCAGTCCGCTGAAGACCAAGGTGGGGACTGTGACGGGGGCTCAGGTCGAGCAGATTGCAAAACAGAAGTACGAAGACCTGAACGCTTCGTCGCTTGAGCAGGCCAAGAAGATGATTGCGGGGACTGCTCGCAGTATGGGTATTGAGATTATTGGATGAACCAGCGACGGCTGGGGTTGCTTTGCATTTGCGGGTTGCTAATCAAGAGAAAACAGCAGAACGGAACGGGGTCAAGCCATGTCAGGACCGTCTAAGCGTATGAAGATCCTCGCGAAAAAAGCCGGGGATGTCGGGGTTTTGTCGCTGGCTGAGGCAGTCAAGGCGTTGAAGTCCCTTGAAGACTCGCTCCCGAAGGCTGTCAAGCGGGTCAAGTTTGACCAGACGGTGGAGATTGCGGTGCGGCTTGGTGTTGATCCTCGGCAGGCAGACCAGATTGTCCGTGGTTCTCTGGTGCTGCCGCATGGCATCGGGAAAACTCAGCGGGTTCTGGTTTTCGCCCAGGGCGAGAACGTAGCAATTGCTCAGGCTGCCGGTGCGGACATTGTCGGTGGCAAGGAGCTGGCTGATCGGATTAAGGAAGGCTGGCTCGACTTCGACGTTTGTATCGCCACCCCGGACATGATGGGCGTTGTCGGTCCTCTCGGCCGTGTGCTCGGTCCTCGTGGTCTTATGCCCAGTCCTCGAGCCGGCACTGTGACGCAGGATGTTGCCAGCACCGTGCGTGAGTACAAGGCTGGTAAGGTGGAGTTCCGAGTTGATAACGGCTCGAACGTGCACTGTGTGGTTGGGAAGCTCAGCTTTGATGCTCAGCGGCTGACCGAGAACATTGAGTCTCTGCTGGCCTACATTCGCAGTCTTAAGCCGAACACGTCGAAGGGTGTCTACCTGCGTGGTATGGTTGTGTCTGCGACGATGATGCCTTCGATCTCTGTGGCAGTCTGACGTCGGCGAGATGTGTGGATAGTTTGGTTCGTTTGGTGATAAACATAGCGAGCAGCAGCAATGGGTCGTCACGTTAAAGACATGGTGATTGCCGACATTCAGGGTCGGGTTGGCAGCACGAAGGATTTCATTGTTGTGGACGCGTCGAAGCTGGACGCGATTACTGCCAACCGCTGGCGTCTGGCAATGCGGAAGGAGCAGATTTCCGCGTTGACGGTGAAGAATTCGGTTGCCCTGAATGCCTTGAAAAGCAAGGGTGTTAAAGGGCTCGACGCTGTGCTCGCAGGGCCCTCAACCTTGTTGTGGGGCGGCGAAGACGTAGTACAGCTCAGTCGCGCCGTAGCGAAGTGGGCAAAGGACATTCAGAATTTGCAGATCAAGGGCGGGACCTGTGACGGTCAGCCGCTTGACGCTGCCGCAATTGAAACACTCAGCAAGAGTGCCGGTCGTCTTGAGACGATTGGTGAGCTTGCTGGTCTGATGCTCGCTCCGGGGCGTCAGTTGGCGGGTTGTCTGCAGGGTCCTGGAGGCCGTCTGGCTGGCCAGTTGAAGACTCTGGCGGACAAAGAGCCAGCGGAATAGGAGCCTGCCGGCCAATTGGACGGTGGTTTGGCGTAGTGCTGTGTGCTTAACGAGAAGCTTGTTGCTCGAAGCGTGTTACTGAGAGTTATCGTAAGAGAAAGGTGTTGGTCATGTCTGCTGATGCAGCCACTGAGTTTGATGCAACCACGAAGGAACTGGGTGACCGAATTGTTGGCCTGACGCTGCTGGAAGCCCGCAAGGTCGTGGACTACCTGAAGCAGGTTCATGGTATTGAGCCCGCGGGTGGCGGAGCCGTGATGGTCGCCGCTGCTCCAGGTGCTGCTGCTGCGGAAGCCAAGGTTGAGCAGACCGAGTTCAATGTTATTTTGACCGGTTTCGAGGATTCCAAGAAGATCGCCGTGATCAAAGTTGTGCGCGCCGCAACTGGTCTCGGTCTGAAGGAAGCCAAGGATCTCGTCGAAGGTGCTCCGAAGACCCTGAAAGAGGGCGTGAGCAAGGAAGACGCAGAGAAGCTGAAGAAGGAACTGGTCGACGCCGGAGCGGCTGTAGACATCAAGTGATTGTGCTGACCTGCGTGTAGCAGAGCTTTTCGTTTGCGTAGCCGGGGCCCGCTTTGGGCCTCGGCCGCGTCGAATTACGTTAATGCGCGTCTGCGTCGCCTGCCTGGCGTCGCGAATGCACCTGAAAAGAAGGCTCGGCGCACTGTGACGGGCGACCGTGTGTCTGTGCTTGAATTTGGCCGTGTGTTTGGAGGCAGCTGCTGGAGCTTGTTCGGCAGGTGCCTTTCGTCGCGCGCACTTGAGTCCGGTCCGATGATGTCTTGAATTGTCGGTGTTCTGCTCGGATTTGTTGAATTTGTTGACATCAGTCCGCGGAGTGATTTGGCGGCAGGCGGTATGGAGCGATTCCTCCGTCTGGCGCTCGTTTGGCTTTTCGCTCGCGAATCGATACACTGCTGTGTTGCGGTTTGTTTTCGGACTGGGTCTGCGTCAATTTGTGTGTTTTGAATGATAGGCAGGATTGGGCATGCCGGTACCTTCCATTCGTACGATCGACCAGGATACCGTTCGGGGCTTTGGTAAAATCCAGGCTGAGTACGAGATTTCTGGTTTGACGCAGATTCAGACTGCTTC
>JBJTPZ010000740.1:0-3237 GCA_046075365.1 Planctomycetaceae bacterium
ACAACACACTCTGCAGCACCGACCACCTGACACTCGCCTGGGGTCGCGACTACAGCGACGTCCCCCCCGTGACCGGCGTCTGCGTCGGCGGAAGCCAGCACCGCCTGTCCGTCAGCGTCGATGTGCTTCCGCTGGACTGAAGAAAAAGCCCGCCAAAAGTCGATAAACTTCAACATTCGACGACCTCCGGGAAGAATCCGCTGCGATTCCTCCGCGGTTCAGGATCCTCAAGCCCCCCTGATAGCGGCAATCAACTATGCCTGACCGTCGGGCCGTAAAAATCGCCATCTGCGCCACTCTTTTTGCAGCCTTTCTTTGCACGCGGCTGATTCAGCAACTCAATTACCTTCCCATACACGTCTGTGTACCTCCTGAAGTTGCCGCAACACAACCTGTCCTGACGGCGGTTTCCAGTGACGGTCGCCGACAACAACTCACACAGCGGCAGGAAAACCTGACCGTTTTCAGCATGCTCGACGGAACCATCCCGGTCCAGCGAATTCAAGTCTCCTTGCCGGAAGGTACCGTCCTTACCGCTGACGGCGTCAGGATCGTTCTGGGCTCCGGGTGGCCTCCCCCAGTGGCATTGCTCCGCAATCCTGCGCTCACAGTCCACGAAAACCTGAGCCACGGCAGCGCACCACAAGCCGCAATTCAATCTGAAACATGGCTCACAGCTCAACCATTCGCGGTTTCGAAACTTCCCGGCCAGCCAGACGCAATAAATTGGCAGGGAGATCTCTGGCTCTGGTTCGTTCCACTGCTCCAGTCATTTGTGTGCCTGCTGCTGCTGAAAATGTCCTCAACCTTCGTGCAGTCGGCATTAGCATGGCTAAGCAGGTGCAATGAATATGCCACAGATGCCACCCGCTTCCAGCGTGCACGCACCTGGTGCAGTAAGCTCACGACCCTTGCACTTGCATTGCTCATTCTTTGCCAAATCCAGTTCCAGGTCCGCAGCTTTCTCCACGTAAGAGACGGATTGCAGTTTTTCATTGCGCTCTGCATAAGCGCAGCCCTGCTGCATTCGTTCAAATGGTGGGCCGCCTTCCTGCGCAGACGCGAACAGACTTCCACCCGTTTTCTGACAACATCATTACTGATTGGCACCATCCTCCTGGCCAAACTTTTCTGGGTGACATCGGTCACTACCGCTCAAACCGATGACTACGGGAAATACTTCCGGTACGGCGGACACATGGCATCCGGCAATTGGGATGACCTCGCGCGCGAGCAAACTCCGCTGCTTAGAGCGTTCGTCGAAAGGGCCGCGGTCTACACACTGCCAGTAGCCTCACTGTTTGGACAGGGCATGCCCCCGATCGAGATCACAAATGTCATTCTGCAGTCCCTGACCGCAGCAGTCACAACACTGCTGATCGGAAGAATGTTCGGCAATCTCACAGCCTGCCTTTCCGCTCCACTGCTGCTGCTCTACCCGTCATTCTGGTACTCACCCACCCTGGCAACACCCCAGATCCCTGGCTTTTTCTGGATGTCACTGGTCTGGCTGGCCTTCGAACAACTGCGTCGTCTGGCTGTCCGAACACAACGAACACCGCTCACACCCTTCATAGCCATACAGGCAGCAGTCCAGGCAGCAGCCTTGACGTTTTGCACAATTATGCTCGAGATTCAGAAATCGCTGGGCCTGTTTGCATTCCTCGCTGCGGGCGTCGTCATCACGGTCGGCCTCTGCAATCTGATCAGCCGCCGACACGCTTCACTGACACGGATCGCCGCCGTAAGCCTGCTTTCCTTCGGCACACTGTTCATCTCATGGCAGACCACCCAGCTCACCAGCCGGGAAGTCCGTAAGGCGATCGCCGACAGACTGCCAGCCTCTGCAGAAATCTCACTCATGGGCTATTTTTCCTCCGTCGACTCAACAACGGACGCCTCCGGTGAGACAGTCAGCAACTGGCGATTCTCTTACCTGCCCGCTGTCCCTGGTAAGTACCAAAGGCAAATTAATCTGCGAAAACTGCTGCACGAAAAAATTGCCTCGTTTAGCCACTGGATTTACTCCCCGCTAAAAAAATCGATCACTCTTGGCACAGTTGAAACTGAGGATTACCTGATCAAAACGTTTGGCAGCCTAAGCGACGCTCACGGACTCTCCCGTGATTACACCCGAGTTCCCTGGCTGCGAACCCAGAAAAAAATCTCTCAAGCTGTCTATATCACCTTGCTTTTTCTGACGCTGCTCAGGCTTTGCGACAGCCATCCCTCAAAAATTGCTCCAGCAGAACTGTTCCCCTTAGCCTTTGTACTGCTCAACCTGCTTGTTGTGCTTTTCTTCGCTGAAAGCGCACCCTACTACGCGCAAATCCTCGCATTTCCACTCGTCTGGTCCAGCGCCCTGCAACTTTCCAACAAACCCGCAGTCCCAACAGCATCAGCAGCACTCCCTCGACTCGCTCGTGGAATCGCCCGCTTTCTGACGCCACTGGCTGTAGTCCTGCTGATCTGCATCGCCATCGGACAAGCAGTTGACTCAAGCGGCTGGTCCTTCCTGAAACTCTCTGCATCCCCAGTCACGAATCACGCGCAAACAAAGCAAGTCAGCTTTTCTCGCGTTCACCAGTCACTGCAAATCCCGTCGATCGACAACACCCTGAAAGCCGGCACGTACGAAACAGAAATCAGTATCATCAACCCCTGGCAACACTCTGATGTTCTTGCCTTCTTCGTCACAGGCGACACTCGCTCCAGAAATCTATACTTCGCCAAATCACACTGGAAATCTCTGCCGGTTGCATGGTCCGTCACCTGCCAGAATAAATGCGTCGCCTCAGGGCAACTTCACCAGCTGCAGCCTCCACAATTCCTGCAGTTGTCAAAAGCTGACTTCCCCCCAGAATTCGCAGCCAACAAAACCCGGCTCACTCTCAAATTATCCATTACCGCCTCACAAGACCTGAGTCTCTCAAAGACAGGATTCGCTCCCGCCATAGCAATCGAGTACCCGTTCAATCCTGTTGACTGATACAGCGTTATCACTACTTAATTTGCAGCAGCGGCACAACCTGTCGCAGGCTTGCGCTCACTGGCAGTACGGGTACTCAATCGCCAGCCACTCCGGATCCGACGCCACCTCTGCCAGCCTGCCGGATAACACCACCCGCAATTCCACGGCATCGCCAATCAGGCCACCCCACGAATCCAGATCCACCGTGCAAAATTCTGGAGTATTCAAATCCCGCAAACTGCCCTGACGCCAAACCTTGCCATTAA
>JBJTPZ010000741.1:0-6315 GCA_046075365.1 Planctomycetaceae bacterium
GCAGCCCTGCGTCCGCTGTCACCGCATCACCACCAGTTTTGTTTGTGTCCACGCCGGCAACATCGGACTCTCCTGCGAAATCCCCATACCCGTCTGCCCTGCTTGCCTGCAAAGACCGCCATTTGCTCTCAAACCAGCAGGCTTCCGCCGATGGGCGGCCCTCTCCCTGCTGATACTCGCCGTCATTGCTGCCGCTGCAAAAGCCGTTCGGCTGGCTTTGTTTCTGATCGGATGCATTCCGTGGCTTCCGCTGCTGATGCAATCCCCACGTCGCATCACAACCGCTCAGCAGGACAGACAGTTGCAGCAACTGCCCCAGCAGGTTGAACTGCTCAAATACGTTGGCGACAACCTCCCCGGTTTCCGCATCCAGCTGCCCCCGCAACTCAACCAGTACTCGTCATCCGACGTTCACCATGCATCGCGTTTTCAGGCCAGTCTGCGCGAGTACAGCCGAGTCACAATGCTGATCACAAACGCAGAACTGCAGCAATCCGAAATCGACCCGCGGTTGCTGCACACTCTGCTGGTACGAGTCAAAGCTCTGCTGGCCGCAGTCGTCAGCAGCGTTCCAGGCACTGCACCACTCGCCCTTCAGATCGACTGCGCCGTTCTGCCAGGTCGTCGCATCGAATTTGAACTTCACTCCACCCTCCCCGAATCACACCCAACACGACAGGAACTGCTCACTGAATTACACCGAACTCCACCCATTGGTACACGCTGGCCCGTCATCTTTAGCGTCAGATTCACAAACCACAGCGGTCACGCACTATTGAACGAAGAAGCCAGCCCGTTTATCACATGGCACCACAAGAATCCTCGTCTCACCTGGGCACAGATCGCCCTCGAATTCTTCAATATCACCCCAGACCCGCTCGAAGCATTGCTCACAATCCCTGACTGCTTCGCATGGCAGGCCCTTGGCCCGCTCGACAACAGCCTCGCAGCCGATCTTTCCGATCTGTTACTCGCAGAACAACGCTCGGAAGAAGCTCTTTCCGTACTCGAGAAACAACTCAGCCTGGACAGCAACGATCAGCATTTGTTGCACAAATTCGCATGGCTGCTGGGACAACTGAATCAAAACGAACGAGCTGCCGCCGCTTGCCAGCAGCTGATACGCAACTTCCCCGACTATCCCGCCGGATGGGGTATGCTGGCCTCACTGCAGCTGCAAATGCAGCGTCCGCAAGATGCCGAAATCACCCTCCTTTCAGCCCCCAAATCCGGTCGATCCGCTGACTTCTGGATCACCAGCGCCGATGTTGCTGCTGCACACTCAAACTACGACTCGGCACTCTCTTTCCTGAATGTCGCCATTCTGAAAGATCTGGGCTGCGTTCCCGCCCTGCTCCGCAAGGCCGAGATATTCAGCAAACTTGGCATGAATCACCGCGCACTGCAAAACATCGAATTCGCTGAACGTCTCCAGCACACCTCACCCGACCTGATTTCCCTCAAGGCACGCCTGCTCGCAGAACTCAGGCAAACTCAGGAGGCCATCACCACACTCTCCCGCGGACTCGAATTGTTTCCGGACCAGGGTTTTCTCCGCTTCCTGAGGGCTGACCTGCTGCTCAGCATCGGAAAACCGGCCCTTGCTCTCGAAGACTGCTCGGCTATCCTCCAGTCAAATCCCGACTTCATCGCTGCATACGAACTCCAGTCACTCATCCTCCTCGAATATGATGATCCCGAATCTGCCGTCACTGCCGCCGATCATGCCATCGCCTCAGATCACGCCGGCTATCGCGCCTGGTTCGCCCGCGGCCTCGCCAGACTGCAACTTCAACAATACCAGCTCGCCACCGAGGACCTGCAACACGCCTGTCAGTTGTCAGCGGATGACGCCCGCCCGCGATACGCACTCGCACAGGCAAGAATGGCCTGTGGCGATGCAGACACCGCCCTCGCTGAACTCAATACACTGCTCAGCAATCACCCCGATGATTCCGATGCCCTCTCCTTCCGCGGCTTTCTGCACATAGCAAATGGAAATTCCGACCTCGCAGCACATGATTTCCAGCAGGCCATCGACGTGGCACCACACCTCCTGTCACCAGTCTACGGACTGTCCATAGTAAAACGCCTGGCCGGCGATCACTCCGCTGCGCTCGCACTGCTCGATGCCGCCCTCCAAAAAGATCCCAGCCACGAAGCCTGCCTGCTCGATCGCGCTCGACTCCTCGCCACCAAAGACAATCTTCAGGATGCCGCTCACGATCTGTCCACAATCCTCGAAAATGACCCAACCTGCCTCCCTGCTCTGCTTTCCCGAGCACAAATGAGGCTGCACCTCGGAAACCTCGATGACGCCCGCAAAGACTTTAACGCCATCCTGCAGCAGGAGCCCGAATCGACCGAAGCGCTCATCGGTCGCAGCGTCCTCTCCGAAAAATCCGGAGATCTGACCTCCGCACAACAGGACCTGCAGAAAGCAAACGAAATCAACCCGGACGACACGGAAGGTGTCGAAATCGCACGACTGCGAATGCAGGCCACCATCGCACACCGCGCTGAACAGTTTGACGAGGCCATCGCAGCGTGCTCTCTGGCCCTGCAAATCGACCCCAACCACGTCCATGCCCGTCGTGATCGCGCCAGAAATCTTTGGTACAGCGACTGCTTCGTCGAAGCACTCGAGGATTATCAGTACCTCATCCAACTCGCCGAAAACCCCGACGCAGACCTGCTCTGCTGCCGGGGCGGCATCTATAACGAACTCGGAGAATTCGATCTGGCCCTCGAAGACCTCGAAAACTCACGACAACTGGCAATCATGGATCAACCCCTCATCCTGCCGTATACTCTCAGCAACCTCGCCAGAACCTTCACGGCACTCGAACGATGGAAAGATGCCGATGCCGCCTTCTCCGAATGCCTCCGACTCGATCACAACAGCCCCTGGCTGCACTACTACCACGCACTTTACTTCGTCGCTCGCAATGATCCGGCCAATGCAGTTCGCTGCTTTGAACTGGCACTCAGCATCACCTCACGCCGACTGCCGCCAGGCAAACGAACTCGCACGCAGGCATTTCTGAAAAAACTGAAACACCTCCAATAAACCCGCCCGTCATCTCACAATCATCACTCGCCATTACGCAGTGTCACCAGCCACGACAGCAGATCAGACATCTCCTGTGCTGTTAACTGAGCCGCCAGACCCGATGGCATCAGACTCTTTTGCTCCACCCGCCGATCTTCAATCTCCGACGACATTAACCTGACACGCTCACCCTGAGACGTCAGCAACTCAAGCTCTGCAGACTGCTCACGCAACACCACGCCCGTCACGATCGTTCCGGCGGTTGTGACGATCACCTGAGTCCTCCAGCGGTCCTGAACCTCACGATCCGGATCCGTGATCGACTCAAACAGTCGCTCTGCACCCGATACTCGCCCCACGCCACTTAAATCCGGACCTCCCTGCCCGCCCGCACCATCAACGCCGTGACACTTCGCACACTGCAGTCGCCGCTCATCAAAAAACAGCGATCGCCCACGCCCTGGGTCGCCTGTCAATCTGGCCACATCCGCATAAACCGCCCCCGGCCCCAGACGCTGCACTCTTTGCCCAATCGGTAAAAATCCCTCAAACAAACTGCCAACAATCGAATCTGAACGCGCCGCTAAAGCTGCTGACAGATGCTGCACCTCACCGGCAACACCATCTGCCGCCCCCGGCACATCCGACTGTCGCAAACGCCAAAACGCCGCGGCCAAACGCAATGCCTGTTCTGTCGTCAAGCTCTCATCAGACTTCGCCAGCTTCAAAACGGCCGCCGTCCGAACATTCGCAGACACCGACACCTCACCGCCGAAGTCCCCGCCCAGCCAGCGAGCCAGCAGGTCGGCACCCGCAAAATCGACCTCCCGCGACCCAATGTGCGGCATCCGACCCACTGAAGCAGAACCTACACGATATAACAGCACACTCCGATCCGGTTGGCTCCGCACCAGCACACCAGGCTGCACAATCCCAAAACTGCCCTTCTCAGGAACCTTGTCCCACGCATTCATCTCAGAATCGGAGTCCCAGACGCGCAAAGACAATGACAAACCGGTCCCCGCATTCGGCTGATGACAATGCGCACAATTCACATGCAGCCACGACCGCGCCTGCAGCTCTGTACTGCCCTGACCCGGCCCGGCTACCGCTCGACGCACACAACTCAGCGGATCAGCCGTCACACCGTCCCCCGACCGCGTCTCAACATAGCCGTCCCGCACCAGATCCAGCCACTCCGAATCATCACCCGCCCCCTCCGCATGCAGCTGCTCCGGCTGTAACGCCAACGTCGTCTCTGACCACGGATTATGACACTGCAAACACTCCGTGCGACTGTGAATTCGCCACGACACTCCCCCATCCACCGGTAGCTCAAGCTGCAGACCAGCAGCCGGTGCCAGATCAGCGTCAGTCTGAGCTTCATTCCACACATAACTGTAAGCACGCCACTGTCGACCATCGAAGTGCAGCACCTGAGTCTCTATGCGGCGACCTTTCAGACTGACAGTCTTCGCCAGCACGGCACCCGCCGGATAATGCAGCCGACTGTTGAACATCGCCACACTCTCAAGGGGACGCGGTGACTGATAAACGGTCAGGATGGAACCTGCGGGTAATCCCAGCGCATGCTCACTCTCCGCCCCGTCCTGCCACATCGCTCGAGCCACTCGAAATGGACGTACCCCAGCTTCCCACTGATGTAAGTCAGTACGAGCAAACAAGCCGGTTTCTGACAACCGACGCGGAAACTCAGAGGAAGCACGCCGCTCAGCCTCCAGATCCCTGTTCGACACCAGCCGATAAATACTGGTGTCCGACTGATGACTGACCACCAGCGGCTCACCCTCGCTGTCAGGCACAATCGCTATCACCCGCAACTGCCCGGATGCAGCCCGCTCATACCGCTCAGTCCCAGGTGGCAAAGACCAGATCTGACCACTGATCCAGTCCCCGAACAGATAACGCCCAGCCAGCCCCGGCATCCGCCTGCCACGATACACATAGCCGCCAGTCACCGATGCAGCCTCCGCATGCGGAAGCACCGCCCGGGGAGGTAAGATCGGAGTCGGACCGACCGAGGCACCGGGCTGTATCAACTCATGCCCCTCACGCACACTCCAGCCGTAATTCCCGCCACGCACAACCTCATGCACAAGCTCCCACTTCTCCCAACCAACATCCCCTGCATGCACCACTCCAGTTTCACCGTCCACCGAAATTCGCCAGGGATTTCGAAAACCATAGGCCCAGACTTCAGGACGAGCCCCCGCAAGTCCTGTAAACGGATTGTCGTCCGGCACCCGATATGGCCGCTCCGCCGTCGCACCCCGTACGTCAATTCGCAAAATTGAACTGAGCAAATCAGAAACGTCCTGGCCCGTCTTTAATTCATCCGGAGGACTGGGCGCTGTCGCATCACCCGTCGAAATCAACAGACAGCCCGTCTTATCGAACGCCAGATCGCAACCATTGTGGCCGCCAGACAGCCACGTCAGAATCGGCAGCTCCGACTGGACATCCAAACGAGGCGGATCAGATTCCGTCAGACGAAAACGCGAAACACGACTGCCGTCCGGCAAAACACCCTCGCTGCGACCATTCAGAATCAAACACACGTACACAAATCGATTCGAAGCAAAATCCGGATCGAAGACAAACGAATATGCCTCTTTGACGCCGGTACTGCGAGCTGCATCGAAGGACGTAAGCTCGGCCGGCAGATCGATTGCCAGATCCGCCTGCTGCACAGACTCATCGTCCGGAAAACTGAAAATCCGCCCCTTCAGCTCCAGCACAAAATAACGCTTAAGGGCCGGCTGCCACCGCAACTGCATCGGATCCCGAAACTTGAGCTTCGAGAACGCCGGTACAAAAGACATCGGCAACGGTTCCTCAGGTGTGCCCCGAAATCGCGAAGCCTCCCAGGGCAGGCGCCCGGCCACTGCAGGTGTGACTGGCACCTGAGCCTCAGCCAGGACCGTAAACGACAGCCACAAAACAAGCAAAAAATAACAGGAACGACTGACATTCCCGCCGCGCCGGAAAAGCCGCGAAGCAAAACGCGAGACAGACAATTCAGGCACCACGCTGCTCTCTCCGAACGATAAAACACCGCATCCACAGCAGACACCAGTCAACGCCGACTAACGCAGGACCTGCCGCAACAGCAACTCAAGCTCAAGTGTCTGCTGCTGCAACTCTTCCAGTGACCGGGACAAAAGATCAGCCTGAGCTGTCACCGGCTGCCCCACAACTTCCTGCAGCGTTCGAATTCGCCCGACCACAACACCCTTTTCAAT
>JBJTPZ010000742.1:0-1538 GCA_046075365.1 Planctomycetaceae bacterium
GACAACCAGGGGGAAATCAAACTGCAGGTCACCACAGCCCCCACCGCCACCGTGGGCGACCACGCACTGACCGTGCGATTCACAATGAACTTCAATGGTCAGCAGTTAACCTTCGAGCGACCGCTGAAACTGCAAATCACCCCCGCCGCCCCCGCCGCCCAGTAACCGCCCTCCCGGACCACCCACACCCGCCTCCCACGCCTCCAACACCCCTCACGCCCCCTCAGGTCCCCTCAGGCGAGCCGCGCACGGAAGTGCCCGGGTGCGGCGGCATGGATGCCGCCAGCCAACAAAACGAAACCAAACACGACGAAACGCAACACCCGTGGGCTTCCGCCCACGGCTCACCCCACTCCCCACTCTCATCCGGCCCGCGGCACCGGGACCAGACGGGGCAAGTTAATCCGCACTCCCACTACCGCTCCCACCTGCTGCTGCAGCGAACGAAAATCATGCCGCAGAAAACTCAGCAGTGTCTCCGGAGCCCCCTGGTGCAGATACTGCTCCGCAAAGACCGCCATCTGCCGGTCGTAATTCTTCTGGCTGCCCGTATGCACATAACACGCACCCTCGAACCGCCGAATGTCACCGTTGAATTCCGGACTGATGTGGTACAGCTCGTGAAATACCGTCACCAGCTTCTCATCAAACGGCAAATTCAAAAATCGCGGCAGCAAAAACGTCAGCACATACAACGCCTCCTGACCGCGATGCACCACCTTCTGCACCGTCCACAGCCGCCCCTTCCGCTGCTCCGTCGTGCGACCGCCCTGGAACCGCAGCGGAGTCAGCCGGGCCTGTACCCCCCAGTGCACCGGCGACCGCGCCTGCGCAAACGTCACCGCCACCCGCGGCATCTGCACATGCGAAAACTCAGCATGCCGCCGACTGATGTCCTCGCACAACCGAGTCATCGCGTCGCAAAAATCAAAATGACCCACAGCCCAACACTCCCGATCCCTGGGAAAATCAATGCCCGCAGTCTAACCCAGAACATCGGCCAACAGCCAGAGGAACCTGAACGCCCGCCGCCCCCAAACCACCGGCAGAATCCACCGACCCGCAGCGAGCAATGCCCCAACAAACTGACCCGAAGCCACGCCCTCACCGCACTCAACCCCGACGCCCCAACCACCCTAACCCTCACTCTCACTAAAACAACTAAAACCAACTCAAAAAGCCGAGGGTTTTCCCACGGAATTATCCACAGCACCGTCCGATACCCCTACGTGTATCTGCGTGCAATCGCGTAGACACGCACCCAAGGCCGCGCACCCGGAAACGTCACAGCACTGGATTGTCGAATTCTTGGCGGATCAGGCCCAAAACAAGGATGTTGTGATGCTGCGCGCCCTCGGAATTGCGTTTATCGCCTGCAGTCTGATGCTGTTCGGAATCACACTCGGTGGCACAGCGTGGTGGCTGATCTCCAGCCGAGTCGTCACAATACGTGGCTTGAACGACCAGGCCGTCGCCGGAAGCGATCCGGCTGCCCCCTCTGATGTCGCGGCAGACAGCGACCACCGAGGCGATGACGC
>JBJTPZ010000743.1:0-5326 GCA_046075365.1 Planctomycetaceae bacterium
CCCCAGTCGAAACCCGCCAATCCCGGCAAAGAGATCGATGAACGTGAACGGCAACGTTTCAGCCTCTGCGGGCCGGAGGACAGGACGGTCTCGGAACAGCGTCGGATGACCATTCTCTCCACGTCGCCCCGCCTCAAGTAGGCTGATCACGACAGAGTTGATGTTTTGCCGGCGTTCGTGAGCCTGATCTTCAATCCACTGCCACAGCTCACTCGGAATGCTGCGGAGGCAAAACTGGTCCTTCATCGTCGCTCCTTTAGGTCTCTGGGAATCGCTGATATCACGATATCGAAAGTTCCCTAAATATCAATCAAAAAGGCACCGCTTCGCACGCACCAAGATTGATACGGTCCATGGGAGCACACGTTTTTTCACCGGCAGTTTCACCAATTCTGAAGTCAGCACTCGACGGGTGTTCCGTTGAACGCGTTGCTACTCGGGCTCGGCGCATTTGGCTGACGCGTGCGGAGCTTGAGTCGTATTGACTTGTGCCAGCGTACGAACTTCAGAGCGGGCTGACGGCGTCAGGATATGGCGAAATCCGGTCCGCACGGGTCGCCGTCCACCGAGGATGAATTGCTGCGATGCTGAATCAACTCGAATTCACCATGCGGGGATGAAGCGTCCCGCCGTTGGGGACTGCTGTCACAGAACGCTGGTCCGGGTGATCTTCAAGGGTGAGGCACGGATCACGCCGCAGTCACCTTCCGGAGTGCGTCCTGGTCTGCATGGCGAGCAGATTCTCGGGAGGGACCTTCAAGGCCGCTTCCGACAGCGTCAGGGCTGATTGGGCCTGCTGTTCTCAAGTGAGCACAGGATATCGAACACTGCGGCCGACGTATCCAAGAATTGGCCGAATTTGACTCTCTGAAGGACATAGCCCAGCTTTTCGAGAAAGGTCGCTGCAGGGGCAACTACGAGTTGGCGTGACTGTGATTCCCACACGGCCTTGCAGCACAGTTCTCTGCATCAGTGGCCGGAATGGCCATGTCTATCAAACAATGGCAACAACGTCACGACCGGAAAGACACCGGTTCCGTACCCCCGCTGGCCACTCTCTGCAGGTCATGACTGCAGGCCAATCACACCGTGGGAGGCCCAGTCCTGTCCCTCCATCTGCAAATACTGAACACCTTGATGAACCCCCAAAGCCTCGCAATTGGGCAAGGCGATTTGACCGAAGAGCCGCGAGGAAGAAGTCGATGAAGGAAATTCAGTTGAGTTGAATGCTCAGAAGGAAACGAAGTTGGGGAACTCAACTTTCCGCCTTGCACAAGCGCGATTGCTGTGGAATTGCTACCTCAAAATGCTGTTCCTATTTTGATCGACCGTTGGTACTTTCCTCGGTCACGCACGGTGCGTTTCGTTTCTGCTGCATTAGCCTTACGACGTGCACGTCACTGCAAGGCTTCCCAAAAGTCAAATTCGTGCACGATCAGCAGTTTTGATCCAGCCTTTCGTCTTTCAATCGCTGTCTCTACTTTGCGACCGTACGCGGAATATGCCCAGCATTCGTTGCCCTCGGCGCCGATTATCAGGTAATCCAAGGCATTCACTACGTTTTTTTCGACAATACCATTGCGACTGACCACCGCTTCCTGAAGCAGTCGCTTGGGCCCCTTCCGCGGCGTGCCGGTAAAACAAAAACGACGCTCAGATATGACAATCTGCGGCTGAACGGCACAAATTCCGCTTCGAAACGGAGTGACATCTGTAGTCGCTTTTCCGAGTGACTTGTGATTCAAAAAGGCTAAAACATCGGCAAAAAAATGCAGCAGCGTTTCATGTTCGTTTGCATCAATTCTGCCGTCAGACAGCACTCCAGTCACCAGACTGCTGACCTCATCAAAAGGCCAGCACCCGTACAGATGCTCTTTACCTTCGATCCATTCGCTCAATGACCGAAGTTCCGCAACACTTATGCGGGAATCCGCCGCAATCCCCCCCATTATCCCGTGCAGAACCTGCAGATCTGAAGTGATCGGATCGAAATGCTGACTGCCAGTCGTAAACTGACTGCATAACCAAAGACAATCAGCACGTTCTTCCTCATCGACGATTTCCTCCGCAATGATCCGCTCGATGCGCGGAATAATTTCAGTGAAGGGGTGCTTGTTGCGAAACTCGGAGTGCTCACCGAGCCAGTCTGCCAACACGATAAGTTCCTGATCATCAACGCGACCATCCATGGTGATCCCGCGGAGTATACCTTCAAGAGTGTGCATGGTCTTCTCAAGCCTGCGTGGTGTGTTGAACAGTCGAATTCTTGCATCGCCGTCATCAGCCATGTTGCACCTCCCAATATTGTGTTCCGCCTGCCCAGAGAATACTGTCTTCCATTCGAGACTTCCAGTAAAAAATCAGGCTCATTGCGACAGAATCAGCCGTGTTGAAGTCACAAGAGAAACTCTGCAGCGATGGTGACTCCGTTCTCACATTCTCGACGCGGGCTATGTCTTGTGCAGAACCTGGCGCAAAATCGCTTTTCGCCAGACGCTGTGCTGCATCGCAGACTGCTGGAGGTGCAAAATCCAGACCAGGCCGCCCGGAGTCGCCATCGCCGTGCAGACGCTCCCCTTTTGCGAACAGGTCCAGACATCTTTGTTTTGCCGCAACTGGTGATGTAGCCCGTTGAGAGCCCAGCCGTTTTGAAACTCCCAAGTGCAGAGTTGTCTCGCTGCCACGAGATTTAAATTTCGGACCTCGCCATGCATGGCACACGCAACTCGGGAAAACATAGAACAGAAATGGCACCCGAACCAGACATCCGCACGTCTGGGGTACCACATTTCCGCAGCAGGTGG
The DNA here is from genome assembly GCA_046075365.1 of Planctomycetaceae bacterium. Classification (GTDB taxonomy): domain Bacteria; phylum Planctomycetota; class Planctomycetia; order Planctomycetales; family Planctomycetaceae; genus SXXK01. Next base: position 2,805 of record JBJTPZ010000743.1, read on the forward strand.
AAATCCCAGCTCGCGACTCGCAATCGCAGGTCCCGGATGCAAGTCCCGCCACACGCAGTGACATCAGGGCCTTGCACACTACAACACTTTACACTAATTTTACGTCCTCCCGAAAATCCGTTTTCCCAGGGCGTCTGGAGGAATGTCAGACGATCGCAGCACAGGGCCAGTCTTTGCCCCCGAAGGTGCCGTAATCGGCGTGCACCGGCAAAGGCGTAACTTGTCAGAAACTCTTTTACATGCCCACGCTTCCAAATTCAGAGTTTACGCATTTCTTCCCAGCACTCATTGACGCACTGAAAAGCCTCGGGGGATCTGCATCCACAGAAGAAGCTGTCGACAAAAGCCTTGCTCTTCGCGGCATCTCCGAAGACGATCTGTCTGCAAAAGAAGCCTCCAGACTTCGTAACCAGGTCAATTGGGCACGACTCTACCTGGTTCGAGCCGGATTGCTTGACCCTGAGTCGAAGCGCGGCATCTGGCAACTGTCCGAAGCCGGTTACCAGGTGGATTCGCACAAGCACGACTGGATCACAACATTCCGCAACGTCCAGAAACTATTTCAGGACCAGCGACGACAGCGCGATGAGCCATCCAGCAACACCACACAAGCTGTGCCAGAACAAAATACTGCAGAACAGAATCCCGGCTCCGAATTCTCCACCGATGATTTTGCAGAACCTCCGGAAACAGACACACCGCTGACCGAGGACCTCGATACACGCCTGCTGGCGATGATCCTCGCTCTGCCTCCGGCCGGCTTCGAGCGACTGTGCCAGAGACTGCTGCGAGAAGCCGACTTTGAAAAAGTTGAAGTGACTGGCCAGTCCGGTGATGGCGGCATCGATGGTATTGGCATTTTGCGTATTAACCACTTCGTCAGCCTCAAAGTGTTGTTTCAGTGCAAAAAGTATTCGGGCAGCGTGTCTTCAAGACACATCCGAGACTTTCGCGGAGCTATGCTGGGCCGAGCGGAGAAGGGGCTGATTCTGACAACCGGAACGTTTACCCGCGACGCTCGTGATGAGGCGAGACGCGATGGTGCACCTCCCATCGAACTTGTCGATGGCAGCGCCCTCATTGCTCTTATGAAACAACTGCAACTGGGCCTCCAGGAACAAACCACCTGGACCATCGACCACAGATTCTTTGATCAGTTCCGAGACTGAACGTTTCGAAAGCGATCGTCTGTGGCCAGCAAAAAAGCAGCAGAGAATTTCACGTTTACCGCACTCCGCCTGCTGCTGCGTCCTGCGGCTGGTTGACGTACAGCCGGACGTTGTGAGTCGCGCGGCCGCCAGCAACAATGTCCGGACGCCCGTCACCCGTCAGGTCCGCAACCGCAAGGTCCTCGGTCGCGATGCCGCCCTCGTCCAGAATCTGACCCCGCCAGGAGACTCCTGAACCATCCGAATTCCACCATACCTGGACACCGAATTTTTCCGGAGTATCACTGTGACCAAAGGCAATCTCGTCGGCACCGTCACCGTCAAAATCCGCCGTCCATAATGCATGCCCCCGACGGAATCCATCGTGAATCACCTGCCGCTGCCACAAATCCGCTGACTGAGCCGGCTGCAGATACACCACCAGCTGGTCACCATGCATCGGCTCTACGGATACTAAATAACGACGACCATCCTTCAGTCGCCCCACTCGCACTTCACCCGCACCGTTCAGATTCACATCCGACTGCCCCGTACGACCCGCACTTAAACTGGTTCGCTGCCAGCCATCACTCACCCGACGCACCAGCGATAACCCCTCGCGACTGGCCGCAATCGTGTCCACAGCACCCTGCCCGTCAAAATCCACATGCACATGATTGTGCACCCGATTCAGCTGGGAATTCAACACCGTCGCCGGCCAGCGCTGAACCGCCGGCTGCTCAGGAACCTCAAAAGCCAGTAACCGCACACCCGCTTCCACACTGGCATTCAAAGGCGAAACCACCAGCTGCGGACGGCCCGTCCCCAACACGTCCGCCCACCGCATGCGGTGCACCGACGTCTCTTCCGCGACCGCTGAAACCGTCCATAACCCGTCAGGATCCGCACCACGCCGGATCCAGTGCAATGTCCCCGTTTTCGTCCAGCCCGCCCCCAAAGCAAAATCCACCCGCCCGTCCCCGTCAATATCATGAGCAGCAATGCAGACGTTGTCCGGCGGAGTCTGGTCACGCAGGATCACTCGCTTACCCCAGCCAGGCTGCTGATACCAGATCACCGAACTTTCCGTCAGCGCCACAATGTCCTGATCACCGTCACCGTCCACATCCGCCGGAGTCACCGCGTACACCACCCGACCCGCCTCAGGGTCAATCGTCTGAGCCTTAAACGCGGCTGGAAACGAATCCGCCGGAACCTGCAGCAATGACTGAACAGCCACGAAAAAAAATGTCAGAAACATCGCGAGATCCGGAAAGGAGGAAAGAGGAACAAGGAACGAGGAACTGCTCACTGGCTTACTGGCTTACTAACCACTGACCACTATTCCTGTGCGTTGCCATTCGCGGCTTCGCG
>JBJTPZ010000744.1:0-2951 GCA_046075365.1 Planctomycetaceae bacterium
CTGACAGAACTGTATGCCACCAGACGCTTGAAGTCCGTCTGAGCCAGTGCTGCAAAGGCACCGTAAATAATGCTGACCACCCCGATCGCCACCAGACCCCAGGCACAGTACTGAGCACCATAAGGGCAGAGAGGGAATGCAATCCGAATGATCCCGTAACCACCCATCTTCAGCAGCACACCCGCAAGGATCATACTGATGGGCGTCGGAGCTTCCACGTGAGCATCAGGCAGCCAGGTATGCACGGGAAACGCCGGCAGCTTGATCGCAAAACCGATGAACAACAGCAGGAAGGCAGTGATCTGCGTCCCCGGTGCCATCAGGCCACCCTCGGACGCCTTGCGAGCCAAAGCGACAAGGTTGAAGCTGTCAGCCTGCGAACCGCTGGCGAAGTAAAACATCAGCATTGCGATCAGCATCAGCACGCTGCCCGCCAACGTATACAGGAAGAACTTGATGGCCGCGTATTCCTTGCGAGGACCTCCCCAGACACCAATCAGGAAGTACATCGGCAGCAGCATCACTTCCCAGAAGACGTAGAACAGGAAGAAGTCCAGCGACAGGAAAACTCCCATCATGCCGGCCTCAAGCATCAGGAACAGAATCAGATAACCACGAACATGCTTCGTGATACTCCAGCTGGCTGCCATGGCCAAAGTACTGACCAGACCGGTCAGCACCACCAGTGGCAGACTGATTCCGTCAACACCCAGCCGGTAGTAGATGTTCCAGTTCGGCACCCACTCCTTCACATCCGCCAGCAGCATTCCGTCCGCCGGGTTGTACTGACACCACAGCACAATCGAGAAAATGAAGGTCAGCAGCGTGACGCCCAGCGACCAGAATCGCATTGCATCCGCGTTCCGCTCGTCAAAAATCAGCAGCAAGGCTGCACCGACCAGCGGCAGAAAGATCAAAATTGACAGCAGAAAAAGAGGATTCATGGTCAGATGCCGCAAACTAAGGGATTGTCCCGATCACTTCCTGATCAACGCCAGAACTCAGCGAGGGAACGTGGCCAGCAAGACGCCGAACAACGCTACCACACCTGCCACAATAAACATCACATACTGCCGCAGACGACCCGTCTGCAGCACCTTCAGCCAGTTACCCGCCGACCACGTGGCATTGCCCAGCAGATTCACCAGCCCGTCCACTACCGTTTCGTCAAACGCCCGGTCCCACTTCGACACCAGTACAGTGGCACCAGCAGCCCCGTGCAGAATCCCGTCAAAAATCAGACGGTCAATCGATGCACAGAAACGCCCCACGATGTGCGTCGGTCGCATGAACAGAGCATCATACAGCTCATCAAAATGCCACTTATTAGCCAGAAATCCATGCACGCCAGACAACTGACGCCGAATTTCCGCAACATCCACCTTGCCGGATCCGTACAGCAGCCACGCGAGCAACGTGCCGCTAAACGCCGCAATCAAAGCGTATGTTCCAGCCTGATGGTGCACAGCATGCACCGCATCATGGCCAGGCATCGTCAATCCCGATGCACCCGCCACCGGAATACCATGGGCAACATAAGCCGGCTGGTCACCAGTGATCAGCAGATACAAACGCCCCTCTTCACCACCCCACGCACAATAAGCCGCCAGCACCGCCAAAACCATCAGCGGGCCCGTAATTATCAGTGGAGACTCATGGCAGTGATCATAGACATGGTGATCGCGAGGAGTTCCGGCAAAGGTGTAAAACCACAGACGGAACATGTAGAACGCTGTCACGCCCGCGGTGATCAGCGGCAGAATGAACAGGAGGAAGTGGGAGGGATTGGCCTGCACAAAGGCCAGAGCCGTGGCTACCACCGCGTCCTTGGAATGAAAACCCGAGAACGCAAACAGCTGCCCAAACCCCGGACCAACCAGTCCAGGAACCGCCAGACCAGCGATCGCCATCACACCAACCAGCATCGTAAATGCGGTGATGGGCATCTTGCGCCACAGGCCACCCATCTTCGGCATCTCCTGTTCATGATGGCAACCGTAAATCACGCTGCCGGAACAGAGGAACATGAGGGACTTGAAGAAGGCATGAGTCACCAGGTGGAACAGGCCGGCCCCCCAGCCAAATACCCCGAGCCCCAGCATCATGTAACCAAGCTGGCTGATCGTCGAATACGCCAGAACTTTCTTGATGTCAGTGGCCACAATCGCAATTGTCGCTGCCACGAAGGCAGTGATGCAGCCGATGTAGGCAATCGTCAGCAGCACTTCCTGCACAAACATCGGATAGAATCGACCCGTCAGATATACACCCGCAGCCACCATCGTCGCGGAATGCACCAGAGCACTGACCGGGGTCGGCCCCTCCATCGCGTCCGGCAGCCAGGTCTGCAGCGGAAACTGAGCACTCTTGCCGATACAGCCGGCAAATACCCCCAGACCCGCCAGGACCAGCAATGCGTAAGGAATCGTTGCATGCCGGTTCGTTGGATTCGCAGCGGTTGCACTGCCAATCTGCACCTCGCCGTTCTCGGCGTTCATAATCACATTGCCGTCAGCACCGCGAGGCAGCATCTGGAACAATCCGGCCTGCACCACATGCCCGTCAGCATCCACCGTGTCCGCAAACTTGAACGTACCAAAATACGTCCACAGTACCATCAGACCAATCAGGAACCCGAAGTCCCCCACGCGGTTCATAATGAACGCTTTGTTCGCCGCAGTGCTGGCTGACTTGCGCTCGGTGTAAAAACCAATCAGCAGGAAACTGCAGATACCTACCAGTTCCCAGAAGATGAAGACCTGAAAAATGTTGCCCGCGAGCACGAGGCCCAGCATCGAAAAGCAAAACAGCGACAGGAAAGCGAAGAACCGATAGAATCGACCAGGCCGATGCACATGATGGCCGTTTCGCAGGTGAGCATGATGGTCCACATACTCGTCTGTCAGCTCTTCCGACATGTAACCAATCGCGAACAGATGAATGCACGTGGC
>JBJTPZ010000745.1:0-9409 GCA_046075365.1 Planctomycetaceae bacterium
GTGAGCCGGCACAGTCGGAATGGCGTAAGGGGCTGTTTTGCGGGCAGATCTCGGGCTGGAAAGCCCGAGCTACGATGATGTGTGTTTGGGGGCTGCGTGGTTGGCATATCGAGCCGCGACCGTGAGGGAGCGGTTGCGCCGGTGTGTGTTCTTCTGCGGCTGGCTGTGCTGCGGGTGTCTTTCCGTAGCTCGGGCTTTCCAGCCCGAGCACTGTCATCCGACTGCGCCGTGAGCCGGCACAGTCGGAGTGGCGGAAGGGGCTGTTTTGCGGGCAGATCTCGGGCTGGAAAGCCCGAGCTACGATGATGTGTGTTGGGGTGGCTTCGTGGTTGGCATATCGAGCCGCGACCGTGAGGGAGCGGTTGCGGCGGTGTGTGTTCTTCTGCGGCCTGGCTGTGCTGCGGGTGTCTTTCCGTAGCTCGGGCTTTCCAGCCCGAGCACTGTGCTGGACAGCCCTGCCAGTTTTGACTGCCTGAGCGGGAGATGTCCAGGGTGATGGCCCCCCTCACCCCCGACCCCGCTCCCCCGTTTCACGGGGGCGAGGGGAGGAATGGTGGTCAGTTGGCGGTTTGGCTCACGCGAAGCCGCGAAGGAAGGTGCGAAGGGCAGTTGTTAGTGGGGGGGGGCGAGTACGAGTACGAGTACCGTCCGCCAGGGCGGACTGAGTACGAGTACGAGGTGAGGTTTTTTTCGATTCGACTGTTGCGGTCGGGAAGTCCCTTGCTGTTGGAAGCGTGGCTTTTTCTGTAGCTCGGGCTTTCCAGCCCGAGCACTGTCATCCTTCTGTGCCGTGAGCCGGCACAGTCGGAGTGGCGGAAGGGGCTGTTTTACGGGCAGATCTCGGGCTGGAAAGCCCGAGCTACGACGGTGTGTGTTGGGGTGGCTTCGTGGTTGGCATATCGAGCCGCGACCGTGAGGGAGCGGTTGCAGAAGCGGCGGGTGTCGGGTGTATTGCGGGGCTGCCAGACGGACGATTTGAACGAGGGAAAGCGGGGTGCGATTATGGGTGTGGCAGTGGTGTTCGCAGTTGCTTTCGCACTGTTCTTTCGATGGACAATGATTGGGAACGCGCCGACAGGCACCATTTCTAACGCAGGCGCAATTCGGTGACAGCGTGTTTGTTTTTTCATGGTGCCGGTCGATCGTGCGAATGATATCTGCAGTTGGTGGGAACAGCTGCGGCAGTGTGAGGAAAAGCTGGTCAGGGCAACAGGTGAACCGTGACATTGGCAGACGGAACAGTTGTTGTACACTTCACCCGACTTCTCCTGCATGAGCCAGTACCACGCTGTCTGGCGCAGTGTGGCAGAACGAAGATGTCGACGGAACTTATTGCCGATTACGGAGCCAGGTTGTGCCACTGAATGCATCAATGCAATTTTTTCTTGGTGGTCGTGACCTCGAGATGCAGTCGATTGCCAAACTCCTGGCAACTCATAACTGCGTCATGTTTGACCGACAACTGGACTGGGGAGCGGCGGCTTCAGCCTATGCTGAAGAAATTGACTCGTGTCTACGGCAGCAATGCACGGCAGTACTGGTGGAACTCGCGGATGACCTGCAGCTGGATGACGCGGTGCAGCGTGGTGCTGTGATTTGTGTGGATCACCACGGAGCCCGGGCAGGTCTCAATCAGCCGACGTCGATTGAGCAGATTTTTTCGCTGCTGAGGCTGCCGAATTCGGCCTGGTCCCGACATTTAAGTTTGGTGGCGGCCAATGATCGCGGTTCAGTACAGGGGATGCTGCGGCTGATGCCGCCGGCGTCCAGGGAGGAGTTGCTGCAGATTCGTGCTGCGGACAGGCAGGCACAGGGGATCACTGCAGAGCAGGAGGTGTCAGGGATGCTGGCTGCCAGCAATGCACAGGTGCAACTCGCCGGAAGGCTGACAATCGTCAATCTGGTCCACAACCGCGTGGCAACAGTCACAGACGCTCTGGAGGCAAATCTTGGTGGTCCGGGATATCAGAATCTGCTGATCCGCAGCCCGCAGGAAATCTGCTTCTTTGGGTGTGGGAGCGTCGTGGAGCAGTTGAGAAAGAATGTGCACAACAGCTGGTGTGGCGGAGAACTGCCAGTCAGAGGCTACTGGGGCTGCAGCGAAGTGTGCGTATACGAACAGATTCTGAGCCTGATCCTGATGACACTTCAGCATTCCGTTACGGCTTCAGGTAGTCCAGTTCCAGCTGCGTCCAGTTGACTGGCGATTTACGAAACCGAAAATTCAGCAGTTGCCCCTCCTTCGGATTCTTTACCTTTTGCATGTCGCCCTGGCGAATCACAATCTCCTGGGTTGATCCCTCGATTATCGCACGCCAGTTTCCGGGGCCGGTTTTTGCCTTCAGGCTAACCTTAATCGAATCCCCCTCACGGTACTGTTTAGCATCCAGCCTGGTGTCAAGTTTGGCTGGTGCCTGTCCGCCAGACGCCGCTGGTATTGCAGCACTGGTCGAGGCCTGCGCTGACACAACCTCGCTTTTGTCGAAAGTCAGCAGGCCATAGCCCGCATTGGTTTTAGCGCCGATGCCCCATTCTTCAGTGGTGAGTCCGATCTTCAGCAGTTGTTCGGCATGTTTCAGCCAGATATCCGGCAATCGCGGATCTCTTTTCGAGACCGCAAGCGTGAAAGGGGCCTGAAACGCAAGGAAGCTGACAGGAATCGGGCTGTCAAAATCGGTCGCAGGAACGATTTTCTCGTCAGGGCTGGTGTTCCATTCTGAGTGGTGCGGGGTCAGAACATCTTCAAACAGCTCAATCGCCTCGGGTTTCGGCAGTCCATCGTGGAATTGCACAAGTCCGCCAGCGCTCTCTGCATGCTCGGTCGACGACCGGCCGAACAGAACAGCGTGCTTTTCACCTCCAACTCGCCACGCCTCATCATCAGACCCCCAGACCTGATGAGCTACATGTGCAGCCAACCCCTTCAGCGCGGAACCGGGCAGCCAGGGAACACCATAGGTACGATGCAGTGCCAGCCCGGCTTCCAGCACGTTCTGGTTACCCAGTCCAACGACCAGTTTGGAAGCCCGGTTATACTTGAAGTGCATTAGCAGGGTGCCGGGGAACATTGCGGCGTTGAAACGTTCCCAGACAGCCTTGTATAGTTTCTGCAGATCGTCACTTTTCATGGCCTTGACGGCTTGAGTATACAGCGTGGCTTTGCTCGGGCTCTTGTCGTCCAGGTCTGCCAGATACCGGTCAATGATCAAACCTGGGTGGTGACCGGCCGAGGGTTCGGGCAGTTCAATTCGGCGAGCTTTGCTCATGCGTCCACACGCTCCTCGTCGCCAGGCTGGCTGGCCGTCACGGCCAGAGCCTCTGCGTATCGTTTAATCCATCCGGCACTTTCGAGGGCAAGGCGGCTGAGTCGAATATATTCGGAAACGTCGGGTGTTTCTCGAGCCACTCTGCTTAGATTATCAGGGTTCAGGGCTGGATCGGCTGCTGACATCACCGTGGCAAGATCGATAAGCACATGGCGCTGTACGCCTTTTCGTGAAGAGGCAAATGCCGCAGCCTGAGCCAGCCCGCAGGTGTGAATCAGCGTGGGGAAGCTGCGGGCAAAACTAAGATACTCAGCAAAGCCTGCCTCACCGAACCGCTGTTCAGCACACGTGAAGGCCTGGGACGCCAGAACCTGCTTTCGCAACATGACGGTCATTGTGAACCTCCTTCCCGAAACAGCAGACGCAACTGGCCTTTCCCGGTAGTGGCTTTGGCTCCCATTTGCACCGTTCGATCGTCGCTCAGCAGTCTGAGAACGTCACTGCGGCTGGCTCCGCTTTTGCCGTATGGTCCAGCGCATGTCACAACACCCGACAGTATGCTTTCCGCAGGCAGACTTTCCTCATACCACAACGCGCCCCTCGCAACTCTTTTGTAGTCCGGATCGATCCGAACGTGTGCCTGAACCTCCGTGCCGGTCTCAGCCAAAAATGCAAACACGTCATCTGGCAGTACAAGGAACCGTTCTTTGAAGAGCTGACACCATGTACCGTTGTCTTTAAAGACTTGCCCCGCGATCAGGTCTGCAAACTGCGAGACGGGCCTGGACTGTTGCACTGACAGCTGCAGATCCTCGAGAAAGATGCTGCCGTTCTTCGACAGTACAGTCCCTGTTTCAGGCACCTGCGCCTGTCCTGCAAGGACGCACGATTCCGGCAGATTCTGCACATTACATTGTTCCAGATCACGCCAAAGTCTGGCCAAGATCAGCGGGCAGGTGCACCAGGCGAATGTCCCGTACAGACTGCGAACTGGCAGGCACACCAGACGGGCATCGGTGAAGATGAGCGAGCCGGCGTTGGCATCGTTGTCGCCACCGGACCCAAAGGCCGCCCGCAGCTCTGGTCGGTACTCCGGTTTGTTCGGGTCCCGAGCATCTTCAGTTGCCTGAAAAGCATCGGCAAACACGCCCTTCGTAGACGAGCCTGGGACGAACGGATAGCCAGTCACCTTCTCGCGGATCAGCGGGAGGTCGATATATCCGTTCCCCTTACCCGCGCCGACATGCAATGGCGTCAGCGCATGGAGCCAATACAACCGGTCAGCAACTGCCATAGAAACTATTCCTGTAAAACTCAGCGAGAGCCTAATGATCCTGCAAACCCCACAGGGCCAGCCCAAAACCATCCCGTCGATCCTGCACATCATCGCAGACTGACTGCAGCCACAAGTTCGACCAGTTCAGCGATTCACAGGACAGTACTTCGAAGAAATAGACCGCGCCGGCTGGAACCAGTCGACGAACCTTTTTCGGGCCTCTTGTCTCATACGACCATCCGGACACAGCCTCCCACCGCTGGCTGGCTGTTGCCAGCAGACGCACCTGCAATACGCCGCTGCCGTCGGGAACGGGAACAACCCCGACACGTCCGCTGTCGGCGGTGAGCCATCCTGGTCGCCAGCCGGCCGAGAACAAAGCCGGAGTGGCGAGGACCATCCGCAGGCGATCGCCCGGCCGCACATTTGCCAGGCGACTGGCGATTGCTGCCGGACAGTGCAGGTGGCCAGAATCCGCACCCGCAGCAGCTCGGAATCGGATTGTACGCCGCTCGCCACCAACAGGCACCAGTGCGTCAAGACAGCCAAGGATCCGCTGAAAATCAGGATCCAGGCTGTCCACCCGACACACCAGCTCGGCCGGGTGTGACGTGCCTGCGGAATCCAGCAGGCGGTCGATGACAATTCCCTGAGTAGAAAACAGTTCCTGTTGTTTCGCGGCCAGAGACTTCGGATCAATCCGGACGTGAGTACGCTCATCGACGGTGGCTGCCATGCGGAAACGCTCAGCAGATTGCAGCCAACCATCGTCAGGTCGACCGGACAGCCATTCCACAATGCTGTCCAGCGACCACCAGGCCGGAACCGCGTGGTACTTCTGCAGGCCACAGTCCTCGGGCGGAAGAACGGGCATCAGGCCGGCCGGCAGGTCTGTGCCGCACCCCGGTGGCAGGGCCACTGGCTGCAGCCTGACGCACTGTCCGTCGGCGGTCGCCAGAGCATCTCCGGGAGCGGGCAGAAACAACTGATTCTCGCTGACCGGAAATGGGCCATGAATCGAGACTGACTTCAGGCTCTCAATCGTGTCAGCATCAAACGACTTACCGGCTTTTCGGCCCAGCAAAGTACGGACGGCACCGGCCAGTGTTCCAGGCAACAGCCAGGGCAGAGAATGCTGGCGTGTCACTCCGAGATCACCGAAGGGCCGACCATCACGAGCAATCACGGGGTCTCGAGGCAAGAGCTGCAGTGTGTGACTCATAGTGCAGTCTCCCGGTTGTTGCTCTCGCCTGTCACACCGACAGGTCTGCCTGCGAGTTCCACTGCAGCCCGGACATGTCCCGCAACAATAATCATGTTGGCAAGGTTTTCGAGGTCCTGCACTTCATTCATTGCGGGAATCAAAGGCTCGGCTGCAGCCGCCGTGAGACTGCCATCTTTGAGCGAGAGCATGCGAATTGTGTCGGCCCGCATGGCGGCCGGTCGTGCTGCCCAGTCCGCCAGCCGAGGCTGCTCGGAAAATCCTCGCTGCCGCGGACGGTACAAATCCACCAGCAGCTTCAGATCATACGCCACACCGGAAGAACTGCGGACCAGTTGAACCCAGCCGTCGAACAGTGCCGCAGGGTTGAGATTCCAGCTGTAGCAGAAGTCGATCGCGCTGCCGGATCGCGTCTGGTAACGGACCGCCAGTGCATTCTTGCCGGGCTGGGATTTGGCCCGGGCTTCCATCGATCGGGCCGAGGCAAGCAGGTCTTCCATGCTTTCCATGAAATGCCCGATGGCGACTCCGACAGACAATGTTACCGGCTGGGATTGTTCCACAGCACCAAGAGTTGCGCTGAACTGCCTTCGGAGTGCGTCAGCACAGGCAACGGCCTGATCGAGCGGCAGAAATGCAGTGAGATCATCGCCGGCTGCGAATACGAGGGCACCCTGATGCTGCTGGACTATGCCACGCACTGAACCCGCGAAGTCCGACAGCCGTCGCGACAGTTCACGATGCTCATCGGCAGACTGCGACTGAAGTATTCGCTGACCTACGCGGTCACCATCGGCAACCAGAATGGCGTAATAAGTTCCCGGTTCGCGGTACTGCTTGTACAGCGAGTTCAGTGAGCTTTCAAAGGTCGTCCATGGGCCGATGTCACTGCCATCCCCCGCCTCCTTCAGGAAATCCTTATGCCGCGACTGATACAGCACCGCCCCTTCATATGGAAAATCACGGTACTGCGGATAGGTGGGAAAGTCATCCATATCCACAGGAATCCGCCCCAGCAGCGGTCCGTCCCCGGTATCGCTGCTGGCCATCTGTTCGCAGGCACTCAAGAAATTGTCGGGGAAGGATCCCGCGACGCCCCGGATCCACGGGTCTGCGGCGATCCGAGCGGTGGAAGGATAGCCAGCCTTTCCCTGTCCCATGCGCTTCGTCACCCCAAGCGCGTCCAGCTGCTCATTTCCCAGCAGCCGCAGTCGGCGAAAACGCGTCCTCTGGGAATGGTCGCGAAGCACCGTCTCCCGACGCCCATCCAGTGACGATTTGGGCAGATGGTCTCGCCTGGTGCCCTCCGTCTCGGGGGCAGTGGCGAAGTTTCGGCTTTGAGTGCGTCCGAACAGGAGACGCCGCACCTGGCTCAGACAGGCTCGGTAGTCTGCGGTCAGCTCTACCCACGCGGCACTCACATCCACGGTTTCTCCGGCGGATTCAAGCGGAATGTGTGGTTGAATCTGGAGATTCCACTGATCGTCGCGGACCAGTGAACCTGCTCGCTGGCGAGCATCAGCGGCGAACTTCAGCCACTGTTCATGAGCAGCCATGCGGGCGTCGGCAGCCACATCCGCAGGACTGACGCCGTCGGGCACCAGTACGAGCAGCTCGTCACCCACCAAAAAATCCGCAGCATCCAATTGCTTGAGCGATTGCGGCGCAGGAGCAATCAGCGCCGACACTGCTCCGCCACAGTCCCGGATGACGCTGCGGGCAACGGCCTTGCCAATCTCTGACAGCATCCATGAGCCAAACCAGACGTCACGAGTCTTCCGGGCAGCGGCAATGATTTGTACAACAGGTCCCAGTTCAAGGGCCAGCAGGGAGGTCATGTCGCAGGACTCCATTCGCTGAAGACTGGCAGATCTTTGCCCTGGCCGTTACGACCGCGCTTCAGAAACGCGATGAGTGCCTCGATGGCATTCGGGTTTCCGGCCAGCGGGGTGTCAACGCTGCTGAGACCGGCAAGCGATGGCCCCGCGATCTGCTGCGGCGATACGTCAGTCTCCAGTTCCACAGCCTGCCGCTGGGGCGTATCCCAGCGGGCAGGACCCGCGGTGTCTTTCAGGGTGCAATTCATGGAGAGGGCAGCATGGTATGGTAAAATCAGGATGGCGCTTTTCCACTGTCCGTCCGCAAACACAGCCGTGGTGATGACAGGGCTGGCCATGCGATCTTTGCCCGTGGGCGCCAGTGTGACACGTGCGGGGTCTTCGTGCTGCTGGGCGTTGTCTTTGGGACCAGATTTGAACTTAAAACCGATTGGCAGTCCGAGCACAGCGCGGGGGAAGAGAGGCTGATCGAGGGGGTACAGTGGTTCGCTGTGGTCAGGGTCAGAACACTCGGTGAGCATGCGAATCGAATCGGGTTCGGGCCAGCGGGAACGACCAGGAAAGCGGTTCGCGCCAGTTGGCGGGCGACGAAAGGACTGACGAAAATCGCGATAAATTCTGACGGCGGTCTGCCAGGCCTCCAGAGCATTCCAATTCGCATCGGCTTTGCGGGGGGCATACAGAAACAGGCGACAGCCGGGGGGCGGTGCGAGAGGTGCAGGATTTTCAATTTCCGCGGGCCACTTAACGCAGTGCAGGGATCCGACGCCGCGACGGGTTCTGGCCCCCAGACCGCCCCACGTCAGCCATGCCAGCACTGCCTGCTGAATTTCGGCACAGGGATCCTGAATGTTTGGCGGGAGCGGCGGTTGCGGTGGAGACATTTTCAGCCGATCGGCATTCTGAGCCGCTCGCATCTGGTCAAGTCGCTGCTGCGAGGGCCAGGTGAGACGGAGATCGAACTGGAAACCTTCCTTAATGATTTGTGATTGCTGTGCCTTGGTTTTGTCCCCGTCGTTGAGTGGTGGAAACAGTGCGTAACATTCTGGACCGAATCTGTCAAAACCAAAGTAATCATTGGCGCTTCGAGTATCCGGGCGGGGCTGAGCGTGGGTGACGTGCAGACGCAGGGGGGAGGGAAAGTCCGGGCCACCGAAGATTTCCTGTTCGCGGCGTCTAAGAGCAGGCAGGTTGGTTGCCCCGTCGGGCAGCTGGAAGGCTGAAGCATTCAGCAGACGCCACCAGAACCGTAAATGCCCGCGAATACTGGATGCCCGCACGGGAAACTTCGGATCAATCTGGCCGGCCTTTGTGCCGCCACCGAGGCACGGGACGGCAAACTGTATGGTGAAAGTGCGATGCACCGCGTCACTGGTGGCGGGTGGCACATCAGCAAGCGTGGGAATGGCACGTTTTCCGATCGACATAGGGTGGCCCGGCTGAGTCATGCGAGTGTGCAGCGCGGAACCCGGCAGCGGGGCACGCTGCGGAACCGGCAGGGTGACTGTAACCGAGCCGACAGACAGATCAAGTGAAAGATGGTGAGAATGATGGCTTGTGGGTTGTGATCCGGGGCGACACCGGAGGAAACGTCCTGCCTGTCGACTGCGAAGACAAAGGGGTATGGCAATCGCGGGGGGCAGCCGGTTGCTGCGGTGACGCTGCCCGAAACGAATTGCGGCTGCAAAGTCAATCATGAAGTGCGGAGCTCACGGGTTTCAGGCGTCTCAATTGGTCCCGAGGGACCTCAACGGTGAGACTTCGGTGCTGAGGCTGATTTCAGCCGAATCAAGGGGTGTCTCATTTG
>JBJTPZ010000746.1:0-2500 GCA_046075365.1 Planctomycetaceae bacterium
CCTCTGCTGGTCGAACCGCAAATGCTGCCCCTCGCAGCCCCGGACTGGGCCGAAGAATTCGGCGAAGATGATTACGGAGTCTATTGTCGGTTCCGTATCGGCGAAGTGCAGTTCACGCTGCGCTGGATTGCCCCCGGTACCTTCATGATGGGTTCGCCGAAAGATGAAACGGGCAGGTCTTCTGATGAGGGGCCGCAGCATCAGGTCACAATCAGCCGGGGGTTCTGGCTGGGTGAAACACCGGTCACGCAGCAGCAGTGGCAGGCCGTGGTGCAGGCCTGCTCGGGCTCAGACCTGCCGGCTGATCCCAGCCACTTCAAAAACCAGCCCCGGCACCCGGTGGAATCGGTCAACTGGCACCAGTGCGTGCAGTTTTGCAACCACGTGCAGACACTGCTGCGGTCGGACGAACCGTTTCGGTTGCCGACCGAGGCCGAATGGGAATTCGCCTGCCGCAGCGGCACCAGCGGCGCCTGGCAGGACGGGACGGCCTGTACAGATCCGACCGGCAAGGATCCAAACCTTGATCGGCTGGGCTGGTTTGACGACAACAGCGGCCGGTCGACTCGGCCGGTCGGTCAGAAACAGCCGAACGGCTGGGGCCTGTTTGACATGCATGGGAACGTCTGGGAATGGTGCCGGGACGGCCAACGTGACTACAGTGCTGAATCGCAGGTGGACCCTGTGGGCGACGAGTCCTCAGGCGCGTCCCGTGTGCTTCGTGGCGGCAGCTGGTTCAACATCGCCAGGAGCTGCCGCGCGGCGTGCCGCTTCGCGGACGACCCGGGCATCGTCTGGCACTACGACGGCTTGCGCTTGTCCGCAGGTCCCGGTGCCCTGTCCGGCGGAGCCGGCCCTGAGCGGCAGGAACGGGCGGACATCTGAGCGGGCCGACGGCACCGGGCTGACGCATCGCGGAGCGACGTCAGCCGGTCCGGCGGCGAAAGACGGCCAGAAACAGCGTCACGGCCACACCGGCGGCCAGCAGCCAGGGCAGGAAATGCGACGGATGCGCCACATAATGCAGCACCCCATGCTGATTCAGCGGATCACCATGACCTTCGTGTGCCGCCGCAAATGACATCCGGCCCGCCAAAGCCAGCACAACCGCCAGTCCGCCCCATACCGTCCGCTGCGAAACCATGAAACTGAGTACTCCGGTGAAACCCCATGCAAACCTCTTTGTGCACTATGTGCAGCATTCTGGCGGGTTCTGAGCATTCCTGCAAGTGGTGCCGCCGGGTGTAGGGTGGGGACCACAAATGGAGTTCCAGTTTTTGCACCGCTGATGGACGCTCATAGACGCAAATGAGGTTGGGTTGCAGTTCGATTCGCTTGTCAATCTTCGTGCTCGTGCTCGAAAGGCCCTGCCCGAGGACTCTTTTTTTCGATTACGAGCACGAGCACCATTTCATTGAGCACGAGCACGATTAGGCAGGAAAAAACGGGGTGAAGTTTGGGGGCAAGTCGTGGTGGTCGTCGTCCTCCTGGCTGGGCTTTCTTTCAGAATCCCAGGCAACAGATTTCTTTCAAAGGGCCCCAGCAAGTCCGGCCCCGGCCCTGATCCTTCGTGCTCGTAATCGTGCTCGACTTCGACTTCCTTGCCGCGTCTTGCGGTGTCAGCCGTGGCCGGCGGCATTCGAGCACGAACCGGGGGCGTTTGGGCCAGCATCGTTGGCAGCCTGGAGCAGCGTTTAAAGGGTGACTTTTCCCCTCACCCCCAACCGCCCTCCTCCGCTGGGGGCCAAGGGAGGATTTTTTGTTTTGTTGTGTTGTAGAAAGCGCACTGGCACCCCTCGCCCCTGGAAGGGGAGAGGGGACGGGGGTGAGGGGTATTAGTCCGTTGGCCAGTCCCCTGCAGGCAGTTGGTCTCACGCGAAGCCGCGAAGCCGCGAAGCCGCGAAGGAAGACGGGAGAGGCAGTGTTCGGTTTTCAGTGTTCGGTGGTGATTGTTCAGGCGCGCCGCGGACGGGAGTCCGCGGTTGGTTCTCTCCGTAGCTCGGGCTTTCCAGCCCGAGATCTGCCCTTTGCGTCTGGGGTGTCTGGGGATTGCGGCACTGGGGAGGGCGCTTTGCAGGCAGTTGGTCTCACGCGAAGCCGCGAAGCCGCGAAGGGAAAACGCAGAGGATTCGATTGGTCTGTGTGATGAACTGCTCGCTCTGCTTTCAACTCTCTCGCGTCTGCTTTCTATGGCATGGATGCCATCGCTGCTCGCTCGTTTCACCGGGGCGATCAGAGGATCATACATTTTTGAACCGCGAACGGCACGCGACTGGAAACCATTGCCATTCGTGCTCCTGCTCGTGCTCGTGCTCGTGCTCGTAATCGTAACCGTAATCGTGCTCGTAATCGTAATCGTGCTCGTGCTCGTATTCGCCTTCCTCGCAGCATCCTGCTGCAGTTGTCCGCCGCATTCATTGCCGAGTGTTGGCAGCCCCTGCTGGTTCTTTTCGCAACGGATCGCCCATAAGAATGTTCCCTCGCTGCACGCGCTCGAGGG
>JBJTPZ010000747.1:0-9518 GCA_046075365.1 Planctomycetaceae bacterium
AGGATGATCGGCCGACAGGTTTTGACGATGAAGAGCCGGTTGCTGCGGTTCCGCGGCAGCGCGGTGATCGAGGTCGATCGGATTCGCGGCGTGACAGCGACGACCGAGGTGCTCGCAGAGACCGGCAGGATCGTGGCGAGCGTTCTGAGCGGAGTGACCGTTCGTCAGATCGTGGTGAACGTCGTCCGGACCGTGATGATCGTGGTGGTCGGGGCGAACGACCGGAGCGTGGCGAGCGATCTGAACGCGGCGAGCGAGCTGAGCGTGGTGATCGACCGGAACGTGGTGAGCGATCTGAGCGACCTGAGCGTGGTGAGCGTTCTGAGCGTGGTGAGCGTGGTGAGCGGTCGGAACGTGGTGACCGACCAGCTCGCGGGGAGCGCGGGGAACGCGTTGACCGCGGCGAGCGTCCGGACGTCGCTGACCGGCCAGTGCGGGGAGACAGATCAGACCGTGGAGACCGTGGAGACCGTGGCGAGCGTGGCGAGCGTTCGGATCGTGGTGAGCGTGGTGAGCGATCAGAGCGTGGCAGTCGTGACCGCAGCGAGGAGCGTGGTCGTCCTGAGCGTGATCGGCGTGATCGCGACCGGGATCTGGATCGTGACGAACGATCTGAGCGTGGTGGCGACGTGACGCAGGATCACGGTGATGAAGTTCGTGAGCCTCGTCGTCGTCGTGAGCGTGGCGGTGAGAGTCGCGAGGCGGCTCGCGAGCCCCGTGAAGACCGTCGTGGTGGTGCGGCACTTCCGGTGGCACCTGAGTACCAGGATATTCCTACCTGGGAGGATGCGATTGGATGTTTGTCACTGCGAACACCGACCGAAGATCATGCTCGACGCACGGAAAACCGGTACCGCAATCGTGACGGTGGCAACCGTGATGGTGGCGGCCGTGGTCCGCGTCGCTGAGCGGGTGGTTGTTTAAGCAGCCGGGAAGACATCCGGCGTCGATTCAGTTCGACGCCGGTTTTTTTATGGGTGGTGTGGAATTGGTTGCGATCAGGCGAGGATGCCCTGGACCAGTTCGCCGTGGATATCTGTCAGACGGAAATCTCGACCCTGGTAGCGGTACGTCAGTCGGGTATGGTCAACTCCGAGCAGATGCAGGATGGTTGCATTCAGGTCGTGGACATGAACGGGGTCACGGACGACGTTGTAGCAAAAATCATCAGTTTCGCCCCAGGTTGTTCCGGGCCTGATGCCTGCTCCTGCCATTAACATTGTGAAGCATCTGGGGTGGTGGTCGCGACCATAGTTTTCGTCTGACAATCCACCCTGCGAGTAGATAGTTCGTCCGAATTCTCCGCCCCAGACGACCAGTGTATCGGACAGCAGGTCGCGCATTTTCAGGTCATGCAGCAGTGCGGCTGTCGCCTGATCGGTATCGCGGCACTGTCCGCGGATGGCGGCCGGTAATCCGCCATGATGGTCCCAGCCCATGTGAAACAGCTGGATGAATCTGACATCGCGTTCGGCCATGCGGCGAGCCAGCAGGCAGTTGGCGGCGTATGAGCCGGGCCGTTTGACATCGGGGCCGTACATATCGAGCACATGCTGAGGCTCGTCTGAGAAATCCAGCAGATCCGGGACGCTGGTCTGCATGCGGAACGCCATTTCGTACTGCGCGATGCGTGCCGTGATTTCGGGATCCTGGCTGGCCTGGAACTGCAGCTGATTGAGCTGGCTGAGGCGGTCAAGTGTGCTGCGGCGCATGGCAGGCGACACTCCGGGCGGATTGGACAGGTACAGGACAGCGTCGCCGCTGTTGCGAAACTTGACGCCCTGATGTCGGGAAGGCAGGAAACCGGGCCCCCAGAGCCTGTCGTAGAGCGGCTGATCATCCGGTCGACCGGAGCCGAACGATGTGAGTACGACGTAGGCGGGCAGGCTGCGATTTTCACTTCCGAGTCCATAGCTGGCCCAGGCGCCGATGCTGGGGCGTCCGGCAAGCTGTGAACCGGTCTGACAGAAGGTGATCGCCGGATCATGGTTGATGGCTTCAGTGTGCATGGTGCGGATCATGCACCAGTCATCTGCGAGTCTGGACATGTGTGGCATCAGTTCACTGAACCACATGCCGCAGTTGCCGTGCTGTCTGAAGTGAAAGATGCTGGGTGCGACTGGAAAACTGCCCTGCCCTGAGGTCATGGTGGTCAGTCGCTGTCCCTGGCGAACTGATTCCGGCAGGTTTTGACCGCGGTGGGCTGTCATCGCAGGTTTGGGATCGAACAGATCCATCTGGGACGGAGCACCGGACTGGAACAGATAGATGATGCGACGGGCTTTGGGAGCGTGGTGTGGCAATCCCTGAAGTTCGGGGCGGTCAGCAGCGGCGGCGACGGACGACTGCAGCAGGGCAGCCAGCGCTGCCGTGCCGGTAGTCCCGCAGGCTGAATTCAGGAAGATGCGGCGATTGAGGGAGTCCTGCAGAGTCAGCGGATTCATGGTGATGTGACTTTAGAGGTTGCAGGTTGTGGTAGGGAAGTTCAGCCAAGGCTCCAGCCACTGCGATAATCGCGGCGGATGAAGTGATCTGCCGCGTTGGTATTGGTGACTTTCATTTTATCGGCATCCCACTGCAGTTTTTGTCCGGCACGATAGGCGACATTACCGAGGTGATTGGCTTCGGTCAGCCAGCCTGCGTATTCGAAATTGCATGTGGTGGGGTCACCTGTGCGACAGGCATGCAGCCATTCTTCGTGGTGTCCGAGCGATTTGGGAATGAATGGATCCGGGCGGCGGAAGTCCTGGAATTTGTCTTCGGGCAGCAGTACGTGGCGACCGTAGTCTGACAGCAGCATGCCCTTTTCACCCACAAACAGGACTCCACTGTCCCATGCCGGAATTGAGCCATTGGTCAGCAGTTCGGGTTTGTGTGAGCCCTGGTACCAGAACACATCCACTTCAGGCTGCTGTGCTGCGGCTTTGTATTCGTATTTGACGTGCATGGAGGCGGGGGCGATTTCCGGGTGTGCGGGGTCTCCGAATGCTTCGATGGATGCTGGTGCTTTGAGTTTGAGGGCCCAGAATGCCAGGTCCACCCAGTGGCTGCCGAGATCGGACATGGTGCCATTTCCGAAGTCCCACCAGCGGTACCATTTGGGTCCGGGGAAGTAGACGGAATTGAAGGGGCGTTCGGGGGCGGGTCCGAGCCAGAGGTCCCAGTTCAGTCCGGCTGGAATGGGGTCTGCGGTTGCTGGACGTTCTGTCACATTCACGATGTCTTTGTTTTTTTGTGCATCGGCGGCTGACTGCAGTCCCCAGGCGCGTCCGACCCAGACGTGGCATTCTGAGACTTTGCCGATGGCGCCGGTTTGCACCAGCTCGACGACTCGGCGGTAGTTGTCGCCGGCATGAATCTGAGTCCCCATTTGAGTGGCGACGTTGGCTTTGGCGGACGCCTCACGGATGACTCGCGCTTCGTACACGCTGTGGGTGAGCGGCTTTTCACAATAGACATGTTTGCCCAGCTGCAGGGCTGGCAGTGTGGCGAAGGCGTGCGTGTGTTCGCAGGTGCTGACGACTACTGCGTCAAATTCGGACGCGCGATCGAAGATGCGGCGAAAATCTGCTTCCTGTCGTGCCTGTGTGTGCGTCTGTGCCGCCTTGCGGACCGTGTCTTCGTTGACATCGCAGAGGAAAGTGATGTGTTCAGATGAGACTGACTGCAGGTTACCGCCACCTCGTCCACCGCAGCCGATGACTGCAATTCTCAGTTTGTCGTAGTACGACGCTGCGCGAGCCGGGCCGCCGATGTACAGGCCGGCTGCTGCTGCAAAGCTGTGTTTCAGCAGCGAACGACGACTGGGACGAGCATTCTGTGGCATCTGGAATTCTCCTTGCGGGGATGTTGACGCGGTTGTTGATGCGGCAACGAGACATGCGAACCGCAGATTCTGCGCAATCTGTCTCTCGGGTGGAAGCAACAGTTGGGTCTGGCAGCGGGAAACTGGCTGAATGAGTGTCAATGTTGTCGAATTCGCGAATCCGCCAGATTCGCGGGCCTGGTACGGAAATCTGCATGGATTTGGAGTGAAACCCTCGGGAAGATGGCGACTGGTGACGTTCAGTAAGCAGGCATTCAGTCTGCACAGTTTTCCCAGTCATTCGGGCATCATGTACGACATTATCGGTGATATTCACGGCTGTGCCGATGAACTTGTGGAACTTCTGGAAAGACTGGGGTATTCGCAGGAATCTTCGGTGTTTCGGCACCCGGAACGCAAAGTGATTTTCTGCGGTGACTTCATTGATCGCGGTCCACAGATTTGTGACGTGCTGAACATCTGTCGCAGTATGTGTCAGCAGCAGGCGGCGCTGGCTGTCATGGGCAACCATGAGCTGAACGCACTGGCGTACCATACTCCCGACCCTTTTCTTCCCGGGGAATTTTTGCGGCGGCATACGGAACACAACAATCGCCAGATTGCTCAGACGCTGCAGCAGCTTTCGGCATCGCAGCTGCGTGATTCACTGGACTGGTTTCGGACGCTGCCGGCCTGTCTGGAACTGCCGGAGCTGCGAGTTGTGCATGCCTGCTGGGATCCGGCTGACCTGGCACTGCTGCAGCGAGCCGCTGCCGAGCTGGGCTGGATGACTGACGCGTATCTGCACAAGGCGGCTCGCAGCGGAACCGACCTGTTTCGTTCGATTGAACGGGTGATGAAGGGTCCTGAGATGCGTTTCCCCAACGGGGTCAGTCTGACGGACCGCGAGGGTCTGGTTCGAAAGCGTGGTCGGATTCGCTGGTTTGATGATCCGGCTGGCTACAGTTTTTCAGACTATATGTTTCCCAGTCTGCCTCTGCCTGAGTTTGAGGGTGCGGCAGTCCCGGGTGATGTGCAGCCCTGCCCTTACCCGAGGGACGCTCGTCCGTTGTTTTTCGGTCATTACTGGCTGCGTGATCGCAAACCTGCTCCGATTCGCCATAATCTGGCTTGCCTTGACTACAGCATTGCCCGGGACGGTATGCTGACGGCCTATCGCTTTCACGGTTCAGGCTCGCTGGTTTCTGAGCATTTCGTCACTGTTCCTCGTCGTTCCGCAACGCCTGTGTGAGTCCTGCATGAGCACCAGTTTGTCAGGTCAGAATACGGTTAAAGCGGACATCGCTGTGATTGGCGGCGGGATTGTCGGGCTGGCCACAGCCTGGCAATTATCACTGCGTGATCCGCGGCAGAAGATCGTACTGCTTGAAAAGGAGTCTTCGCTGGCGTTTCACCAGACCGGGCGAAATTCCGGGGTACTGCATTCCGGGATTTATTATCGGCCTGGTTCATTGAGGGCGCAAAATTGCCGTGCCGGGAAACTGGCACTGGAAAACTTCTGCGACCGTTATGGTGTGGCCTGGCGAAAGACTGGCAAGGTCATTGTGGCGTTGCAGCAGTCCGAGCTGCCGCAGCTGCAGGTGATCCTCGATCGCGGGCGTCAGAACGGGGTGCAGTGTGAACAGATCGGCCCGGAACGGCTGCGCGAGCTTGAGCCGCACTGTGCCGGTATTCAGGCGATTCATGTACCTGAGTCGGGCATTGTGGACTACCCGGGTGTCTGTTTGCGTCTGGGCGAATTACTGACGGCTGCCGGACATCAGATTCGTCTGGGCAGTCGCGTTCTGGCGATTCGGCAGAATTCTGAGCATGTGCGGCTCGAGTGTTCTGACGTCACCGTCGAGGCTGCTCAGGCGGTCAACTGCGGGGGACTGCACAGCGACCGGCTGGCCCGTATGAGTGGTCAGCCGCTGCGTGAGCGAATTGTGCCGTTTCGGGGTGAGTATTTTGAATTGATTCCGGAAGCCCATCGTTTTTGCAATTCTTTGATTTATCCGGTTCCGGATCCGCGATTCCCGTTCCTGGGCGTGCATTTCACGCGGATGGTGCATGGTGGTGTTGAATGTGGTCCGAATGCCGTGTTTGCTTTGGCACGCGAGGGCTACAACTGGCGGACGATCAGTCCGCGGGATTTGTGGGAGTCTCTCACTTATCCTGGTTTTCTGCGGCTGGCAGCGCGGAACTGGAGGACCGGACTGGGTGAAATTCGGCGATCACTATTCAAAGCAGCGTTTGTGAAAGCGCTGCAGCGACTGGTGCCGGAGATTCGATCCGAGCATTTGCATGCCTGTCCTTCCGGCGTCAGGGCTCAGGCTCTTGGGCTGGACGGGAAACTGATTGATGACTTTCAGATTCAGCGACATGAGCGAGTTGTGAATGTCTGTAATGCTCCTTCACCGGCCGCCACAGCCTGCTTAAATATTGGCCGGATTGTTGCTGAGCAGGTATTGCCAGCCATGGCGACGGCCGGCAGGGCATTCACGGCGGACTCCTGAGCGGCAGACGTCAGCGACCTTCTTTCAGTCGACGATATTTTTCGCCGTACTTGCCGGCCAGCTGGGTATGTCGGCTGGTGAGGTCCACGGCACGGCCCTGGATCCATGCGTGTGTCACCTGTGAATCAGTTTCCAGCGGGTCACCGGTGCTGACGAAGATCGTTGCATCGCGACCGGGTTCGAGTGAACCGAGTCGATCGGCGACTCCGAGGATCTGTGCCGGGTACAGCGTCACTGATTTCAGGGCTTCATCGCGTGGCAGTCCGTAAGCAGCAGCGGTAGCAGCCTGGTATGGCAGGTTTCGGGTATTCCAGGTTTCGCTGCGAGCTGATCCGGAAATGCAGAAACTGATGCCGGCTTTGCGCAGGCGTTCGGGCAGTGTGTAGGCAGCATCGTAGTCATCATGGTCGTTGCGGGGATCGCGATGCACAGCACTGACGATCACAGGTACATGGCAGCGTCGCAGCAGTTCGGCACAGGATTCGGCGTCGTAGCCGCCGAAGATAATCAACTGCAGCTTCTGCTCGACGGCAAATGCGACGGCCGCCTGAATTTCCTCGGCTTCATCTGCAGCCACAATTAACGGCATTTTTCCAGCGAGTACTGGCTGCATTGAAGCGAAGCGGATGTCATATCGCTGGGTATCCGGACTGGCAGCGCGGGCTTTGGCCCAGTCCCGCGCAGCTGTGAACAGGTTTCGCAGTTCGTCCACCGGGGACTTGCCGGATTCCGAGCCGCCGGGAGCAGCAGAGGCCGGCGGTCCGAAGAATGACGAGCGGAATGAGGCGGGCCAGTTGATGACCAGTCCGGCTTCTCGCTGCAGAGTCATGTCAACACTGGTCCAGCCATCAAGCTGCAGCAGCGATGCTTTGCCTGAGATTAGTCCGCCGGACGGAGCGCTGAGTGCCACGAGGACTCCGTTGGCGCGAGTGACCGGGATCAGTTCACTGTCCGGGTTGACAGCGGTGGCTGCCGTCACATTGGGATTCAGCAGGCCGGTTTCACTGGTATCGATCGTAGCGCGTGTGGAAGACAGTTCTGTCAGTCCGAGCTGTGAATGAGATTCGATCATGCCGGGATAAACATGCCTGCCCTGCAGATCGATTACGTCGGCGTTTGGCGGCGGCTGCATCCGCGGTCCCATTTCGGTGATACGGCCATTGTCAAAGACAATCGTACCGGCTTCGATCACGGGACCGGAGACCGTGTGCAGAACACCGTTGATCAGCGCCACCGGCTTTTTTTGCGGAGCACCGGGAATCTGATCCGAAGCAGTGGCCGGCTGAATGGAAAGGCAGGCGGCAAGCAGCAGCAGGCGAGCAGAAAGTCCGGTCATAAGGCATGTCCGTTTTGTGCAATTGAAGCTAAAGAACCTGGAAGACTGAGGAACAGAGCCGGTGATCAGGGAATTGCGGTCAGGGTGCCGCCTGCTGCTGAGCTTCCTGCTGCTGTCGTTCACGCTGCTGCTGCAGCGCTGCCTGGTGTCGGAAGTGCGCACAGTACTCGTCAAAGCGAGGCCAGAGAGCTGAGGGGTCTTCTGACCCCTGTGATGGCTCGCGGGATTCCTCACCCGATGCCAGTACTTTCTGGATCAGCACATTGCGACGACGAGCGGATTCCTGTCGCATCTGCTGATCTTCATCGCGAGAAAAGTAGCGGCGACCATCCACCCAGGTCTGTTCGCAGCGAGTGAAGTTGGACAGCGGATCGCCGTTCCAGATCACGAAGTCACCATGCTTGCCGGCTTCAAGCGAGCCGGTGAGGTGGTCAATTCGCAGCTGCTTTGCGGGGTTCAGAGTGACAAATTTCAGGGCTTCTTCACGGGGAATACCGCCGTACTTCACCGCTTTGGCAGCTTCCTGATTGAGATGTCGGGCCAGTTCACCGTCGTCTGAGTTGAACGAAACGACGACTCCCTGCTGATGCATCAGGGCACCGGCGTATGGAATGGCGTCGTAGACTTCGAATTTGTAGGCCCACCAGTCGGAGAAGGCGGATGCCATGGCACCGTGCTTCGCCAGTTCGTCCGCCACCTTGTAGCCCTCGAGAATGTGCTGCAGAGTGCCGATGCGGATATTGTACTGATTGAGGATTTCCAGCAGGGCCAGGATTTCATCCTGCCGATAGCTGTGGCAATGGATCCAGCGTTTGCCCAGTACCACTTCGGAGATTGCTTCGAGTTCGAGGTCACGGCGTGGCGGCAGTCCTCGACGATTCTTCTGCCACGAATCGTGTCTGTTTTGGTAATCGCGAGCTGCTTCGAAGGCGTCGCGGAATACCTGTTCTACACCCATGCGTGTTGCCGGATAACGGCCCCCGCCGTCGGTGCGATTGCTTTGCTTAACGTTTTCACCGAGGGCGAATTTGATGCCGGCAGGAGCTTCGGTGAATTTCAGGCCTTCGCCGGTCATACCCCACCGCAGCTTGACCACCTGGTTCTGTCCGCCGATCGGATTGGCTGAGCCGTGCAGGATGTTGGCGGCAGTGACACCACCGGCCAGCTGACGATAGATGGTGATATCGTTGGCATCCACAAAATCGCCGACTCGCACTTCACTGGTGACTGCCTGGGTACCTTCGTTCACACCGCCATCGGTGGCGAAGTGCGAGTGGCAGTCGATGATGCCGGGCGTGATGTGCATGCCGCGAACGTCAACGATCTGAGCATTGGCGGGGAGCGGAAGATCGCGGCCCACCGCCACGATCCGACCACCGTCGATCAGCAGTGTGGCGTCCTCAATGATGCCGGCCGGACCGCAGGTCCAGATCGTGGCATGAACAAAGGCCATTGGTCCGGCGGTTGCGGGCAAAGCGGTGCGACCGAAGGATCCCAGCGGGTAATTGACTTCAAACGATGCGGCAGCTTTGGGTGCAGCCGAGGCTGCGGGTTCAGCCGGCTTCTTTTCGGCAGCAGCAGTCGAGGCTTCAGCGGTTGCGGGGGCAGGAGCAGCGGCAGGTTCGATCCGTGAGGCGGTGACCACGGAGGATGTGCCGTCGGGCCAGATCAGCGTGCCGATGGCAGCCGGACGATCACGGAGCTGAGGATCAGGTTCTGTCATTGCCAGAGAAAAGCGGATACTGCCATCGATGCCCCAGTCTGAAGCGGGGAAGATGCCGGTCAGTCGAGTGTTGTCGAGCCGTATGGATTTAAGATCCACGATTTCCTTTGGGGACTTTGCCGGCTGTGCATCAGCGGG
>JBJTPZ010000748.1:0-5135 GCA_046075365.1 Planctomycetaceae bacterium
GTGTAGTTTTCATCAGTGCCATTACTCTTTTTCCCCAAAGCCCCTTACCTGCCGAAACCCCCGCGAACTTCCCGCAAACCCCAGACGCCCCAGCTTTTCAAAAGCGCCGGATTGCCGTGACAGCAAAAGCACGCGGTCAATCCGCATCACAATCGCTCTTCCCCTGTCCTTCTCAGTCGGTTCGCTGCCACGCGGCCTTTTTCGGAGCACTTTCATGTCCGCCCAGTCGCTCACGCGCAGCAGTTTTCTTCGGCAGCTGGCCACGGATGGCCCGGATTCAGAAGTCTGGAGCGATCTGCAGCGACGATATGGTGACTGGGTATTTCACACCTGTCGTCGCTGGGGCGCATCGACAGCCGACGCCGAAGACCTGACCCAGGAAACACTCCTCCGCGTCTACCAGCACATCCAGGGGTATCAGCATTCGGGTCCCTTCAGCTTTCGCGCGTGGATCCGCACCGTGGCCCGCACGACCTGGCTGATGCTGCTGCGTCAACGTTCCCGGCGACCGGTGCTGGTGTCGATGCACCGACCGGCTTCCGGATCAGCAGCCGATGAAGCTCAGGACCGGGATCTGTCGGCGATGTATCAGCAGCTTTCGCGGGAAGCGGAGCAGCTGGAGCAACAGGAGCTTCTGGAAGTCGCCTGCAAACGTGTCAGAGCCCGGGTAAATGCTTCGATGTGGCAGGCCTTTCAACTGCTGTCACAGGCCGAATACGCGGCAGAAGACGCCGCCGGGATGCTCGGGGTCAGTCGAGCGACGGTGTATCTGTGGAACACACGAATTCGACAACTGCTCGCCGAAGAAATCGCCAGCATGGAAAGGGGCTGAAGCCTCAGTCAAACCATCAGCACCAGAGGTCTTCATGCAGACGCTTTGCCCCACTCGACAGCAGTGGTCCGAAATGCTCAGCAGGCTCCCGGACACCGATCTCGATCCCCTGCTGGTGCGTCATCTGGATCATTGCCCGGCCTGCTGGGCGATGGTGGGTGACCTCGCTGCGGTGCCGATCGGCTCTGCCGGATCGTTCCCGTCCGCAGACTCTGCAACCGACTCTGCGGCGGCTCGTGGCCACCAGAGTTCTTCGTCGGAGTCTCTGCCGGATCCCCTGTCACCCGGCAGCCGTCTCGGCCATTTGCGACTGCTCTCACCGCTGGGTCGTGGCGGTATGGGCTCCGTTTATCTGGCAATTGATGACCGCAATGGTTGCCGGGTCGCCGTCAAGAGTCTGAATCCGGCTCACAGGTCTGCAGAGTACCTCAGCGGACTTTCCCGCGAAGCTCGCCTGCTCTCACAGCTGCAGCATCCCAATATCGTGCAGCTGCTTGAGTTTGACCTTGAACACGATTCTCCGCATCTTGTTCTGGAACTCGCATCTGCCGGTTCGCTGCGAAAGGCTGTGCAGCACCGGACACTCAACCAGCACCAGTGCGTGCAGCTGATTTCTGCCGTTGCCAGGGCGGTTCATGCGGCGCATGAATCCGGAGTGCTGCATCTGGACCTGAAGCCCGAAAACATTCTGCTCATGCAGCCCCCTGCAGCCGACGCGCTGGCGTCCACGAGCAGCGACCAGACTGAGGGGCATCTTCCCTGGATCCCCAAAGTGGCCGATTTCGGGCTTTGTGCCCGGCTGCACGGCGAGGGGCTCTTTGCCGACATCTGGCGTCGTCCGCGAGGAACGCTGGCGTGGATGGCTCCAGAGCAGATTTCCGGCCCCGCAGCGGAACTCGGCCGCGCGACCGACGTGTACGCACTTGGTGTGATCCTCTACGAACTGCTCACCGGTGTGCTCCCGTTTCGTGCCGGCCATGACCTGGAACTCAGCGGACAAATCTGTCGCAGAGCACCCTGTCCGCCCCGCCGACTGTCTCCCGGCATTTCCAGAGTGCTCAATCGAATCTGCCTCCGCTGCCTGCAGAAAGAACCCGGCAGGCGCTTTCAAACGGCTGCTGAACTGGCTGATGAGCTGGACTGCCTCACGCCGCGAGCCCGGCTGCGAAGATGGCTGCGTCGACCGTTCAGAACTCTGCTTCGGCCGCAGTTCACCACCGTGATAATACTGCAGGTGCTCTTCGCGGTGGCAGGGTTTGTGCCTGGAGCGGTGCTCAACGGTCGCCTGCCGTCGCTCACGTTTTCAGCCGCGTCGCCGGCAGAGGTGGTTAAGCTGGCTGGGGATGCCGACGCATCATCCGTCCTGCAACTGAGCACGGAGCTTCGGGAGGCAGACCGGGTCGTCGAATTATTTCTGCTGTTGCCCAACGCCCAGGAACGTTCCGGGAAGGACCTGCGACTGGCGCGATTTCTCTGGAGCGCAGTCATTCGCCCCTCAAAGAGACTGCTCAGCAATCCAGAGTACGTCCGCATCCTCAAGGATGTCGACCCTGAGACGCTGCTGCTGGCGCGCCTTCACGAAGTGGCTGCTCTGGCAGAAGATGGCCAGCAGCAACCCGCAGAACGGTCCTGGAAGATTGCATACGAGTCTGCGAGGCAGCTGCACAAACGGCAGGGGCTCAATGAACGCCTCCGCTGGCGCGGCCTGATGGCCGTTCGTCTGCTGGATCGCACCCTCACCCGACACCACTACAGTGCCACCGGGCTGCAATTCCTGAACGACGCCTGGGAACTCTTTGGGCCAGGCAACCCGGGGCCCTCCGAACAAACACCACAGTTCAGGGTTGTGTGTGAGGACTTTCAGAAGTATCTGATGAAGCGTCGAAATCCGGACGGGCAGAATCTGACATCCGCTGCCGGCGGCTGAAACAGGGCGGCTCCGCGGCTGACTTTTCAATCGGCTGCCTTTTCAATTCCGTCACCACTCGCCAGAATCCCGCTCCCTGCCACTGCATCTGCTGTGGCTTCCTCTGCAGGATCAGGAGACCCACACGTGACAAGAACGATCGTACGGCCGGAGCGACTGGATCTGGATTCTCCCGGACGTCGGGACTATTGGGTGGCGCTCGAACACGACAGCATCTGGGGCGACCACCTGTTGCCGCTGACCGTTTTTGTCGGTCCCGAAACCCGCGACGGCCAGGGACTGGTGTCGTTCGGTTCCAATCACGGCAACGAATATGAAGGCCCGGTGGCACTGAAGCACCTGGTGCGCGAAATCCGGCTGGCGGACGTGCGTGGCCGCATTATTCTCATCCCCGTGCTCAACCCCGCCGCCTTCCTTGCCGGCACTCGCGAAAGCCGGCTGGACGACGGCGTCAATCTGAATCGCGCGTTTGTCGATGGAGCCGGTCGCAATCCCGCGCTCGCCGGAATCACTCACCGCATCGCCGACTTCGTCCGCACTTACATCTGGCCCCGCGTGCACATCGTGCTGGATCTGCACTCCGGCGGAGACGTCGCCCGGTTTTCCATCTGTGCAAACTATCATCCCATCGACGACCCGGAACTCGGAGCCCGCATCGAAGACACGGCCCGCTGGTTCGGCACTCCATCGCTGATGGTCTACCAGAACCAAACCCCCGGGCTGCTCCCTTCCGAAGCTGAACGCCTGGGCAAGATCACTGTCGGCACGGAACTGGGATGGGGCCGAGCAGTCAATCCGGAGGGCGTGCGCTACGGACGCCAGGGAGTGCTTGCGGCGCTCATTCGCAACAATCTGCTCCACGGCACGATCGAACCCATTGCGCACCACAAAGCCGGTACCCAGCGAAAACTGGAGATGGTCGACCGCGACTGTTTTATTCCGGCGCCCTTTGCCGGCCACTACGAACCGCTCGTGGAATGCGGCACAGCCGTTCGCCGCGGACAGACTGTCGGGCTGCTGCACGACTTCGATCAGTTCGATCTTGAACCCTGGCCCTGCATCGCCGCTCTCGACGGCGTCGTGCTCGCCCAGGCCTGGGCCGCCCCGGTTCCCAAAGGTCAGCACATCGTTGTGGTCGCAAAAGAGATCATATGATGCCGTAACTCGGACTGCCGCGACCGTACGGTCGGGATCAGCAGGTGGCGGGAGCTGACAGGCTCTCACGAAAAAGCTCACCACCGCCACTTTGTTGTTCCTGTGGTTCCGGCGTTGCCCTGGTCCGGACCTCGTGCCTGTGCTCAGCAGTGCTCGTAACCAGAATCGACCGCAGGATCATAACAGCGCACGCGTCGGCGACAGCATCGGAGTCGATCGAGAGGCGATAACCGTCGAGTCGTTCGTGGTCAGAAGGATTTACGCCGTCATCACAGCTGGTTCTGATTTTTGCACTCAGCGAGCCGCTTACGGGTACAGAGATCAGCAATACTTCATCCTCAAACTCTTCGCTCTCCACGAGGCGAAATTCAAATTCCTTGTCTAAACACTTGTATTACACGGCGCACCGCATTTGACGTAGAGCCGAAAAGAGTGCAAAGTGTGACATCGCTATCTGAAGAACTACGCGATTCACAGGGCGACTGACGATTGCGGAATGTGGAATTCCGGGATGGACGCGGAATGGCTGCGGTTCAGGTGGAGTCGCTGATCGACCATGCTGAACGCTGATTGGCATCAATAATTGTGCAGCGGCAGTGCCTGCAGTCAGTTCACGAATCCCCCCGCCGATGGTAAAATCTGTCAATGACCGTCTCATCACACACCACGGATACATCTGCGGAAGCCCTTCAGGTGCAGCTGAATGGGTTTCGTCGCATGTCACCTCAGGAACGCATCGCTCGAATGTGTGCATGGTCTCAGCAGCTCAAAGACATGTCGCTGAACGCCATTCGCAGACGACACCCGGAATTCAGCGAATCCGAAGTTCGTTTAAGGTTTATCGAACTCACCTGGGGCACAGAGCTGGCGTGCGACGTTCGACGACACCTGCAGGAGCGGCAGCTTGAATGACGGCACTGATCTTATTTCTGCACTCACTCCAGTAGCTGCCGTCCTCGATCAGCCTGGTGTGCGATTCTACGTCGGCGGCAGTGTTGCCAGTTCATTTCATGGCGCGGCGAGGTCAACCATGGACGTTGTCCCAACTGCCAGCATGAGAAGACTCAGGCCTGGCTGCAGAAGACGTCCGACCGGCTGTTGCCTGTGCATCATTTCCTCGTGACATTTACTGTGCCCGAGGAATTGCGGGGACTGCTGCACGCGTGTCCGAACGAGGGCTACGAAGCGATCTTCGCGGCAGGATCTCAGACCATTCAGAGT
>JBJTPZ010000749.1:0-9089 GCA_046075365.1 Planctomycetaceae bacterium
GAAGGGGAGATTTAGATCATGTTTTATGCAATTGGAGCGTCTCTCGATGTTGTAAGTTCCTTCTAATGATGGGTTTGTGAAAACTGCCACGATGGGCGACTCATTGGCATTTCACCATTTTTCACACAATTGATTCTCAACATTTTCACGTTTTTCGTGTCTTTCGTGGTTGTTTCCCAATGCCTGACAAACTCATCTCCGAAATCCTTGACCTCCCGGAACGCGTCCGCAAGGGCGATTTTGTCCTCAACCTGTCCAAGGGGGTCACGGAGCCCGAAAAAACGCTCGAACAGTACGTGGTCACTCCGCAGCTCGTCAGCTGCTTCGACGACGCCCTCGGGTTCATCCACAGTGCCGTCGATGCCTGCAACAGCAAAGCCTGCTACCTGCACGGCAGTTTCGGTTCGGGGAAGTCGCACTTCATGGCCGTGCTGCATCTGCTGCTGCAGCACAATGCGGCTGTGCGGTCGATCCCCGAACTGGCCAAAGTCTGCGATTCGCACGCATGGGTCGAAAACAAAAAGTTCCTGCTGGTCCCCTACCACATGATCGGGGCTCGCAGCATGGAATCCGCGATCCTGGGCGGCTACGTGGACTATGTGCAGGAACATCATCCCGGCTGCCCGTTGCCCGGCGTGTATCTGGCCGATGAAATCTTCGAGAACGCGAAACAGCTCCGCGAACGACTGGGGGATGAAAAGTTTTTTGAAGACCTGAACGGAAAAGGTGCTCGGTTTTCGGGGGACGGTGTTCGGGGGGCGGGTGCGTCGTCGGGGGGTGGTAAGCCGCAAGCGGCATCGGGCTGGGGCAAGCTGGAGGGCTGGAATGCAGCGCGGTTTGCGGCTGCGCTGCAGGCGCCGCCGAGAAGCACGGAACGCAGCCAGCTGGTGGGGCGGCTGGTCGAAAATATCTTCCCGGCGTTTCGCGGGATTGCTCAGGGCAAGGATGAAGCTTACGTCGATCTGGACGAGGGACTGGCGGTGATCAGCGAACATGCCCGGTCGCTGGGTTATGACGGGCTGATTCTGTTTCTGGATGAATTGATTCTCTGGCTGGCGACTCACGCCGGCGATCTGCATTTCGTGCAGATCGAGGGCAACAAGCTGGCCAAACTGGTGGAATCGCGACGTGTGGAACGTCCGATTCCGATCGTCAGTTTTGTGGCCCGGCAGCGTGACTTGCGGGATCTGATTGGCGAAGGCGTGGCCGGCCTGCAGCAGCTGAATTTTGGCGATGTGCTGTCGCACTGGGAAGGCCGCTTTCATACGATCACGCTGGAAGACCGCAATCTCCCCGTGATTGCTCAGAAGCGTGTGCTGCGTCCGCGGAATGATGCCTGTCGGGCCGAGCTGGATCTGGCGTTTGAGCAGACCGGCAGGACGCGGCAGGAGATTATGGACGTGCTGCTGACGCGGGACGCGGACCGGGCCATGTTTCGCCAGGTCTATCCCTTCAGTCCGGCCCTGATTCAGGCTCTGGTGGCTGTTTCCAGTGCACTGCAGCGCGAACGAACAGCGCTGAAGATCATGCTGCAGCTGCTGGTGAATCGCCGCGACACTTTGCGGCTGGGTGACGTGATCCCGCTGGGTGACCTGTGGGATGTTGTGGCACATGGTGATGAAGCTTTTACGGACGTGATGCGGATTCGCTTCGAAAATGCCCGCAAGCTGTATCAGAACAAACTGCGTCCGATGCTTGAGCAGCAGCATGAGATTGATCTTGAGCAGGCGCGGCAGCAGGCCGCTGCGGATTCTGAGGTGGCAGCCCGACTGACGCGCTTTGAAAACGATGATCGGCTGATCAAGAGCCTGCTGCTGTCGACTCTGGTGCAGGGAGTGGACGTGCTGAAGAATATGAACTGCGTGAAGCTGGCTGCGCTGAATCATGGGACGATCCGAGCCCGTGTTGCGGGTCGCGAGCATCAAATGGTGGCGCAAAAATTGCGCACGTGGGCCGGGGTCTGCGGTGAAATTCGGGTGGACGGGGATGCGTCAAATCCGCTTGTGTCGCTGGAACTGGAGGGCGTCGATACGGAAGGGCTGATCGAAGCAGCTCGCGTCTTTGACAATGCGGGCAATCGGCAGTCCCGAATTCGCGGGATTCTGTTTCAGTCCATGGGACTGGACGACCCGGATGAAATGTACCTGAATCACAGTTTCCTGTGGCGCGGGACGCGTCGCAGCTGCAATGTGCTGTTTACGAATGTCCGCACGTTACCGGATGAATCACTGCGTTCGAATGACGAATGGAAACTGGTGCTGGATTTTCCGTTTGACCAGGAGGGTCACACGCCGATTGAAGACCTCGACCGGCTGAACAAATTCCGGGACCGCAACGAGGCTCAAAAAACGCTGGTCTGGCTGCCCGCCTTCTTCTCTGCCAGAACCAAAGGCGAGCTGGGCAAGCTGGTGATTATTGACCACCTCCTGCGGGGCAGCAGTCTGGATCAGTATGCGCGGCACCTGTCGCTGCAGGATCGCGAAACAGCCCGGGTGCTGCTGCGGAATCAGCAGAATGCTCTGCAGACACGACTGACGCAGATTGTGGAAGCGGCCTATGCACTTCGCGGCGAACCCACCCCGGGGTCGCTTGACAATGCCTACGACATGTCGGAGTTGCACTTCCAGTCTCTGTATCCTTCGCTGCAGCTGCAGCGACCGGTGGGCGCCAGGCTCAGCGAAGCCGTTGAGCATCTGCTGGATCAGGCACTGTCTCATCAGTATCCAAAGCATCCAAAGTTCGGTCAGGAAGTGAAATTCGGGGCCGATCTGAAGCAGGTGCTGGCGGCCTGTCAGGAAGCCGCCAGGACTCAGGACGGCCGCCTGATTATTGAGGACAAGGCTCTGCGTCCAAAGATGCGGAATATCTGCAATCCGCTGGAACTGGGTCAGATGCACGAAACCCCGTTCGTGCTGGGTCCGTTCTGGAAATCTCACTTCAACAAACTGCTGCAGCAGTCCGGTCAGCCGCATCCCACGGTGGCTGACCTGCGTCGCTGGATGGATCAGCCGGAAGAACGGGGACTGCCGACGGTGATTCAGAACCTGCTGATTCTGGTGTACGCGGATCAGACGAATCGCTCGTTTGTGCTTCATGAACGCAGCTATCCGGCAGCACTGGACGATCTGCCTGCGGATCTGGAGCTGGTGGAACAGCGGTTACCCGATCTCGGGGACTGGCAGACTGCTGTGCATCGTGTGTCCGAGATTTTCGGCATTGCAATTTCCATGCTGCTGAATGCCGGGAATCTGGCAATGCTGGAGCAGAAGGTGCGTGAGACGATGGCCGGTTTGAAGGCCGACTGTGACAGCCTGCCGGATCGGCTGCAGCTGGTGTTGCAGAACGTGGGAGTTTCGGGGGCCGAGCTGGAGCAGGCGGATCGGCTGCGAACTGCTCGTGCCATGCGGCGGCTGCTGAAGGATATTCAGGGGCGGGATGCCACGGCGGTGGTCACGGCGATGGCAGCCGCACCGGTGGAAACATCGGGCCCCGCGATGGCTCGCAGTTTCAAATCCGTCACAGCCGTTATGGAATGCCTGCGAAACACAAAATGGGACCTGTTCAGTGCGGTGTCGCGGCTGCAGGACGACAGACGCACGCAGGCGGACCTGCTGCTGGGTGAAATTCGCGAGATTCTGAAGGCGGACGAACTGGCAATCGCCGGGGCTGGCGGGCTGGGGAAGCGTCTGGCTGACGCGGAAAATCAGGCGATCGCTCTGCTGACTCCGCCAAAGCCGATCGTTGCCGTTGTGCCGCCAGCGGCGCCAGTGCCGCCACCGCCACTGCCGCCGTTGCCGCCAGTGCGGGACCAGCGAAAGCCCGAGCAGGCTCAGCAGTGGAAGCAGGTGGCGACAGCCGCGCATGCTCGGTTGCAGCATGGCGAATCTGTGACGGAAGTGCGAAAGATCCTGGCAGAGCTGGAGCGAAATCCGCAGTTACGGCTGTCGATTCACTGGAGCCTTGAGGAGATCAGGGAGGGGTGAGGGGGGGGGAGGTTTTCGGTGGACGGTTTTCGGTGTTCGGGGTTCGGGGTTCGGGGTTCGGGGTTCGGGGTTCGGTTTTCGGGGTTCGGTTTTCATCCTTCATCCTTTGTCTTTCTCATGCCCATACTTTCATCAGCTCAGATTCGTTCGATTGTGGAAGACCGCTGGCAGCGGGATGCTGCTGCGCTGGTGGTTGGTCTGCATGTGGCTCCGGCGATTGACGGTCCGGCGGAGGTGGAGTTTGAATTTGGTCGGGCGCGGGTGTTGCGGGCGGACACGGTTTTCGAATTTCGCGAGGCGTTGCTGACGGCGGAGAAGGAGCAGAGTCGTCTGGTGCTGCTGACTGGTCTGCAGCAGACCGATCTCGGAAACGATGTGGTGGGGCGTCTGGTTCGCAGTCGGTTGTTTCCGATTGATCACTGGGCCAGTTTGTGTTCGTTGTTCCGTGCTCGGCAGCTGGATCGTGCGGTGCTGGATGCTGCGGTGGTGCGGTCTCTGCTCGAGAACGCTCCGGCTGACGGCTATCCACCTGTATCGGCCGGAGTGCTGGATGCGGGGACTGTCTGGCGGTCGGTCTGTCGTCACGTGTTTGACATGGGGGAACGCGAACCGGAGCTGTTATCGGTGCTGCTGCTGTGGGCGACGACGGAATCGGGCAGTCGCAGGTATCAGGCGGCTGCGCCGGAGCTGCGGGAAAGTCTGGGGCGGCGACTGCAGCAGACAGTGGGGGAAGGGGCAGCGTCGGTCCTGAGAATTGTCGAGCATGGATTCGCGGCTGATGCCGTGGCGATTGCTGTGGCCTGCCAGGTAATTTACGGCTCAGGGGACGAAGCAGTGCTGGACGCCCCGGCGGGTCGTCTGGAGCGATTTCACGGGAATCTGCCGTTGTCGCGTGCACTGGGGCGGGCGCTGGGGCACGCGGCGGCCGAAGCGATCAGTGACCTGGATCGACTTGACGAGACTCGCAGGACTCAGGACTGCCTGCAGCGGGCGGATGAGCTGCTGAAGCAGCTGGGCTGTGCTGACCATGTGCACCGCAGCACACTGACTCGCTGGTCATTCGATCGACGACTGGAGAGGCTGGGGGAGGCGGTCGGCGAATTCCTGAAGCAGCGATCTGCCGCCACACTTCTGCAGTGCGAAACGCGTCTGCTGGATGTGCTGAATCATCGTTTTGCCGGCCTGAATCGGAACCGCGATCAGGTGGTGCGAGCGGAAATGTCGGTGCGGCTGCTGCGCTGGCTGGGCACTGCGTTCGAGCCGGCGACGTCTTTTGCTGAGCTGGCCAGCCAGTATGTGCGGGAGGTGTCTTTTGTCGACTGGGCCCGTGAACCGCTCAGCCGGGGCGAGGATCTTCGTGCAGTTTCGAGTGTTTATCAGCAGCTGGATCGGGTGGTGCTGGAACGTCGTGAGCGTGTCAGTCAGGCCTTCGCAGAGCTGCTCAGCGACTGGACCTCGGCCGGTGCCTCGAATTCCGCTGTTTTGGGTGTGGAAGATGTGCTGACCGAAGTGGTGGCTCCAGTTGCCGCAGCGGGCAGCGGGGTGCTGCTGATCGTGCTGGACGGCATGAGCTGGGCGATCTGTCATGAGATTCTGGAAGACATTCGCCAGGATCACTGGTTTGAAGCCACGCTGCATGAGTCGGGTGAAGTGCCGCAACCCGTGATCGCCGCGATTCCCAGTGAGACAAAGTATTCCAGAGCCAGTCTGCTGACGGGCACACTGCAGTCGGGTGGTCAGTCGGCAGAAAAGCGCGGGTTTGAAAACTGCGGCGGGCTTGTGCAGCACAGTATTCGCGCGTACCCGCCGCGTTTGTTTCACAAGGGGGAGCTGACCGACGGGAATCGCGGGGTGATTTCGGCTGAAGTGACCAGAGCCATCTCGGAGCCTGCTCAGCGGATCGTCGCAGTCGTGATTAACGCGATTGATGATCGTCTCAGCAATGCGCAGCAGGTACTGGATAACTGGTCGATCAGTCGGATCAGCCCGCTGCGGTCATTGCTGCGGCTGGCGCGGGATGCAGGGCGAGTCGTTGTCCTGGCCAGCGACCACGGGCACATCTGGCATCGTCCTGACGGCGAGCACCGCGATGGCTCGGAAAGCAGCCGCTGGCGTGAAACCGGCAGTGCCGCGCGGGAGGACGAGGTGGTGTTGTCCGGTCGTCGCGTGCTGGCGGGGGCTGGCAGCATCACGGCACCGTGGAGCGAAAAGGTGCGGTTCAGTGGTCAGCAGAATGGCTATCACGGAGGTGCCACGCCGCAGGAAATGGTCTGTCCGCTGGTGCTGCTGAGGGGACGCACGGACGGGCACGGGGCCTTGACTCGCTGCGAGTATCCGCGGCCGGACTGGTGGTCCGCTGCACCTGTGGCTGTTCCTGAAGCCCCCCAAATACCCGTCAGCGTGGCTGTTCCGCCCAGATTTATTGAGCCTGGTCTGTTCGACAATGAGCCGGAGCCGCCGGTGGTGGCTGCCGGCCTGGAACACGCCGCCGTTTCTGCGGGAACGGTGACTGACGACGGCTGGATCTCACGCCTGCTGCTTTGTGAAGCCTACAGGAACCAGAAGGTGCTGGTGCGTCGGCATGCTCTGGATGACAATAAGCTGCGGCAGTGTTTAAGTTCATTGGATGCCAGCGGGGGAATTATGACACCGGTGGCGTTCGCCCGCGCAGCGGATTTGCCGATGGCTCGTCTGGATGGCCTGATTGCCACCATGCAGCGCGTGCTGAATGTGGATGGCTATGAAAGCCTGACGATGGACCGCACGGCGAACCGAGTTCAATTGAATGTTGCGCGCCTGAAACGCCAGTTCGGTCTGGAGTAAATCAAAGATGCAGGTCAGTCCGGAACGTCGACGTGAGATCATCGCTGCTTTGCGGAAAGGCACAGTTCCGCAGCGCGGGCTGGACCTGCTGGCGGTGGGGCTGCAGCGATTTGAAAACGCTGTTTCCGAGGAGCTGCGGGACGTGTCGCAGGGCGGCGCGGTGTTCAAGGCAGTTCGCGGTGAATACGGCTGCGGCAAAACATTTTTTACTCGCTGGGTGCAGGAGTCTGCAAGGAAGCGGGGGTTTGCCACAGCTGAGGTACAGATCTCAGAAACTGAGACTCCGCTGCATCGGTTAGAGACTGTGTACCGCCGCGCGATGGAGCAATTATCCACGCCCGACTGTTTTCTGGGGGCGTTTCGCTCGGTGCTGGATGGCTGGTTTTACGGGCTGGAAGAGGATGTGCTGGCTGAGGGGACGATTGATCCGGAGGATCAGCAGAAGCTGGCAGACCGTGCGGATGAGCTGCTGGAACAGCGGCTGGGTGAGATTACCCGGGCGACTCCGCAATTTGCTGCGGCCTTGCGGGCGTACCGCAGTGCTCAAAGAAATGATCAGCATGCGACAGCCGAGGGTCTGGCAGGCTGGCTGGCCGGACAGCCGCATATTGGAGCCGGCGTCAAACGCGAGGCGGGGATCAAGGGTGACGTCGATCACTTCGCGGCACTCAGTTTTCTGCGCGGTCTGCTGCTGATTCTGAAGGATTCCGGCTACGCTGGCCTCGTGCTGGTACTGGATGAAGTGGAAACCATTCAGCGCGTTCGCAGTGATGTGCGTGACAAAAGCCTGAATGCCCTGCGACAGCTCATGGATGAAATGGATCTGGGGCGATTTCCGGGGCTGTATCTGGTTGTGACCGGAACGCCCGCATTTTTCGAGGGACCGCAGGGTGTGCTGCGTCTGGAGCCCCTGGCTCAGCGGCTGCATGTCGACTTCCAGACAAACGCTCGTTTTGACAATCCGAGGGCTGTGCAGATTCGCCTGTCGGCCTTTGATCACCAGAGACTGATTGAGGTGGGCACCCGGATTCGTGATTTGTACCTGACCGACTGCAGTGCCCCGGATCGAATCAGGGAGCTATAAAAAGAAAACAAACGCCGTTGCTGAAGCAGAGGAGTTAAATAAACTTCGCAAAGAGATGAAAATTTCTCAATGTTACTCTGTAGAAAAAATAACTGTTGACGACATTCCAACATATGGTATACTCATAGACGGAGTATGGAGTCAAACTTTATGAAATCTTATTCGAAATTATCTACAGAAGAACTGCTATTGCTCCGTAAGCAGTGTGAATTGGATATTTCTAAATATCATAACTTTCAATTGGTTCGTAAGATTCAATTGAATTCGGCATATGGTGCGATTGGTAATGAATATTTTCGTTACTATTCTACCGAGCTTGCTGAAGCAATTACATTGTCTGGTCAGTTGTCAATTCAATGGATTGGTTTAAAATTAAACGAGTTCATTAATAAAATGGTAGGAACTGAACAAATTGATTATGTAATTGCTTCCGATACCGATTCTGTTTATCTTGATTTAAACGCGATTGTCGATAAATTTGTTCTGTCTGATTCAGTTGATAAAAAGATAAATTATCTAAACACAGCATCAGATAAAATCATACTGCCATTCATTGAAAAGAAATTTGAAGAATTGGCAAATATCATGAATGCCTATGAGAATAAAATGCAGATGGGTCGTGAAGTGATTGCCGATAAAGGTATCTGGACTGCCAAGAAAAGATACATGTTAAATGTGTGGGATTCAGAAGGAGTTCGATATTCTGAACCTAAACTAAAAATCATGGGCATTGAAACCACACGAAGTTCAACTCCAGAAATTGTTAGAAAACATTTAAAGACTGCCATTGAAATAATAATGAATGGTACAGTCGAGGATATTCATAAATTTATCGAAGATCGAAGAAATGAATTTTATTCTCTTCCTCCAGAAGATGTAGCATTTCCTCGTAGCGTTCATGGAATGGAAAAGTATTCTGATAAAGCAACTATTTACAAAAAATCAACTCCGATTGCTGTAAAGGGTGCTTTGATTTACAATCATAATCTTGATAAATTTAAAATTGCCAAAAAGTATAAAAAGATTATCGAAGGCGATAAGATTAAATTTCTATATTTAAAGAAACCAAATCCATTTGGGGGAATAAGCGGAGAAGATCAAGTAATATCTTTTTCTGGAAAATTGCCAAAGGAATTTAAATTGAATGATTATATTGATTATAAAATTCAATTTCAAAAATCTTTCCTAGATCCACTATC
>JBJTPZ010000750.1:0-8140 GCA_046075365.1 Planctomycetaceae bacterium
GGGTGCGGGTGCGGGTGCGGTTGCGGGTGCGGGTGCGGGGTGAATGGATGGTTGGCTGACGTGTGGGGCTTCTGATGAAGCCGGGGTGGTCAAACAGCAGCGTGAGGCAGTCAGGGGTGTGGTGAATTCAATGGACAAAGAGAAACTTGAACTCGCAGCAGCGGGATCTTCGCGTCGGCGGCTGTTGGGGGCGACTGTAGCCGCGTCGGGAGCGGTGGTGGCGGCGACAGCGGTGCGACGCAGCCGGTCCGGGGCAGCGGGTATCCCGGGCGAGCCGCG
Source organism: Planctomycetaceae bacterium (assembly GCA_046075365.1). Taxonomy (GTDB): domain Bacteria; phylum Planctomycetota; class Planctomycetia; order Planctomycetales; family Planctomycetaceae; genus SXXK01. Next base: position 280 of record JBJTPZ010000750.1, read on the forward strand.
AGTACTGACTGCGGGGGCTCGTTATTCTGATCAGCTGCCGGATGCGGAGTGTGTCACGCAGAGTGGTCGAGTGGTTCGGCTGGTTTCAGATTTGATCCGAGACCGGATTGTGCTGGTCAGCTTCATGTACACGCAGTGCAGCGGAACGTGTCCGGCGACAAGCAGTTTGTTTCAGAGGCTGCGGGCACCACTGGCGGATGAATTTGGCGATCGTGTGCGGTTGATTTCGGTGACGCTGGACCCGCTTGTGGATACTCCGCCACGTCTGCGAGAGTATGCGGCTGTGTTTGGGGCCCGGTGTGAATTGACGCCGCCGGCGGGACTGGCGTCATGGACGTTTCTGACGGGTGGTGTGGCGACATTGGAGGCAGTTCGTCGTGGCTTTGGTTTTGTGGATCCGGACCCGTCGCGGGATCAGGATCGTTCACAGCATGCGGCCTTGTTTACGTTTGGTAATGACAGCACGAATCGCTGGTGTACGTTCCCTGCGGGGCTGCCGTTTGCGCAGTCGCTGTCGGGCGTGATCCGGGTGTGCGGCAGCAGCAGTGCGCAGCGATACGGTCGTTTACCCGTGCCGGATGCCTGACTGAGCTGATTTGCGGCTGTACTCGATGCGAGTGTCTTGATGCAGCTCGGGTTGTCCGGCGCAGGCACGGCCTGCAGGAATGACGGCCTGTTCACATCAGACAGGTGTGTTGCCTTCGGGCCGGGATACACCCAGTTTTTTTTATTAGCCCCCAGGTCGGACCTTGACCACCATGAAACGCTGCTGCCTGACTGTCTGTGCTGTGTTGCTTTGTCTGCTGCCGTCGGTTGCAGCGGGGCTGGATGATCCGGTGTCGCCGAAAACCGCAGGTGGCTCTGTGCAGACACCGGCTTCCCCGCAGCGGAAGCCGTGGCTGTTGATTCCGCATGGCGGGATGAAATCGGAGGGATGTGAGCGGCAGTCGCTGCAGGATCTGGAGACCAGTTTTTCGGAGGTGCAGCGGGTTTCGGCAGAGCTGCGTGCTGCGATGTTATCCCGTCAGCCGGTGCTGACACCGCAGCGTCGGCAGCGGATGCAGGAGGAGCGGGCGCAGGGGATCGTGTCGCGTCTGGAAGGTCTGGTGCGTGATCCGCAGCTGCTGGTGGCACTGGGGAAGGCTTTTTTCTGGGATCAGCAGGTGGGCAGTGACGGTCAGACGGCCTGTGCTTCCTGTCATTTTCGCGCCGGAGCGGATGCTCGACCGATTTCCTTCGGCATGCCTGTACGGCTGGCGGTGCCGGTGGCGGTGAATTCTGTCGGTGACGAGTATTCAGCTGCGGGGCTTGAGCCTTCGTGTGAATTGCGATCGGACCAGGTCTTGCGGGTGTATGAGAACCGCTGGGGCGGGATGGTGAATTTTTCCGGTCAGCTGAATGTGCTGGCGGTGCAGGGACTGCGGAAGCTGATTTTGGCAGCGCGGGCTGGCGGTCCGTTTCCAGCCGCGGAAGTCCATGGGCGGCTGCAGTTGCTGAGTTTGACTGAGACGGCGAGCGAGGATGTGAGGGTGGCCTGGCAGGAACTGATGTTGGCCGTGCAGGCTGTCACGGGTACGGCGCGTGCGGAGGGATTCCATACTGAGATCCTGACTCGGCTGCAGCTGGTGCTGGATGCGTTGTTGTACAGCGGTGCGGTGCGGGCGATCGATGCGACTGCCGCGCGGGTGTATGCTGGTGCGGAGATGCGGGAGGGGGCTGCGCTGGCAGACTTGCAGGGGCGGTGGCCGGGGCTGACGTCCGATCAGTTATTGGGAGTGACAGGTCTGGGGCGTGCGCTGGCTCCGCAGGAGTACCAGTCGGAGCGGGCGAACGCGGGTGACGCGGATGGGCGGTGCAGCGAATTGTTGCCGGCCACCTTTCAGCGTCGACGGGAACTGCCGCGGAACGCGCCTTCCGTAATCAACTCCGGGTTCAGTGATCGGCTGTTTCATGACGGGCGGGCGGACAGTGTATTTAATGGCTATGACCATCTGGGGGACGATGCCGGGTTGGACGGTTATGGGAAGTGGGTGGTGCGGCAGGGGCGGTGGTGTCGGGTGCTGGTGCGGCTTCCGGATGCGGCTTTGGCATCGCAGGCGGTAGTGCCGTTGTTGTCAGCATCTGAGATGTCGTGGTTTGGGCGTCAGTATCATCATGTGGCGCGGAAGCTGCTGGACCGTGTGCCGTTGTTGCAGCAGCAGGTTGCGGCAACGGATTCGCATCTTGGTCCGCTGGTTCGGCAGGGGCGATTGACTGTGACGTATCGGCAACTGATTCAGCGGGCATTCTGTGAGGAGTGGTGGTGTGGTGGGCAGGTACCGGCGGTGCTGGAGCGTGACGCGCTGACAGGTCAGGCGTTGCGTCTGCAGCAGATGGAGGCGAATTTTTCGCTGTTCTGGGGTGTGGCAGTCATGGCATATCAGCAGCAGCTGGTGTCAGACCGAAGCGAGTTTGACGAGCTGATGCGGCTGCGACGAGCGGGTGAATCGGTGACAGCCGGAAAATCTGCTGAGCAGGCAGCGCGGGCGAAGTCGATTCTGGCTGGTTTTAAAGCGTTTCAGGACCACGCGTGCGCGGACTGTCATCGGGGACCGGAGTTTGCGGGCGGGACGCGGGCGACGGTCTATGGTCCAGTGCTGGAGTTTGAGGATCCGCTGGATCCGTTAAACGACGGGGGGCTGGAGAATCAGTTTACCGCATTTTTAAGTGGCGGCGGAGCGGGGCGTGACGAGCGGATCGAGCGGATGCTGTTTTGGCCCGACCGGGCGCCGCGACTGTACGATTCCGGTTATTACAACATTGGAGTGACCAGTGACCGTCCGGCCGGCCTGCAGTCCGGCTTGTCAGCGCAGCAGCAGTCGTGTGTAAGATTTGATCCTGGAGTGGGTGGTGTTGTGGAGCTGGATTTGCGGAGCGAGTCTGACGCGCTGCAGAGTGTGGCGGGGACATTTGGTCAGGGTTTGCCGCTGCCCTTGCTGACTCGCGGATCCGGGCTGCCGTTTTCGCTGGCCAGGCGGCGAGCCGACCGCTGGTCTGTGGTGCAGGGTGCATTCAGGACTCCGGGTTTGCGCAACATAGCTCTGACCGGTCCTTATTTTCATGCAGCTTTTAAGGCAGACGGTCGGGAGCAGAAGTTTGCCACGCTGCAGGATGTTCTGGACCACTATGTGGGGCCGTACAACGAGTCAGGGCGGGAGAACACAGACCTGCATCCGGCGTTGCGAGCGGATGTTGAGACGGGTATTCGTGAAACGGCGATCCCGAGCAGTCAGCAGGCAGACGTTCTGCGATTTCTGGAATCGCTGACTGACCCGCGTGTCGTAAACCGTGAAGCTCCGTTTGACCATCCCACCCTTGAGATTCCGCTGACAAGTGCGGTCACACCGGACGGCCGCACGGCGACTGAAGATTTACGGCAGGCAAGCGACTTTTGAAGCGGATTTTGTATAACGCCTGAGTCCAGATCGCAATTCAGTATCAGTCACTGAGCCAAAGCCCGCCAGGAGAACCAGAAATGTCATTGACGAGTGCTCAGATTGCAGTGGGATGTATTGGGCTGCTGCATGCGGCGTTAGCGGCGGGCGAGCTGTTTCCGTGGGGTGGCCCAAAAATCATGCTGAAAGTCTTGCAGAAGTGGTCCCGTCCTTTGGATTTGTCAGAGAATGACAGGCATTTGGTGGCGATGATTGTACACAACGCGGGCGTCTATAACGGCATTGTTTCGGCTGGGTTATTTGCCACGCTGTGGGCGGGGCCGGCAGCGTTTGCCGTGCAGGCGACCTTGCTGACTGGCGGCATCGTGGCGGGCCTTGTGGGCTGCGCCACGCTGACGAAGGAGACGATTGTGCAGGCCCTTGCCGGTGCAGCGGCGCTGGCTGTTGTGCTGACGAATTCTGTATGAACTGCGTTTACAGGCCCCACGACTTCGCGACTCGTGCGAAGGCCATTTCCAGCGAACTGGTGGCGACGTCCAGCAGCGAAATGTCGCTGGCTGGACGCGGCTGCCAGTCAGCCGGGAATTGGCCGTCGATCCAGAGGCTGCGAACGTCTGCAGTGGTCAGGTACAACTGGCCGGTTTCATCCGTTCGACCGAAGACAGCCAGAATGGACGTGAGTTCGACGGTCTGTTTTGAGGTTCCGCCCAGTCCGGGGTCCAGTTTGCCGGCTGCATTGGCCGCGGCGGCGAAGTGCTGACTGTAGAAGCGACCGTTTTCGCTGAAGGCCAGCAGCGCAGTCGGCAGTTTTTCCGGATCGACCTCGGGGTCACGAATACCGGTGCTGCCGGTGTGATCCAGCGACGAGTCGCGCAGTTTGAACAGGTTAAAGCTGCCTGCGATCGTATCGGTCTTTTCCGCTCCTTTTGTCAGGATGCCTCGCAGTTTCGCCTGAACGCCGACAGCAGTGAGAGCCTTGTCGAGCTCGGCGACAGTGACATTCCCGTGGGCATCCGGATTCAGCAGTCCGTGGTTGTAGAAGCACAGCAGAGCCGGACACGGGATACTGTCCGCGTGAGGACGCTGCTGCCATGGATGACTGGCTACGAAGGTGGAAGTAACAGGGGAATGTGACGGGTCACTCATGGGAGCGTGTCCTTTTCCGGGAAACTGGGAAAGCAGCCAATACGTCAAATGATTTCGCCACCAGGGCGACTGCGGGAACTGAACGAGAGCGTGATGAAGAGTCGCCGGACATCCATCGTCAGGACAGACATTTTTGGAAAACAGGTCAAACGCGGGCTGCGAGCGTGGATGGTTGCGCGGCTTTCGAAATCTCATAAAATTGTTGTCCCGGATGCGAGTGGCAGTGCGACCAGTTGACTGGTGACTGTCTGGCTCGGTGATTTTCCGGCGGGGCAAAAAAGATGGGCAGCAGTGAAAGTAGTGAGTTTACCGCGGACCCTGGCGAACCGGAGGGGGCGGGAAGTTTGCCGGGGGCGAATGTTCTTGCCGCGGAAGTGACTTTTGCGGCAGGTCTGACAATCGATCGATTTGAGATCTGCGAGCAGCTTGGTAAGGGAAGTTTTGGCGAGGTCTGGAAATGTCGGGATACGCTGCTGGATCGATTCGTGGCGATCAAAGTCCCGCGCGTCGGTAAGCAAGGACCGGCCGACAGTTTCCTCGAGGAGGCTCGTCGTGTGTCCCGTTTATCTCATCGAGGAATTGTGCACCTTTATGATGTGCTGTATCTGGGCAATCGAATTGCTCTGGTTTCCGAACTGATTGAAGGGAAAACGTTGAAAGATCTGCTGTCGTCAGGACCGTTGCCGGTGGAGCAGTTACTGAGGATTATTCAGGATGTGGCTGCGGGCTTGCAGCATGCGTATGAGCACGGCATTGTGCATCGTGATGTCAAGCCTGGCAACATCCTGGTGCGTCAGGATGGTTCGGCTGCGCTGACTGATTTTGGACTGGCTACATCTGAAGTGCTGCTGGAACAGCTGCGGGATGTGTCGTCGGGAACCATTAAATTCATGTCGCCGGAACAGGCCTGCGGCAATCGTGCACTGCTGGACAATCGGACGGACATCTTCTGTCTTGGAATCGTACTGTTTAATGGTCTGACCGGGAAGTTCCCGTATCCTGAGACATCAAGTTCTGGGAATTACCTGAGAAACGTGGCGGAAAGGAACGCGAAGTCACTTCGTGCCGTGGATCGTCGGCAGCCAAAAGCACTGGAAAAGATCTGCAATCGGTGTCTGGCGCGGGACCCTTCGTCGCGATATTGTACAGCGCAGGACCTGCTGGATGATCTTGAGTCATATCTGTCGACGATGCAGGCTGCAGCGACAGTACCTGCGGCCGGCGATGCTCCGAGGTCAGGCAGGTCGCTGGTCTGGGTGACAACTGGTGGGTGTGGTGTTGCCGCCACGATTGTGGCGTTATGTACTGTGCTCTGGCAGGTGCTCGTTCATTCCGAAGCCTCAGCGGTGGTGTTTCCGCCAGCAGCAAGACCTGAGTCAGATCTGTCTGCTCAGCCGGGGCAGCCGTGGGATTTTGACGGTGTGTCCGAAAATGGAGGGCTGCCGACACTTCAGCGGACACCAGTGATTTGCGTTCGGCCGTTCTCTGACGACTGGAGCCAGCCGGATTATGTGCGTGAGGCAGAGATGTGGTCGGTATCCAGTGCGACCAGTCCGGTACTGGCTGTTTGCGGCAGCCTTGGAGGCCGTCGACCGCAGTTGAGCGTCGAACTGGGATTGCAGGGCTGGGTGGGTAGTGTCGGGTTATTTTGGGGGTTGCGGCCGGATCCGAGGTCATTGAACAGCAGCAGGTTTCTGTGTTATGCGGTGGAGTTTTTGCGACCGAGTCAATTAGAGGATGCTGTCTTATGTGTGAGCGAATGGACGCTGCTTAGGGTGGGGCCTGCGGACAAGCGAATCGAAGTGCGTCGAGAACTTTTCTTGCAGCCTGTGCCGATTCCGAGTGAGGACTGGGTGAAGCTGCAGCTGTCTGCGGATGCGGAGGAATTACAAGTTCAGTTTGGTGAGCAGGAGTTTCGGGTGAATGCCTCGGTTCTTGGTGTCGGCGGCAACTGGTTGCCGGCGACGCCTGTTTCTGAGGGTGCGAATCAGGCGGGAGTGACAGGCAGGGGCGCGACGGTCGCGTTCCGGAAGCTGCAGTGAGCGGAGTTGAACATTTATGCATGGGGCAGAGAAATGAAAAAAGTTAAGGCGAAGAAACCGAGCGCCTCCGGGCCGGGCATACAGTGGAGAATACTGCAGAAAGTGAATGTGACATACAGCACAGCGGGACTGCCTGCGGGAGTTTGCAGGTATCAGGTTGACGCGAATGCAATTCCTCCTGCGGGAGCATCTGGGATCCCTCGGGCCACCGTGTTTGTGCTCGAGAGTGGCCAGACCAGGCTGCCATTGAATGATGTGCCTATGACTGCCAGTCTGACAAAACTTGATTTTTATAGTGCGGAATGCTTTGGCGCCGTGCCGAAATCCGGAGCGAAGATTTGGGCTGAGGTGACAGTTGTCTGGTTGACTCAGCAAACAGAGAAGACTGTATCCGTCATCAAGTCCGTACCCTGACCAGGCTGTCGGCATAAGGAGGCGACCGCAGCGGACAGCAGCCAGACCTAATACGGCCGTTGTCTGCGCGATCGCCGACTGGTGTGTAGAAAACCGCTCTGGGGTCTCGTGGCCGCGATCGCATTTGGCACCACGAAGCAGATGCAGTTCATTTCCGTCGGCAGTCGACCACAGAATATCGCAGTGTTTGCTCGGTGCGCAGGCAGCGACAGAGGAATGGCCGGCGTTTGCCAATAAAGCCTTGATGCAGTGTTTGAGAATGCGAATGGAAGTTACTGCGCCGGGCTCGAACGACCAGCCTGCACGGTCAGCTGCTGACTGGTCGAGTGGCAGAGGGTGATGTACGATGCAGCTCGTAAAACGATAACTTTGCATTCGCCGGGGGCTGTACAGAATGTCGGATGCTGCTGCACAATACGATGTTTTTCTCAGTTACAGTTCAGCCGATCACGTGGCTGTGGAACGCCTGGCGAAAGAACTGCAGGCCCGCGGCTGTCGCTGCTTTCTGGATCGCTGGTATCTGCAGGTTGGGCGTGACTGGGTGGCGGCTCTGGAAAGGGCGTTGTCCGGCAGTCGGTCTGTGGCCATTGTTCTGGGGCCGGGCGAGCTGGGACGGTGGCAGCAGCGGGAACGGGCGTGGGCACTGGACCGGATGGCTTCGCTGCAGGATCAGTTCCCCGTGATTCCGGTGCTGTTGCCCGGTGCAGAGGCACCGGCGGGATTTCTGCAGCAACTGATGTGGATTGATCTGCGCGGGGCGGATGCCGATGCCGGACGACTTGATCCACAGGAAGAACGCAGGCAGCTGGACCTGCTGGCGCAGGC
>JBJTPZ010000751.1:0-3500 GCA_046075365.1 Planctomycetaceae bacterium
CTGCACGAAAAATCGCACAGACAGATCTCGGGCTGGAAAGCCCGAGCTACGTGATACGCACCAGAGCCACGCAACGGCAAGAAAAATCGCAAGGGCAGATCTCGGGCTGGAAAGCCCGAGCTACGTGAAACACACCAGCGCCACGCAACGGCAAGAAAAATCGCAAGGGCAGATCTCGGGCTGGAAAGCCCGAGCTACGAAGAACCGGTAGTCGTGACAGTTTGTGGTTCAGCCAGACTGTAGCCGCCGTCCGCCGCCAGCAGCCGATACACTTCCAGAAACTGTTCCGCAATTCGCCCGGCATCAAAACGCTGCCGATTGATGCGTCCGCGAGCAATCAGTGTGTCCCGCAAGTCTGCATCGCTGATCACACGCTGAAAGCCGGCACGAATCGACTGCACGTCAAACGGATCCACCAGACAGGCTGCATCCCCCGCCACTTCCGGCATCGACGAACAGTTGCTCGTGACACAGACTCGCTCAACCCACTGGGCTTCCACAATGGGCATCCCAAAACCTTCTTCGGTCGAGACAAAGGCGACAACATCGGCCTGGCGGTAGCGTTCCAGCAGCTGCTGATCACTCAGTCGTCCCCAGCCGGTCCACGGCACCCCACTGCCGTCCAGCAGCTCCTGCAGCTGATCGCTGACCGGGCCGACGATGTCCAGATGACAGTTCAGCCCCTGCAGAGCCTGCAGCAGCCGCGGAACATTCTTGTTGGCTTTTGTGCCAATCTGCAGGATCCGCGGACACTGGGTATTGAAATCGCGAGAATCCGGCTGGAAGAGTTCCGACACCGAGACCGGGATGACGTGAATCCGCTCCGGCGGGTACTGCACTTCCCGCAGCAGCTGCCGTTTGGTTTCTGCAGAATTGACCGTGATCCGTGCCGCCTTGCGTACAGGCAGGGTATACCAGAACAGCTTCAGCACAGCCCGACGCCAGCCCTGCAGTCGGTGCAGGATCTGACAGTCGTGCACCGTCAGCAGACAATGCGATCGTTTCAGCACCAGACAGACGTAGTGCACATCCCCCGTGACGTGGCACAGCGCGGCACGCTGCTGCCAGGCAGCCCACAGATTAAGCAGCCTTGGCCACAAACCGCGGCTGATTCGCGGCAGCAGGAACACAGACAGAGTGACTCGACGGCAAAGCGCTGTCCGAACGCGTTCAAAATAGCCCTCAATACTGAAAAAAGCAGCTGTCGGTTGCCGCTGCAGCTGCAGCACCGGCACCGCAGCGGAAGTTCTGACCAGCCTAGGCATTGGCTCGGCCCGGACTGATGCGGCGCACCGGTGCAACGGTTTTCAGGATGTATTTCTTTGTCCGCACCGGAAAATTCAGTTCTGTGAAGTAATACAGTGCGACCGCCACCATCAGACCTTTGCTAAGCTGATTCAGCACCACCACAAACTCGGTTTCAGCTTTGATGGACTGATAGAAAACCAGTGGCAGCCAGAAGAAGAAGGCCGGGCGTTTGACCAGCAGTCGCAGCGACCACTTGAACAGCAGACCGAAAAACGCGCCAAAGCCCATCATCAAAAAGATACCGCCAAAGCTGCCGAAATTTGCGTAGGCCTCGCCCAGCGGACTAATCCCCATCGACGTACCCTGTTCCAGCATCAGTCCGGTAAACCTGATGAAATTTTCTCGACCGCCAGCTGTCTTCTTGTCCGGGGCCAGAAAACGCGGCAGCAGGGCCGATTCTACCGCCTCCTTAAGCGTCCCGCCGTCAGCATAGGGTTCCTCGGCCGGGACATGATTCATCACAGCCGATATGATCCAGCCCTGATTCAGACGCACGATGGCATTTGCCAGGGCACCGTCATCCCACGCCTTGCCTGTCGGCGACAGATAGCCCACCATCATCGCCACCAAAGAAGGCGACTCACCGCGACGAATCTGCGCCCGATAGTCCTGCTTGATCACCTGCAGACCGAACAGAAACAAACCGGTCAGTCCCAGCGACAGCACCTTGGCTTTAAACGTCCACTTCCTTTGTGCAAACCAGTAGCAAAACAGCAGCGCCATCCACAGCAGCATGTCATGAAACATGCCCACATTGACGGCCCCCAGCAGCAGCAGTGACATCGAAGCCCCCGCGAACACAAATCGCAGCTGATGCCTTGAGAACAGAAAATAAATGGCTCCGATGTACCGAGCCTGGGAAATCAGCAGAAACAAAAACTGCACACTGCCGCTGAACCTGGCCGCGGCGAAAAGTGCGATCAGGCCGATCACATTCAGGAACAGACCGATCTTTACGAAATTGGATTTGTCCAGACTGGACAGCAGCTCTTTCTGGCGGATTGAAGCACCGATGGCCAGCATCACCGCCACGTACAGCGTGGTGGCCGGCAGCGCATATTCAAAATACGTCGTCTCATCGACGTACATCTGATACTTGCCGTATTCGTAGTCATTATTGTACGCCAGTACAGGCCCAACCAGCCACTGCAGCACAGCAATCAGACTGGTCAGCTGCAGCAGCGGCACCCCCTGATCCAGCCGCTTCTGAAACTCGTACACTACCACCGCCAGCACGACCGGCACCAGCAGCAGGTTGGAAATGGCCTGCGTGGCCCCCAGCAAACCCACCACCGTCAGCAGCACCAGCCCGTAGACCGACGCACTGCGGCGGTCCAGCATGTACTGCATCAGTGAATGGCGACGTGAAGTTGCAGACGCACGTGGTGTAGACATACTGTAGCTTTTCGAGAATGCGACGAGCCGAAGTGTGCAGCCTGGCGGTGCACACAGCCGCTTCGCCAGACCTGACCGGTCCACTGCAGAAAAATCAGCAATTTTCTTCAGGGCGGTGCCAGACTGCTGCCGCCACAGCACTGCAGTTCGCAAAGACCACACAGCCGGCACAAACGGCTGCTGACAATCAGTCAGCCGCCCTGGTTAATGCCCGGCACCCGTGACGCGAGCCCAGTTCTGACGCAGCCAGTACCACGGCACCACCAGCAGAAAAACAATCCCCAGACTTCCGACAGCACCAGCAAACAGATATTTCAGCCAGGACCGCAGCGACGGCTGGCGGGTTTCGTGAACGCTGTCGATGACGACGGAGTGACTGCCGGCAGCGGCCGAAAACACATCGTGCGCGGCCCAGTGCAGCAGAAACAGTCGAGTCACCTGCTGCTGCTGGCCAATCAGCTGCCGCCACGCTTCACCGGACGGCGTCGCCGCAGCGGTGCCCGCCCGCAGCGACAACTGACCGACAGCGCGAATCAGACGGCGAAACTGCAGTACATGCGGCACATCCTCAAACGGCAGTCGCAGCATGCCCTCGTTGAAAAAAATCCGATTCGGCAGGATGTCAGTCAGAGCATCCGCTCCAGAGCTGTGAGCTGCCTGGTTCCATTCGGGCCAGACCGCCGAAAGCTGCTGCTGCAACTGATCCATGGCCGCAATAAGCTGCAGTTCACGTTCGATATCCGGCTGCCGCTGAGCCGATACTGCGTCAGCCGATACTGCGTCAGCCGACTGTGTGC
>JBJTPZ010000752.1:0-8460 GCA_046075365.1 Planctomycetaceae bacterium
GCGGCACTGGGGGCGCGATCCTGTCGATCCACAGCACATCGCAGCTGCGGCTTTAGTGGACGAACATTTCGAGTTACGATTCCTCTGCTGCGAATAATCCGAACCCTCGGTATCTGCCGGCACCGATGGCCAGAGGTCCGCAGTATGGTTCGCGGAACCGCAATCGCACATGCACCATCGAGCCGGTCAGCTTTTCTGGACGTAAAAATTCGCGCACCGGTTCTACCCCTGCGCGAAAGCCAAACGCCCCATGCTCAAACTGCAGTTCCGCGGAAACGCCGGCATTCACCAAAGCCTTTGTCAGCAGCTTTTCAGTTTTCCGTGCGTTGTGGTCATTGAAACCATCGAGGATCACAGGCGTCACGGTTGACCAGACCCTTGCTGGCCTGACGTATTGTTCGCGAACCCAGTCCCGTCCCGTCTGCAGATTCAGCAATCCCACGACCTTGTCATCCCACCGCAGCTCGTGTCCCAGCAGCCGGCGGCGAATGAAGTCAATCCGCGCTTCGCAGCCGGCAGGGGCCGCGACCATCACCCGCCGAATCGATTCGACCCGCTGCAGTTTCGAGTTGATGGTTGGAAGAGGCAAGTACTGAAATCGCTGGCTGGAATTGACTGCGGCGTTCGGCAATGATCCATCGGCATTGTGCCCGTGCACAAACGGCAGGAAGTCGTCCCAGCCGGCAGCCTGACACACTTCGGCCACTGCGTGGCGAATCCATGCGGCCACGCAGCGGGTCCTGCGAGCGGTGTGGAACGCCAGATTTCCCGACGCATCCGGCTTGAGAATATTGAAGACACATGTCGGCCGCGGCACGGGGTCACTGGTCCTGCGGTAATGGGTGATGGCAAATTCTCGCAGCGGCGGAACCGGTGAAAACCCCTGTTCCGTCAGTCGATTCAGAAAGTTTTCGTGTTTCCGGATAAGGTCATCCAACGTTCGTGCCGTGGGTGTTCGCAGTCCCACGCCACCGGACTCTGCCACAACCCAGCGTTCGCCACTAATCGCACTGGCCTCTGCTGCAGAAATCACGTCAGCATCGGCTGCCACCATATCAATCCCCCAGCCGACGTGCGTAATGCTGCGTGCTGCAGTTTGCAGCGTCTCCGCATGCTGAGCATCCGTGGGCACGAGTGGAAACAGATAGCACACGGTGTCGCCGGCCAGGTGGTTCGGCAATACCACTTTATCGGTACGCTTGACTACTGCAGTAGCTTCGCCGCGTTTCCACGCTGGCACCTGCAAATCAGCAGAATTATCCGGCACATAAAACTGCGTCGGCACCTTTGATGCGGTCGCGCGACAGGCAACAATAACGGGCGGCGACTGCTGCTGCAGCCACCGCAGGGACGGCGCTGCCGTTGACACCTGCGTTCTTTCGTTCCAGCGGGCTGCAGCTGCTGCGATCAATGCCTGAAAGACCCGCAGTGGTGACGGAGGCCATTCCGGGACATCCCCATCACTGCGGCCGTGCGACAACGGCTGCAGGAAGCGAATCGTGATTCTGAAGTAATCACTCATTTCCCGCCCCTTCCGCTGCGGCTTTCTTGCCCTTTTTACCCTTGGTCTTTGTGTCGCCTTCCCCTTTCACGTCAGCTTTTGCTTTTTCGCGATCAAACGGGACGGTACGGCTTTCACCTACGCCAAAGGCTGCTGCCGCTTCGGTCGCAAAGTCGATGGCGTTCTGATGTGTAATCTCGCAGTGTCTCCGCTCTCCTGAGGGATAGACCTCAACGAACTCTGCCGGTTTGTTTGGATTAACCACAAGAATACAGCCCTGCCGCAAGTAACCGGAAGGGTTGGAAGTGAATGCTACCAGGCTTAGCCCCAGAATGTACCGGCGCAACGCCAGTGTTTTTTCTGCGTCATTGCCAGCGTTGAGCAGCCGAATAGCGGCCAGGCCCAGCGTCGCCGTGCGCACCACACCGCCATCAGCAATTACGCCGCCATGTGTGGCAGTGGCCGGGACGTGAATGAATCCCCGTTCGGAATAAGCATCTTTGGTGGCCTTGTCCACAGGCTCATCCAGAAGTAGATCATTAACATACTCGGTAGCCGGATTAAACTGGGCTGACCTTCTCAGCTTTCGGACATTGTAAGCGCGGATGGTTGACGCAATCACTCGCGGAAGCTTGGCCTGAGTGTCACGCGAATCCCACACACCGAACACCAGCGATGTCGGTGCCAGTTTTGCAAGCGGTGAGGCATCTCCCTTGAGGACCGCCCTGAATCCCGCCTGCAAGTCCGCGTGAAGCGATGAACAGCGTACCAGTGCATCTCCTGCACGATGCCCGGCTTCCAGAATACTGACGTGTTTTTCACCTGCTGTGACGACAATCTGCGGCACCAGTTTGGCGTACGGTTCCTGACCGAAAATAGGCTCGATGCGGTTTGCCTGGGAGCCCACGCTGTCGATCAAACAAACATTGCCGCCACTGGCATCAGTGTCGATGTTGTACCCTCCGTCAAATCCGTCACCACTCGCGTATGTCGCCGGGAACAGTACACCGTCCTCACCCTCGACAGGCATCAATGGCTGCTTCAGCACAATTGCTGCCGGACCACTATGTTCAAGGAATGCGTCATAATTCTTCAGTGAACTCATCATTTTGCTCCTGCCTGACTACATGGAATTGCTGAACGAAACGCCTTGTGTTTCTTCTGACCAGTGCGGAACCAGTTCTCAAATCGAAAGGTCAATGCACCCGAAAGCTCCAGAGCCCCGGTGGCTGCGGGCAAGATCAAATTGGCCGGCAACGCGATTGGCCAGACGGAATAATCATATATTCTCTTTTCATCGGTGAACGCCGGTCTGGCAATCTGGATGCCGATCAGGCACAGTAATTCCACAGCCGGGTGTGCCGTGCTGGTCAAATCAAGGTCATTGGCCGAAAAACCTACATCAATTGAGTGGGCATTCGGTGATCTTCTGGCGTCGAAATAAAACGGCTCTTTCTTCTTCTTCGGATTATCCGGCTGCATCACAACCTGCCCGATTTGAAACAGATCATGGGACAGGAATCGAGAATCTCGGAGTGCTCGCTGCATCGCAACGGCAATCCCAAAACTCTCCATAGTGCCAGCCCACACCTTCAAATCACGAGCACCTGTCTGGTCTCGAACCCACCAGTCAATTTCGAACGGACGAAAAGGGCTGCCCACTATCACTGGTGATGAATACGGATCTTCCGGATCACTGTGTACCAAATTTGCAGTTGCAATTGCCTTGACCAATTCGTCCAGCGAATGCTGCCCACAGGCCAAATGAAACTGCCGACCCTGGTTTTCAAACCAACCTTCGGCACCAGGCCAAAGGCGGTCTGCCAGTTCGAGGAGACCGCAACACGCGAAAAACTGGCCTGGATTTGCCGGATCTACACTGACCCAAAAACTGGATGTCACTGTCATGTTGTTTCCTCCAGCTCTGATGACGGATTCGCACTGGCAGACCAGTCGGCAGCCCGCAACAGAGATTCCAGAAAGGCCAGCCCCCAGCGCCCAAATCGTCGCTGCAGCCGCCCAAATCGCTGCGGCACACCCGCTGCCACTGCAGCATCCGCAGGGACACTGGAGTTTGGATCAAACGCCTCTTCCAGCGGAAAGTGCGGTCGCCCGCGCCCGTGATGAGCAGCGATCAAATGCAGCACCAAATCTCGCTCCGTCTCAGTGACGCCCAGCTCCGCCGCTGCTGGCAAATCGTGCAGCGAGCCAAATTCATGCCGATAATGCTCAGCGAGCGGAAGCCCGGTGCGAGGCCCGGATTTGGCCCACCAGACAGCCGGAGCACGACGGTTGCCCAGCATCGTCTGAAATAAGCTGCGACGTTTGCCATGATCATGATACCGAGCAGCAATCGCGTGACAGTTGGACAGTGCGGCGTCGAGCCCCAGCCCGGCAGAAATTTCTGTCACCCGGCGCTCCACATCCGCCACATGCACATCGAGCAATACCGGCTTCCGTGCTCGCACCTGCCCACTGTTTCTGCGGACGAACAGATACCAGTAAGCCGCCTCAGATTCCTCGCCTGCAGCAGTCGGCAGTGCGACTGAGCGAATTAACTGCATCCCGCGAGCCCTGGCATCAGAACGATCCAGAGTTCGACAGCGAGCTGCCAGTCCAGTGCCAGCGTCCAGCCATTCATCGGCCACGTCCATGCGACCTGACGGTTGCGCAACCGAATCAGCACTGAGCATCCCCTGCTCGCTCAGCCCGCCAACAGCCGGCGGCAGCAGAATTGTGCAGTTGTCGGAGTTGACCTTGTATCCAGCTCGACCGTCACGTTTTTCCTTCACCTCTAAATCAGCCAGCCGGTAAATTGTTACATCGCCCTCGGCATCAACCAGCCATGCATTGGCGTCCGGGTGCAGCTTCGCCAGTCGACTTAACTCATCTCGAACTCGCAAGGTTCGATCCGACAGCAGTTCCAGTGGCTTTAACGGATAGTCTTCAAGAATACCGGCTGCCTCCGCAGCCAGTGCCCGTGTGTCTTCACCCCACTGCTGCTCGCGGTCCGCTTCGCTGGCGTACGAAAGTTGCAGTTTTTCGACTTCGATTCGCCATGCCACCTGCGTCATCGGAGGATCCCAGTCCTGGGGCAACCCGTGCAGGTAGACGTCGACCGCAGGCCGCCCCGGCAGCTTGCCCCGTATTGTGGTCAGAGTCCACGCGTCAAACAGCATGTCAGTCGCCGGCAGGATTACCGGCGGCGGAGTAAATGCAGCAGATCGCTCCTCAGCCGACAGACTGCTCAACGCTCGCGGACTTCCGTTGCCCTGCAGTTGTTCCAGCAATGCCACTGTGCGTTTTCGATAATCCGAGAGCGGGTTTTTCTCGTCCCATTCTTTGGGCACATAAACATGCACCTCTGAATTGGTCACTTGTCCAAATCGGTTCACTCGCCCAAAACGCTGTGCCATGCTGTCAAATGGCGTCAGATCACAGATCAGGTGATCGGCAGAAATGTTTACGCCGACCTCGCCCGCACTGGTGCAGACCAGATAAACAGTCCCTTTAGCGGCGGTGTCTGCAGGAGCAGGCTGGAACCGCTGAAAGACGGGATCACGCACCAGCTGATCACGTTCAAGCCCGCGCATTGTCCCGGTCAGCGTCCGCACAGGCAGCTTCGCTTTCTCGAGTGCGTGGTAAACGTTGTGGACAGTTTCGACACTTTGTGCGAAAACGATGATTGCCTGCTGGCTGTCGCGAAACGACAGTGCCTTTTGCAGCAGTTCTTTTTCGGGTTTCTTCGAATCATTCAGCTGGTGAATACTTAACGCCTTGGCAGCGTCAATTCGCCTGGATACGACAGGGTGTTCAAAGTCCGCATCCGACAATGTGAAAGGCGTCCGTGATTTACTGGTGGCTGTCAGTTCCATCACCTGAAGTCGTGACCAGCCTGCGGCCGGTTCATTTGCTTCCTGCTGCTGCTGTATGCTCTCGATCAGCACCTGAAATGCCGGCTCCAGATGCGCCTCATCATGTACCAGTAACGTGTCCTGCCCCAGAAACCCGGCATGCAGCGGCCGTCGTGATCGTCCGATGCCGTAACCGCTGAACAGTAACCGGCTGCCAATCATGTCCACTGTCCCGCAAATCACTGCGGGACGAGCCGGATCTTCACACCATTCGCCGTTGTCTGCAAATTCGCCCCGCAGCGTACTGATAGCCAGCGGCACACTTTCAGCCGTTCGGTGGCCACTTTCGAGGTACAAGCCCTGCAGAGCGTTAGCCACGGGTCTTAGCTGGTCTGACTGCAGCTGTGCACGGTAACGTTCAACTTCTTCTGTGGTCTGGTCTACCACAGTTCGGCGATTGACCACATAGACCAGCCTGCGCGGAATACGAGCGGGATGAGTGGCCAATGCAATCAGCCAGACAGCAACCACCGACGTTTTTCCAAGACCAGTCGGCAGACTGCAGGATTGCGGGATCCCGCATTCCGCATTTCCGACGAACCGATCATACAACGCCTGTTGCCATGGAAACGGCGGGTTTCCTGTGAGTTGCTGAAAAGTTTCCGTGAAGTTCATCATGTTCACCGCGAGATGCACAAAACACCGGCAGGTCTGGAAGGCTTAGACCTCAGTGCCGGCAGCATACACACGACCCCTGACAGATCATGTCCAACCTGGCGGGGGGTGGAGCCGGAATTTTGGAAAAAGTGGTTGTGGCGGGCGGGGTTTTCGGAAAAATCGATGCGGAATTTTGGCGAATTTGCTTGCATCAGGGGCTGGCTGTGTTCTCACTCGCCCTGCCGGTCCAGCTCCTCAAGGTCCCGCAGCAGGGCGGTGGCCTCCTCACGTATCAGCTGCTGCAGCTCGGCCGGGGCCAGCACCGTGGCACTGCTGCCGAATCCCAGAATCCATTTACTGACTGCCGTCAGTTCGTTCAGCCGCAAATGCAGCTCAACGCCGCCGTCCGGCAATTCGACAAACCGCTGAGTCCCGTGCCACCACGATTCCTGCACATAACGCGCTGAACCTGCGCGAAAGCGTACCCGGATTTCCCACATTCGCGCGCCTGTGCCGCGGTACACCCCGAACGCCGTCTCCTGCCAGGACTGCAGACTGAAACCCGACGGGATTTCAAACTGATCCCCAGGTCCGCCCTCAGCTTCCGCCGACAATACTCGGTCCACCTTGTAATTCCGCACCTCGCCGCGCTTCTGAGACCACGCAATCAAATACAAGCTGCCGTTGTGCCAGATCAGTCCCAGCGGTCCCAGCTGCTGCCATTGCCCCGCTGCTCCTGACGCAGCCCGAGGGGCCGACGTTTCACCGGCACCGCCCTGGTACTGCACCCGGACCCACCGCCGTTCCTCCATCCCCAGCAATAACGCATCCAGCAGTTCGCCTCGCCGCGTATAATCACTGACACCGAATCCGCTGCTGGCCAGCATGCCGCTTAACTGCTGGCAATACCGCACTGCTCGTTCCCCCAGCACACCGCGCACTTTGCGCAGCAGCCGCTGCTGACCGTCCCACAGCGGCGTCCCGGCCATTGGTTCCAGCAGCCGACGACTCATCATGACCGAGATCAAATCGGCATACCCGACCTGCAGCTGCGGCCCGAGCGGCTGCATCCGCCACCGCTTGACTCCCCGCACCCCCACGTGTTCTTCGAGAGGAAAATCGGCAGCCTGCAGCACGCCTAAATCTCGCCGCACCGTCCGCGGCGACACCCCCAGCTCTGCCGCCAGCTGCGTCAGCAGCACCCCGTCCTGCTCGTCCGACAACCGCTGCAGCAGCTTCCACTGCCGCAGCACCTGCAGTGAATCTGACATCCCACCACCTTCAGGCAAACGCAAAGAAGAAGCGGAGCATCATGATGCACAACCGGGTCGGAAGGCAAATGTGACTGGCTGAAGGGTTGTGTGGGTGAAGTGGGATTGCCGGGTGTTTTTTTTTGGGGGGGGGGGCCTTCCGGTATTTGTGTGGACAGGCCGCTTTCTCCGGCTACACCAACAAAGGCAGAAAACCCCAGGCTTTGAACAAATTCACGGCACCAAAAGTCGTTGAACGCGATGGTCCGTCCAGGCGACTTTCTGACTCGAATGCTGAGCCTCATCTGCCCACTCCTCACCGCCTCGACCCACAAGATTCCCGGATGGACCTGTCAGGTGGAGGTAAAGCTGGTTCTTCCCAAAGGCACCGAGGTCCCGAATTGCTGTTGAAGCAAATGGGGCTCGACCTGGTGGTCGGACGGTGTGACAACTGCCTCGACGAGGATCTGGTTGAGGAATTGATTCGCGGCATGCTGGACGGTGGCGTTTGATTTGATAGCATCGAGAATCTTCCCACGTCGCAGTGTAGCCTCGGTGGTTTGCTGGAATTAATCGTGGTGCTTTCGCTGGAAAACGAAAGCAGCAGCAAGCACTGGGAATCAGACTGGACAGTAGTGTCATGGAGCAATTGCGATCCGTGATTATGGCTTTGGACGAGGATATGATTTCCTGATCAGTGCGCGGTATCGCGGACTCATTAATTGTCCGGTGCGACACTAATCACTCTTTAATTGAAACAGTAGTCACCGGACTGCTGAAGTATTACAAAGGCTAAGATTCACGACCGGCGATGGTTTTTCATCAATGCTGCACATGACGTTGCCACAATCCACGCTGTACGATCCGGCCGAAGATCCACCGGGGAGCGTCGACCCTCTTGGCACCGTGACCGGAGCGGAGCAACTTGCTGAAGTTTTGTTTCCCGGCGTCACGGCACGGATGTGGCGAGTGAGACTGCTGACTTTTGCTGCATTGGCAGCAGAGGTTGCCAGAAGGGTAAGTCCTGATCGTCTCCTCGACGCCCGTCTCGCGTTCGAGCGTCTGTTCGTTTCAGCCGTTGCACGACAGGAAGAAGCGGATCAAGCGTGGAAACCGGCATCACGCCGATTGCCAGGGATTTGATTGGCTCGTCAAGCCTTGCGGGCTGGGGATCAGCCTTTGGAAAAGGCCAACTTTC
>JBJTPZ010000753.1:0-1903 GCA_046075365.1 Planctomycetaceae bacterium
AGGGCTGGTCACAGAGATGACTCGGTGTTCCCCGGCCATCGCACTGAAACACACGGCCGTGCGGATGGCTCGGAACGCTTCGGCCGGACGAGATCGTGGCAGGTGCACGGTGATCGCAGAACGGTCGAACTTGTTGCCGTCCGCACTGATCTTCATTCGCTGTTCCGTCATGAACGGGATGTGGCCCATGATCGGCACACCGAATTCGCGGATGATGTCTTCCGGTTTGCGGAAGGACCGGTCAGCCATTTCGATCAGGTAGGCAATGCCCAGTCCGATCATCGCCCCAAGCAGCGCCCCCATGCCCAGGAATCGTTCCATAATGGGCGAAATCTTGATGCCGGTGCGAGCATGCTGCAGCACCAGTGCAGTCACACCACCCATCCCGGCGTTCAAATTGACTTCACTGATTGCCTGCGACGTATTGTTGAACAACAGTCCCAGCCGGTCGATATTGGCCTTTTTGTGTTTGTCTGCAATCTCTTCAAGCATCAGCTTGCGAGCCAGAGCGTCGTCGTTGGTTGCCAGCACCTGAACTTCCTGCTGCTGACGCTCAAGAATGGCAAGCTGCTGCTCCATCGACTTCAAATAGAGCGACAGGAAGTCGGTGGGCTTTTCTTCAGGCGCATTCGGGTCCTGTTCCAGCCCGGCGAGTTCCTTCATGTGGTCGCGAATCATCTGCATTTTCAGCTGCAGTATCTTCAGTTTGGGGTGCCCAGGCCCCAGTTCGGTTGCCAGCTGAGCCTCTTCCAGCATAAGCGGAAACAGCGCCTGAGTCGTGGGATCACCGGCAACTCCCACGCCGCCGCCGGCAACCGCCGCCGTACTGCCTTTCTCATCCTTTTTGCCGATCAGCAGCAAAATTGCTTCGCGGGTGCCACCTTTCTGAATCGCTTCATGAATCGCGTTGAGTTCGGCCTTCATGATCGTCTTTTCCAGCTCGTAGCTGGAAACCTGCTGTTCGGCCGCCCGGGCCCGGATACGGTGCGGATTGTCACCGTCGGTGGTCAGGTTCGAGCCTTCGCGGAACTTCGCGTATTCTTCCTCGGCCGCCTTCAACTGCTCGTGCAGGTCATCACGAGCACGGCTGAGAATCACTTTGACTTCTTCACTGGCGTCCTGGTAATTGTCCTTCTGAGTCGCCACGTATTCTTCAGCGGCCGCGTTGGCGATGTCTCGAATGTCTTCCGGGTTTGAACCCGTCGCTGCAATCGTCAAAACGTTGGCAGACCTGGGAGTGACGGAAAGCATGGACGAAAGCCGATTGATCGCTTCGTCCTCGGACAGGCCGCTGAGCGACGGGCGGGAATTCAGGCTGTGATTCTTCCAGGCGGCCTGCAGAGTACGTTCACTGCGCAGAACATAGTTGGCGTCGGTCAGGTCCTTTTCGGCCATCATCGAGCGCACGCGAGCATCGCCGGCACGGTGAATCACCTGCACCATCGCCTCGGAACGATACTGCGGCACCTGCCGCTGCAGCAGCATGTACCCGGCACCCGTACCCAGTGCCGCAAACAGGACGATAAACCCCTTGCGACGCCGCAGAAAACCCAGCAGGTCCAGACCGCCGCTGGTATCCTCGGTCTGAGGTATCGCGATCTGATTGTCAGTGGAAATTGTCGACACTTGCAAGCACTCCGTAAAAAGCAGTCAACCCGCGGTGAGCACAGGTCAACAGCGGAACATCATTTCCATTTTGCAAAGGAAACCGGCGATATCCACCCAGGAACTGGTAAACATGGGGAAAATCCCGACAACGAGTACCCGCTGCGGCAAACAGTCACTGCCGCAGACGATCCGCGTCGCCGATCATACATTCCCGCGCCTGAGCCTACAGGTACAGAGCCGAATGTCAAAAAAACACCGGACAAAGGTGTTGATTTTCTGCCACACGCTGCATCCG
>JBJTPZ010000754.1:0-2642 GCA_046075365.1 Planctomycetaceae bacterium
AAAAAATCCCGCTCAAACTGCCCGTCAATCACAATCAGCCGCAGCATCCCCTCTCGCAGATCCGCGTAACCACGCACCCCGGGCAACACCTCAACCAGCTGCACCGGATCTTCACCCGTCAGCCTGATCCAGCCCAGCATCAGCCGATGGCGACGCAGAAATCGCGGCAGCCATGCAAACAATCGCGCAGCAGTTGGAAACAACGTCAAACCCCTTCAGAATCAATCCACCAGACAGGCTTCCAGCAGCGGACCATAAACACTTTCACTGGTGCAGTCGACGTCTTCAGCAGCAGCTGTCCCCCGCGGCAAACAGGCTGGATCCAGACTGTCGATCTGCTCATAACACACGCTGCGGACACGCTGACCGGCCGCAGCCTGGCGACTGGCTGCCACACCCAGCATTTGCTGCGGATACAACACCCCAAGGCCACACACAAGGTACTCAAACAGCTTGTTGGGCGCATTATACACGTAATTTGTGGTGGTGCAGCGATAAATGATCAGACCCACGTCGAACTGAGCGAGTGTCTCCGGCAGCGAATCATAGGGCACACCCCCAAAGACAACTCGCAGTCCGGCACTCTGCTCGGCCCGCAGAAAATCGGCAGTTCGAGCATCCATGGAATGGACGAACAGATCCAGCGTCAACTGATCAGCCGCATGGCTTTTCACCCAGCGAACAACCTCCCGAATGTACGTGTCGTGCAGCGAAACAGCCCCCACATTCACCAGCCGCACAGCACGACCTTGTGCTGCTCGCACACCACCGGCACGCGCAGCCCAGCTGGCCGGCGGGTAGTTGGGCAGCGACCGCAGGACGTGCGAATTCACCGCCGGACAGTCCTTGAGAAACAACCGACAGCGATCAGGATTCGTCTGAGAAATCCAGACAGCACGCCGAAACAGCCAGCGCGATTCCAGCCAGAAACCCACTCGCGCCAGCAGGTTGCCCCGGTCCCGGTAATGCGGCAGTTCGCGGTACTCGTGATAATGAATCAGCAGTCGCGCTCGCGGCCTGACCAGCAGCGTCAGGAAAGCAGCTAAGGCCGAGTGTGGCTCGTAATACAGCACAACCTGCGGGCGATGCCGGATCGCCACCCACAGACACATCAGCGGAAATACCAGAAACCGCCACACTCGACGCAGTCTTGCCAACCGCCCCAGAGGAAACCCGGTGCGGTACACACGCACACCGTCAACTTCAAACCGGTCCCGCGCTCCGTCCTCAAACGTGGTACAGCACTGCATGCAGAATCGTTTGTCGGAAGCCGCGACGCGCAGCAGATTTTGGGCCGGCGGAAAACGCTCCAGCGGCAGCCAGTGCAGCACCAGCGATCGCATCGTCAGTCACCCATCCAGGCAAGCCATCGCAGAAATACTGCCCGCCGCCAGCAACCGGAATCGAGAACAAGAGGCCGCCGGACACCCGCCGACATTCAGCGATCTGCCGCCGAGCAGCCGAAACACAGCGGCCCAGGCATGCGCGCAAAAAAAAGACCAGCGACCCGCGACCAACGTTCCACGGCACTGTCGCAGAGCAGGCTGGTCAGGCTACTGCGGCCGCGCACTGCCGGTCCAGCGCACAGCTGCGGGCTGCCCGGATACGGCACGCGTCAGGATCGAATTCACACTGGCCAAATACCCGGGCATGTCCAGTGCGGACAGCATTCGTCCGGACTGAGTGCGAAACACCCCCGTCACGTCCGCCAACTGCCCGGCCACAGACTGGATGCTGTCGGCCAGACGTTCCGGGTCAGCAACCGGCACTCGCACTCCCACATCATACAGCCGACAGATCTCACCGAGCCCACCTGCGTCTGAAGCGATAACCGGCACACCGTGCAGGGCAGCATCATAGAGTACCCGCCCGAGCGGTTCAGCCAGCGACGGAATCAGCAGCACATCCATTTCGCAGAACTGGCTGCGCATGTCGCGGCAGTAGCCGCGCAGATCGAAATAAGCCTGCAGTCCCAACTGTTCAATCGCAGCGGTGAATCGTTTGGAATCAAGCGGCGTAAGTCCGTCACCGATGACGTGAATCCGAAATCGAAAACCGCGACTGCGCAAAATCTGTGCGGCCTGCAGCGTGACGTAATGCCCTTTGGATTCACAGATTCTGCCGATCAAACCCAGCCGCAGCAGGCCGGCGGCATCCGCCACTCGATCGACAAAGGCTGCCGGCTGAGCAACTCCCTGATAAAGCACGCAGCAGCGGTCGGCCGGAATCCGTGTGCGACGGGCGATGAAATCGGAATTGCAGATGTAGGCCATTACTTGAGCGGCTGCCGGACCGGCATGCTGTATCCGCTGCGCGTCTTCCAGTGTCTGCACCTGGCAGACACCAGGCACTCCCAGCAGGCGACAAATCAGCCCGGCAATCCGCAGCATCCCGGCCTGATTGATATAAATCAGATCGGGGCGCAGTGATTTGACGGCGGCCAGCAGACGCAGGTAAGCGGATGCCTTTCTGACGGCTCCCAGAGTATGCAGCAGATCGGGCAGGTCCGTGCGTACGCTGACCCCCTGCTCCTGCAGCAGCGATGCAAAGCCTAGTCCGGCCGGACAGATCACGCTGAACTGACATTCAGCCGAGGACAGCCCGCGGATGATATCCAGCAGACAGTACTCAGAACCGTACAG
>JBJTPZ010000755.1:0-1216 GCA_046075365.1 Planctomycetaceae bacterium
GTGGACGTGCGTGACCTGCTGCTGCAGCTGCAGTTTGGCTGAGCGGCGGGGGGGGATTTCTCTGGCGTCATGAAGCATCGCGGGCACCGGGTACAGCGATGGCTGCACCACGGTGCTTCGATGGTCACTTTGGCAACTGCATCTGCTCAGTCATTTTTAACCGGGGCTCTGTCTGCGCCCTCAGCGGCATCGACGGCGGCATCTTCCTGCCTGATCTTCTCCTTGAGTTCCGGAGTGATCTCGGGTGTGTTGGCATTTGGATCGCCGCCGCAGCCGGTGATGGTTGCGAACAGCAGCGTCAGGGCACCTGCAAATTTCAGGGATGTTCTGGACATAGACAGCATTTTTCTGGTTGGGCCGATGTGTACGGCAAGTTCGGGAGCATCATGGAACTGTGGCTGAAACTCAGAATTCACCAATGACTTCTCCATCATCGATCACGCACAGTTTGCGCCAGACGTTGGCGTCAATGTTGAAGCTGAAGAACTTCACAGAGCCATCGCACTGAGTGGCCTGCAGTCCTCCGACGTGCGAGCTTCCGAAGAAACGGCGCCAGGCGGTCTGATCGGTGGTTGGCGGACGAAACGGTGCCGTGGTGAAATCGGATTCCGGCGCGAAATGCCAGCGGACACAGTCTTCGTCCCAGCCGCTGTTCTGCCAGCGTTCATTGTCACCGCCATCTGCACCGAAGCGGGTTCGGGGCAGTGCTTTTTCGGCAAAGATAATGCTGTTGGATGTCCCGTCAGTGACATCGCGGAGACGGCGTTTGGCACCGCGACCAGCCCACACAATGGCGCCGCGCCGGCCTGTCGTGTCTCCCTGGTTAACATTGGCCCGTTCGTCACCGATCGGTGTCAGACCCAGTGGCGGTGCCGGGACATTCCCCGTGCCTTCAATCGTCTCACCCTGATAG
This sequence comes from Planctomycetaceae bacterium, assembly GCA_046075365.1. Lineage (GTDB taxonomy): Bacteria > Planctomycetota > Planctomycetia > Planctomycetales > Planctomycetaceae > SXXK01. Next base: position 914 of record JBJTPZ010000755.1, read on the forward strand.
AAACCGGCGCAGCCTGCGTAATCATTGCGAGAGAAACCGGCTGAACCGTAGCGGGCCATGTCGCGGCGACTGGGGCAGTAAAAGGCTGGAACGACGGCCTGAGCTACGACGTCCTCATTGCCATTGCCGTTAACAGACGGCCAGAACGGAGGATCATCGCGACCCTGGCGAAATACGTTGTCCTGTTCCAGGTAAGGCAGCATTTTGAAGAAGTGATTCCAGCCATCCTTGTTGGCGGCTCGACAGCACGTGGTTCCGCCGTATGCCGGAGGTACCTCGGTGTAGTTGTAGCCGGCAGGGTTG
>JBJTPZ010000756.1:0-2705 GCA_046075365.1 Planctomycetaceae bacterium
GTCGGGGATCGCGATTGAGATCCCACCTGCTGAAGCGTCGGGCGATGATATCGGCCAGTTCGGAGGGCAGCGTGAGGGGTGCGGGTCCGCTGCTGACAACGAGGAGTGTCAGGAGGAGCAGGCGAGGAAGGGGGGCGGAAAAAGCAGCCATGCTGAGAGTCCGGTCCGGTTGAAAAGGGGGGGGGAGTGACAATTAGGGGTTGGCCGCAGGGGAAGCAAGATGCGGGTTGGAAATCGCTGAGTGGCGGCGTCAGAACCTGGGGATTTCGGGGCAATCCCGCAGGGATGTGGCATTTTTGCCACCTGAGTTGTTGTGTTCGGGCAACGGCGGTGATGGATGTGCGGAGTACCCGATTGCTGCCTGACGACCTGACGATGAGTGCCGCGGTGCGGGGGAGGTTACTGTCGACCGGGGCTGGTGGAGCAATTCGGCGGCGGGTGGCGTTTCACGCTGGGGCAGCGGGACGCTGGGGCATTTTTTGTTTTTTGAACCAGGACTGGACGTGCATGGGCAGAGTGGTTTGCTGCTGGGAGCAAATTCTTTCCGGATTTCCGCAGGAAGGTTAGGGAAAGTTGCCTTTTGAAGGGTGTGGGCAGGAGTGGCACGACTTTGAGCAGGCTGGATTTGCCAATCCGGGCAGACCCGACCTAACTGAACCAGAACATCACAGCACAGAGTGAAGCAGAGCAGGAGCATTAGCGATGAGTACAAGTTTCAGCCGCGGGCAGGATGACGACCAGCTGTTTTTTGATCCGAGGTCAGTTGAGTTGCTGCGGACTCGGAGTGGCCGGGAGAATCCGGCAGCGGAGCCGTTTCATTACATGTCTGGGACGCGACATGCAACGCTGGAGGATTTGCAGGTGTATTGTGGGGTTCCGGAATCGGGAGCGATCACGTTGCCGGCGACGGTGCCGCTGCTCAGTCAGGATCCGGATTACCCGCTGCGACGGACAGCGTTGTATGGTCAGGATCTGGTGTTGCAGTCACAGGAACGTTCGACTCACACGATGGTCGTGGGTTTGACGGGTGCGGGGAAGAATCAGCGGGTGATTGATCCGCTGCGGATGTCGGCGCTGGCCGACAGGACTCAGACCGTGGTGAGTTTTTCACTGAAGTCTGGTGATGCGGGTCCGGTGCGTGAGTTGTGTCGGGTGTATGGTCGTCGGATGGTGACGATCAATTTGTCGGATCCGCGTCGCAGCAGCTGCTGGAATCCGCTGGCGACGGCCAGCCCCGATGAGGCTCGGGATCTGATTCGTCGATTCTCCGATGCTGCTCGCAATCTGCAGGCGCATGATTCGGAATTTTGGTCGCAGTGGGTGCGGTGCGGGATGCAGGGCTGCTGGGAGGAGGGTTTGCGGTCATTCCCGGCGATTCTGGCTTTTTTTTCTCAGCCATACCGAGCGGTGGTGCAGCAGCTGCAGCAGCACAGCAATCCCAGTTCAGCGCGGCTGTCTGACTTTTTGAACGGTGGTTCGCACAATGCGGAAACCGTGATGGCTTCCATCCTGGGGACTCTGAATTCCCTGCTGGCTCACAGTGCGGTGCAGGTGATGGGGCGGGACGAATTGAAGCTGCACGATTTGTTCCGGCGTCCGGTGTGTCTGCATGTGGAGATATCGGAACCACAGCTTGAGACATTTCGTCCGCTGGTGCAGATGCTGGCGCGGTGCATCATAGATGCGCTGATTGCGACGGCCGAGCGGCTGGGGGTGCGACGGCGTATTCCGGCGACCGTGTTTTTCGACGACATGCCATCTTTGGGCCATTTGCTGTCTGTCGAGCGTTTGCTGACGCTGCGATCACGCGGGGTGGGCATTGTGGCGGGTGTGCAGTCGATCAACTCGCTGGAGCTGGCATATGGCGGGGCCTGTCGTTCTCTGCTGGAGGCGTTTGCGAACAAGATTGTCCTGCCCGGATGTGCTCAGCCCGACGCCGACTACTTCAGTCATGCGAGCGGGGAAACCTTCTGTGCTCTGCCCACCTACGAAGGTCAGCAGCCGGTGTTTTCCACGAAGTCCCTGCTGTCGCCGGCCGATATTCGTCGTCCGCTGTGCGAGCATGTGCTGCTGGGCAGCCCGGCCACGCTGTTCCTCGGGACTCACGCTTTCCAGGCCTATTTGCAGCGGGCATATGAGCTGCCGGAATATGCGCGAGTGCTGCGTTCAACTCGCAAGGTCACGGGCTGTGAGCCGCTGCGGCGGAAGCTGCCGCGCCCGCCGGTGCTTGATCTGCCGACCGTGACGTCAGCCGGCGAGACGGACAGTGCGGGATCGCTGCCGGCCGGTATTACGAACACGGCAGGGTGGTCTGAGCCGCGTCTGGCGGAGCATTTGAGTCGGGTGCGGAAGGTGCTGGACTGGGACAATACGACCGGCTCTGCTCGCAAGTGGTGGGAGGCGTTTGAAGCGGAGAACAAAACGCGTCTGGCGCTTGTGGTGCGTCTGGCGGAAGAGCTGCAGAACCGCAAGTGTACGATCACGGAATTTTTTCTCGCGTACGTGTACAGCAACACAGACAACATCCAGGCGAATCTGTCGTATCTGGATTACACGCGGCTGAAGAAAGCGGAGGAGGAGAAGAAGAAGAAGCAGAAGGGGTGAGGAGCAGCTGCGGGGTGCCACGGATGAATTGGGACGTGCGGTGGTGGTGTGCGGCAGGAGGGGAATGAGGGGCTGTTTTTTTGCCACGGATGAACACGGAT
>JBJTPZ010000757.1:0-1965 GCA_046075365.1 Planctomycetaceae bacterium
ATGGAACCGGAACCGTTCCCGACTGAAGATTCAACTCCGCGAGCCGTCGAGCCGCAACCAGCCGATTTCGGTTTTTCTGAGCCGGCCGATACCGCAAAGGAAACAAATCAGCCGGAACCCTTCCCGGCGGAATCCGCCCCGGCCGCTGAAGAGCGGGTCCCGCTGCCTCCGAAACGTGGCGAACCGGACTTCGGTACCGACCTTCCCAGTATGGACAGCCTGCCGGCCGATCGTAGCGGACGCCGGATACCGTCTGCCACGCAGACCTCGCAGTCTCCGGCTCTGGATTCCATGCGGCCGCATTTGAGCATTCAGAAGCTGGCGCCCAAATCCGCCACTGTGGGTGTGCCGATCGAATACCGGATCATTATCAGTAATCAGGGTGATTTGCCCGCCTATGATCTGCAGGTGGAAGACGAACTGGGAACCTCAGCGGAACTCATCAGTACCTCTCCGCAGCCCGATACCGCTGCCGGTGGAGTAATGCGGTGGCGAATTCCCGAACTGGCTTCAGGAGCATCCCGGGAAATCACGGTTCGTGTCAGACCGACCGGTGAGGGTACTATGGACGGTGCTGCCACAGTCAGTTTCAGCGCTCAGGTGCGATCGGCCACGGTTATTCGATCGCCGAAACTGCAGCTGGAAGTCACCGGACCTCCGGCTGTAAAGCTTGGCAGCAAAATACAGTTGCAGTTTCGCATCACCAATAACGGTACCGGCGACGCCAGCAATGTTGTGTTGCGCAGCGTGCTGCCGCCGGCTCTGCGACATCCCGAAGGCGCAGACCTCGAATACAGCATCGATGTCCTGAAGGCCGGTGAAACAGAAGTTGTGGACCTGGCTGTGGCTGCGGCAGAACCAGGGGATCGAGTGCGGCTGGCAGCGGAAATCGAAGCTGACGGGACTACCACAACCACCGCTCGCACCGAAATTAACATCGTCGGTTCCCAATTGGTTATCGAACGCACAGGCCCCGGAAAACGCTATGTGAATCACCCCACTCGTTTCCAGAACATTGTCCGGAATCAGTCCCAGTTTGACGCTGTGGGCGCCAGTGTGGTGGAACAGGTTCCGGAAGGCATGCGAGTCGAATCACTGGGGGCCGGTGGGAAATATGATCCCAAAACTCGCCAGATTCGCTGGGAACTTCCCACGATCGATGCCGGACGTGACGTCGTACTGGACCTGACGCTGGTTCCTGAATCCACTGGGCGGCTGGAGTCTCGTGTGGCTGTAATTGAAGCTTCCGGTTTCCGTTCAGAAGCCAAAGACAACACCGTCGTGAACGTTGAAGGTATTCATAATGTCACGGCCGACATCAGCCGTCAGGATAAGCCCGTCGCCATCGGTGAACGCTTCGGATTCACGGTCACGATTGACAATCGAGGTACCGCTGAAGCTCGCAACGTGCAGATTTCACTGCAGGTGCCTGCTGAAATTGAAGTTCTGGCTGCAGGTACTCATGAAGTTCCGGGTAAACTGCTGGCCGGCAACGTGGTGCGGTATGACAAGGTGGTCAGCATTCGACCGAACGAGCAGATGAAGTTTCAGGTGACGCTGCGAGGCAAGCAGATCACTCGCAATGCCGTCGTCCAGGCTCAGCTGAAATATGACGAAATGGATCGGCCGCTGATCGTTTCAGAATCTGTGACTGTCTACGACGACAAACTTTGACCTCTGCCGGCCCATTCAGCCCGATCACTGCTCCCCGGTCCCCAGCCCACTGCCCACTACTCAACTTCCGCCGGGGCCAGGATCCGGGCCGCGCCGGTGTCCCCCTGCCAGACCGGTAGTTCACACTTTGTGGCCTGCCAGCCAGGGTGCACCAGGATGCCGGCGGTCGGTGCTGCGGATGCGGACTTGCCTGTCAGGCGAATCTCGGGCCCCGGGGGCTGACTTAGCGTCACGCGACTGCCCTCCGGCTGATCCAGCACCGCTCGCACCGCAAACTGACGCTCGATCACA
>JBJTPZ010000758.1:0-10519 GCA_046075365.1 Planctomycetaceae bacterium
CAGGCAGTTGCAACGGCTCGCTGTGTGGTTGTCGTGTTTAATTATCAGCTGCAGCGGCCGACTCGAATTCCGGATGATCTGCGTCAGGCATTTGCGCGATCGATGGAGATTGCCTCCGGGGGATTGGAGGCCGTGTTATGAGTCGCAGTCGGGTCTGGGGATTTACTCCGGCAGCCGAGCGGACGGTGGAGTTGTGTCGGCGTGTATCGCGGGACGCGGTGGGCGTGGACGACTGGTCAGCGGTGCTGTTGTTGAGTCTGTTAAGCGACGAGTCTTTGGCTGCTGGCTGTCTGCGTGACTGCGGGATTGTGGCCAGTGATTTGCGGGAGTTGCTGCCAGCGGGCGTCACGGCGGAGGCGGTATCGGGATTTGCGACGCAGCTTGAGTCTGAGGGCAGTGGCTGCGGGGCAGTTCGTGCACTGACGCACGTGTCGGATCCCGAGGGTTTTCGGCGTCTGCTTGAGCGAGCGCGTGAGGTTGCTCGGCGTGAAACAGCGGACGGATCGATTACGAGTGCGGTGTTGTTGCTGGCGGTATTTGAGCATTGTGCAGAGTTACGGGTGATTTTCGGTTCGCGAGGCATTTCGGAGGTGCAGTTGCGGCAGCTGCTGTTTCCTGTTGAAGCGGTGGAGCGGCTGGTTTTGGAGCCTGGTGAGCTGGTGTGGTGTGCCGAGGGTGTTGCTGCTGGTGCGGGTGGTGCAGCTGGTTCAGCTGCACCAGCTGGTGTGGGTGTGAAGCCGGACCGTGGATTACTGCGTGTACTGGATGCCGGCCTGAACCGTGCTCGTGAGGGCCTGCGGGTGCTTGAGGATTATGGTCGATTTGTGTGTGATGACGGTGCGGTGGCAACTGGGCTGAAGCAGTTGCGTCATGAGTTGTGTGAGGCTGAGGGCCGAGTGGCGGGACTGCGTCCTGGCAGTGCTGAACGACTGCTGAGTCGTGATACGGCGGGCGATGTGGGGGCGGGAGTGACGCTGGCGTCGGAGCAGCAGCGGGGGGATGGAGGTGGGCTGCTGGTGGCGAACCTGCGGCGTGTCCAGGAATCGCTGCGAAGTCTGGAGGAGTTTGGGAAACTGCTGGACAGTGAGTTTGCGGGGGCGATGAAACGCCTGCGATATCGTTCGTATATTTTGGAGCAGCAGTTGTGTGAGGTGGCGAATGTGGGATTGTCGACTGAGGGGGTAAAGCGGCGTGAACGTCTGCGGGATGCCAATTTGTATGTGCTGATTACAGAATCGCAGTGCCGCAATTCCTGGCAGGAAACGGTGCGTATGGTTCTGGAGGGCGGTGCGGACATTGTGCAGTTGCGTGAGAAGACGCTGGGTGATGCTGAACTGCTGCGACGTGCGATCTGGGTGCGGCGGGAGTGCGAGTCTGCCGGGGCATTGTTTGTGATGAATGATCGGCCTGATTTGGCGGTTCTGAGTGGTGCTGCCGGGGTCCATGTGGGTCAGGAGGAGTTGAGTACGGAGGCGTGTCGTCGAATTGTGACCAGTGAGTCTTTGGTGGGCCTTTCGACTCATGGAATTTCGCAGTTTCGGTCTGCCGGATTGTCGGGTGCCGACTATGCGGGAGTGGGGCCGGTGTTTCCTTCGACGACGAAGCAATTTGTTGAGTTTCCGGGTCTGGCGTATGTGTCTGCCGCAGCGGCTGTGTGTGCCGGGGAGCGGGCATTTCCATGGTTTGCGATTGGCGGGATTTCGGAGAGTAATCTGGCAGAGGTATTGCGGGCGGGAGCGAGTCGCATTGCGGTGGGGGCAGCGGTGACGTCTGCCGGTGATCCGGGGCATGCCGTGGCGCGGCTGCGGTCGATGCTGCGAGCGAACTGACAAAAAATCTTTGCAGTGGCTTTGCTGACTGGCAAGAAGTCTGCCGTATTTCGGGTGGGGTGCGGAGGAATTGTCAAAAAGTCATTTCAGTGGCAGTGACAGGCGGGCTGTTTTTTCTGGTGCCTGTGTGGGAAGCTCGCTAGACTTCTGGCATGCGAAAACTGTTTGATTGGCTGCTGAGCCGAATATTTGAGCGGCAGGTGCTTGTGCCGGTCTTGTTTCTGGCCGTTGTCTGGCTGGCGATGAGTCTGGGTACGAATTTTTATCTGCGCTGGGTAGAGACTCGATATGACGAGCTGTTCAGTCGGAATCTGGCATCGATGCAGGCGGCATCACTGTTAAGTCATTTGGTTGGGGAATGTGCGGAGAACTGGTATGCGTCCCATTTGACTGGTGTTGAGCTGCAGGAGTACTGGCGGGACAGGCTGGGTGAGCGTCAGCGACTTCAGTCTTTGTTGCAGGGAGCGGGAAATGAGCCTGGAGTGCGAGCCGATCGTGAAGCGATCGTGGGGTTACTGACGGACATCGGGCAGATATTGGAGCGGGAGATTTTACGTGCGCCCGCTGATCGGATTGGCGATACCGAGCAGGCTCGTGAGTTTTCTGGACTGGCGCAGCGAGCTGCTGTGATGGCACTGGATTTGAGCAATCGAAATGCGACTGTCTTGAGGTCTCAGCGTCAGACACTTGAGATTCTGCATTATCGAGTGATGCTGATCCGAATGACAGTGCTGCTGCTGGGTTTGCCGGTGGGAGTTTTGCTTGGCTTTCGTGTAGCGCGGCGACTGGAGTCTGAGGTGAGTCAGATTGCAGTGACATTGGGTGACACGGAGTCGTTGTCGGATTCACGTCAGATGGAGTTCCGGATTACTCGTCAAAGTCGTTTTGAGGATGTGCAGCGTCAGGCTGAGCGGGTGGTGGAGCGTCTGCGGTATTTTGCTGCGGAGCTGCAGTCGGTGCGTCAGGAGGTGATTCAGTCGGAGCGTCTGGCGGCGGTTGGTGAGCTGGCAGCGGGTGTGGCACATGAGCTGCGGAATCCTTTGACATCGGTCAAGCTGCTGTTGCAGCATGCGGCGAGGGGTGGTGGTGATTTGCAGCTGGCGGGCGAGCAGGGGGCGTTGATTTTGGAAGAGATTCGGCGGATGGAATCAACGATTCAGGGTTTGCTGGACTTTTCGAGAGCTCCTGTGCTGCATCGAGTTACTCATGATTTACGCGCAACGTTGCAGCGCAGTTTGAATCTGGCAGAGGGGCGACTTGTGCAGTCCAGGATTTCCCTGCAGGTGCAGATCGGCGATCAGCCTGTCATGGTGCATGCGGACAGTGAGCAGCTGAATCAGGTGTTTGTGAATCTGTTGCTGAATGCAGCGGAAGCGATGCCGCATGGTGGCAGAGTGATTGTGAGGCTGGGGTGCAGTATTGATAGGAGTGTAGCTCGGCTGGAGATTTCAGATACGGGGCCGGGTGTTGCTGCTGAGATTCAGGGGCGATTATTTGAGCCGTTTGCGACGACGAAAGAGCGTGGTACGGGCCTTGGTTTGGCGATTTGTCGTCGTATTGTGCGTGACCATGCGGGGCAGATTCAGGCTGAGAATCCGTCCGATGGCGGTGCCAGGTTTATTGTGGAGCTGCCACTGGCGGATACTGGTTTTAGTGTGTGATTTTGAAGGGAAGTGAGAGGTACGCGATGGAAAAGCTGCTGGTCGTTGACGATGAGCTGCATATTCGGACGACGATTGAAGCAGTGCTGCGTTCGGACGAGTTGCAGGTTTTGACGGCAGCGGATGCGGCTGAGGCTGACCGTCTGATGTCTGAGGAGAATCCTCAGATTGTGCTGCTGGACATACGGATTGGTACGGCATCGGGTTTGGATCTGTTCTCTGCGCTGCGACGCCGGAATCCGCGTGTACTGGTGATTTTTATCACCGGTCATGGCTCTGCTGAGACGGCAATTGAGACGATGAAGCTGGGGGCTTTTGATTATCTTTTGAAGCCTTTGGATCTGGATCGTCTGCAGGAGAGTGTTGAGCAGGCTCGTCGCACCTGTCGCCAGATGTATGCTCCGGCCTCACTGGGGGCACCGGCCAGTGATGATGTGGGGTCGGACCGTTTGATTGGCAGTGGTCCGGCGATGCAGTCTGTGTGTCGGATGATTGGTCGAGTGGCTCCACAGGACGTCAACGTGCTGATTGTGGGTGAGAGCGGGACAGGGAAGGACTTGATTGCTCGAGCGATTTACCAGCACAGTCACCGATCGCAATTGCCTTTTCTGCGACTGAATTGTTCAGCGGTCAGTGAATCGCTGCTGGAGAGTGAGCTGTTCGGGCATGAGAAGGGTGCATTTGCGGGTGCTGAGCATCGTCGGATTGGTCGTCTTGAGCAGTGTCATCGCGGGACGTTGTATCTGGAAGACGTGGCGGATTTGCCCAGGGGGACTCAGGCAAAGCTGCTGCGTTTGCTGCAGGATGGTGAGTTTCAGCGGTTGGGGGGTGTTGAGACTTTGCGAGTTGATGTGCGAATAGTGGCATCGTCTGATCGCAATCTTGATTCGATGTTGTCTGATGGCAGTTTTCGGCAGGATTTGTATTACAGGCTGCGAGAAGTGACGATTCAGGTTCCGCCGCTGCGAGAGCGTTTAGAGGATCTGCCTGAGCTGGCGCATTATTTGATGTTTCGCTTTAATCAGCAGCTGGGAACGGTGGCTGCATCGATTTCACCAGAGGCGATTGAAAAGCTGCAGGCTCACCGCTGGCCGGGGAACATCCGCGAGCTGCAGGGGGCATTGCGTGATGCGCTGGTGATTTCTACCGGGGCGTCGCTGTTGCCGGAACATTTTCCGCTTGAGCTGCGGGGCGATGGTGATGACGCGATTGCAGCGGGGTCCGGTTCAGCAGCAGCGGCGGAGGACTGGCCGGCTCTGGGTCAGTTTGCGGAGCAGGTGCTGGAGGACGGGCGTGGGGACGGCTATCGGCGTATTATTCAGCGATTTGATCGTCTGGTGATATTGCACGCGATGAACCTGGCTGGCGGTCTGCAGTCGCGCGCGGCCGATCTGCTGGGGCTAAGTCGTCCAACTTTGCGGCTCAAGCTGCGAGGAATTTTGGCGCAGCAGGCTATGTCGCAGGCAGAATCCGCGGCAGCGGATGATGCGGCGACCGAGTAGAGGGCCGTAAATCTGCGGGCAAGGTGTTTCAGCCTGCAAGTGCCTGACGCAGGTCAGCAATCAGGTCGTCGGGGTGTTCCAGTCCCACTGAGACTCGTACTGTTTTCTCTGTGATTCCTGCAGCAGTTCTTGCAGCAGGAGTCATAGAGGCGTGGCTCATTGTTGTGGGGAATGAAATCAGCGATTCGATGCCGCCGAGTGATTCCGCCACATCGAAAAGGTGTGTCTGCATACAGACGCGTTCGGCGACCGGGCGACCGTCGCGGACGTCAAATGCCAGCATGGCGCCAAATCCTTTTTGCTGGTGTTTTGCCAGCAGGTGCTGCGGGTGCGATTCGAGTCCAGGATAGTAGACTTTCTCAATCAGCGGATGCTGATCGAGGAAACGTGCAATTTTCATGGCTGAAGCCTGCTGGGCGTCCATCCGGACGCTGAGCGTTTTCAATCCGCGAAGTACGAGCCACGCATCGAATGGCGAGCATGACAGGCCAAGTGCGTTGCAGGTCCAGGCGATCTGTTTTGCGTGTTCAGTCGATTTTGAAACAACGCATCCGCCGACGACGTCAGAGTGACCGTTGATGTACTTTGTGGTGGAGTGCACCACAATGTCGACACCGAAGTCGAGCGGTCGCTGCAGGTATGGCGAGAGGAATGTGTTGTCACAGAGAGACACTGCATTGCGTTCACGTGCGAGTGCAGCAACGGCAGCGATGTCAATCACCTTGAGGAGGGGATTGCTGGGGGTTTCAATCCAGACAGCGCGTGTCTGGGGAGTGAAGGCTGCTGCGACGCCGGGAAGGTGAGTCATGTCAACGAAGGTAAAGCTGAGTCCGCGTTCCTTCAAAAATCGCTCGAACAGCCGAAAGGTGCCGCCGTAGAGGTCGGCCGGTGCGATGATGTGGTCCCCGGGGGAAAACAGCGCCATGGCGCAGTGCACGGCAGACATGCCGGTCGAGGTGGCCACGCAGCCCGCTCCACCCTCGAGCGAGGCGAGGCTTTCTTCGAGGGCCTTGCGGGTTGGGTTACCGCTGCGGGTGTAGTCGTAGCCGGAGTGAGATTCCAGCGAGTTCCAGTAAAAGGTGGATGTTGGGTAGATGGGAGTGGTGACGCTGTTGTATTGCTGATCCTTGTGGACGCCACCGTGGACACACTGAGTTGAAAAGTGCAGGTGTGAGAAATCCGAAAGGTGCTTCTGAGACATGGTCGGAGGGGTCCTGGAGCGGGAGGCCGGGGCAATGTGACGCGACCGGTGACGAAAGATGTGTGTCCCCGGTGAGCGTCTTTGATTTCATTCTCACGCTCAACCGCCGGAATACAAGGAAAGTGGTGGTTCCTGCCGAACCGGGGAATGAAATTGATGGCAGTGTGTCGTCTGTGTGATGGCGCTTTGCGATTCGGTCAAAGGCTGCTGTCGTTTTTTAGTGTAGGCGTAAGTTGTTTATTTGTTGCGGTTTGTGGTCGATTTGCGGGTGCGGTTTGCTGGATTGGCACGTGATTGGCTGCTGATACTGACCGGATCGAGGAGGCCAATGATGGTTCTGCCCGATCCATCGAACAATTCCCTCGGACGATGTTAATCAAGGAGATCGGTCATGACGAAGAGGCGAGTACTGGCGGCGGTGTTGCTGTTGAGCAGTTTACTGGTGCTTTCCGGACGGGCTCAGGCGGACGATGACCATCATCATCATTCCCGTTCCCGCAGTCGGTCGGGCTTTGGTATCAGCTTCAGTTTTGGCAACGGTCCCAGCAGTTTCAGCGGGTCCTATGGTCGCGGTTCACTGGGGGGTTATGGTCGGCCGATTTACGGCAGTCCTGTCTACGGTGTGCCGGTTTACTCATACCCGGCGTATCAGCCAGGGTATTATTCAGTGCCGGTCTATGGTGACGTGTTTGGCGGTGGCTATGGAGGCGGGTATTCGCGACGACGTCACTGTCATTGATTGATGGAAGAGTCGGCCCTGGGCCCTGTGCCCAGGGTTTGACTCAGGGTTTCATGAGCAGTTCGTCAAGGTTCAGGATAATGCCTGCGACGACGGTCATGGCCGCAGCATCCTCGGCCTTCATTTCAGCGGGCAGTGGTCCCAGGGGATCAGTGGCAAACTTCATGGCAGCCACAGGATCCTGTGCGTATCCGGTGCGAGCGTCCTCGAACAGTGAGTTCAGTTCGTGCACTTCATCGGGCAGGGCGGTTCTGATGAGTGCCGTTTGCAGGCCGCTGGCCAGTTTTTCCTGAATAGTTCCTGGGGTGTTCAGCATTTTCCGGGCGAGAGCCTGAGCGGCTTCGACGTAAACGGGGTCATTGAGTGTGACGAGTGCCTGAAGCGGTGTATTGGTGCGATTTCTGCGGAGTGTGCAGACTTCGCGGTTTGGGGCATCAAAGGTGGCCATGGAGGGATAGGGGTTGGAACGTCGCCACGTGGTGTACACGGCACGGCGGTAGCGGTCTTCTCCGGTGCTGGTTTGCCAGTCTGTGGAGCTGCCGAAGGCGGCAGAAAGTCCGAGGCTGGGTTGTGGTGGTTTGACCGGCGGTCCGTACATTTTGTGGCTGAGCAGTCCTGCGACAGCGAGTGCCTGGTCGCGTACTGTTTCTGATCTCAGTCGGATGCGGGGGCCGCGGGCGAGCCAGCGGTTGTCTGAGTCGATTTTTGCCGCTTCAGGCGTCACCTGCGATGACTGTCTCCAGGTGGCTGAGCTGACGATCATGCGCTGCAGTGCGCGAAGGTCCCAGCCGGATTCCACGAATTCGACTGCCAGCCAGTCGAGCAGTTCAGGGTGCGTGGGGAGTTCGCCCTGAGAGCCGAAGTCTTCGGAAGTCAGTACGATTCCGCGTCCGAACAGTTCTTCCCACATGCGATTGACCTGGACTCGAGCGGTCAGCGGATTGTCGCTGCTGACGAGCCAGTGCGCGAACTGGAGCCGTGCAGGCTGTTCTGCAATTTTCAACGGGTGAAACACTGCCGGGACTCCGGGATCTACTTCCGGCCCTTTGTCGAGGTAGTTGCCGCGGTACTGCAGCTGGGTGCGGCGACGTTTGTCTGCCTGCAATTCCCGCATGACGAGTACCGAGCCTTCAGGCTTCATTGTTGTCTGTTCTTTTTGCAGTCGGGAAAGCTCATCGCGCTGGTCTGCGAATTCCGGGGCGGCATTGCTGCGGTACCAGAGGGCCAGTTCGGAGGACTGTTCGGTGGTGCGCAGTGCTGCCGGTATCTCAAGCAGTGACAGAATGGCTGCGGGAATTTTGGTGCGAGCGACAGCAGCAGGATTAGAGGTGGCCTGCAGGCGAAAACTGCCCAGCAGATGTCCTGCGTATGGTGCGTTTTGTTCGATGCTGAGACGCAGGATCCCGCCGTCGGTCAGGGGCAGCGGTTCGGCAAGTGCCAGGACCAGTTCATGACTGACTGAGGCAACACCTCCGACAGCCCAGCCATTCTCTGCTTCCGTTTTGCCGTCGATTACTTCTTCAGGCAGGAAGCCATCCTGAGAGAAGTCAGCAGCAGCAGCAGCGAGTCGAATGGAACGGGAGTTTCCGGGAGTGAATTCGGAGGAGGGTTTGGGGGATTCCGCCACGTTACGGCTGGAGATTTCCTGTCGCTGCGCGTCCAGCAGCGTGATTGTGAAGTCAGCGAGGCGAGACTGGGTATTTCCGTCGGTACGATTCCAGAGGACGATCTTTTCGACAGGGACTTCGGTCTGCAGGTCAATTTCCCACCATGGTGAGTCCGAGATGGCGGTGTGGGTGACGGATTTTTTCAGGTAATCGCCATCGGTATTGCCATCGATTGCGAGTTGCGGCGGTCCGTCAAAGTCCGTGGAGCTTTGCGATGCCTTGCCTTTTGCGGCGATATTGAGCCCCTGCGAGATCACCTGAACTTCGGCCAGTGACAGTATTTTCGAGGGACCGGGGATGGCGATACGAATGAATCGGGCATTTGGTGCCGCGTTATCTGCAGGCAGCCATTCTGCTCGAATTTCGGTGATCACGAAATTGCCACCGCCGTGACCGGCTCCACCGCCAGGCAGGGAAGCCAGAGGCAGTGTCTGGAGCCGGATGGCAGCCAGCGGCTGTGCATTAAAGCTTTGCTGCAGTGACGCCAGCGGCAGGTCGGCGACGTAGACGTCCTTGTCTGCCACTTTGGTTACCAGCACACTGCCATCCGGCTGGATTTTGGCATCACCACCACTTGAGCGATTGAGTCGCGCCGGGGCGAGTTCCGACCATTCGACGGGTTTTTGCAGTGAGGTTTCCCACGCTTGCTGCGATGCCATTGTGGCATCGGTGCCGGTTGTGAACAGAGCCTGGATTGCGGCCTGCCGCTGTTCAATTTCACTGCGGCGCTGCTTCTGGGACTGTGTGAAGAACTGCAGCTTAGGTGAATCGTCTCCACGGTCAGCATCTTCAGTATTGTTGAGGAGGGCGAATACGCGGAAGTATTCTTCCTGCGACAGTGGGTCGTACTTGTGGTTGTGGCATTGTGCGCAACTGATCGTTGAGCCCATCCAGACAGCCATTGTCGTGTTGACTCGATCAACGACCGCAACATTTCGGAATTCTTCGTCCTGTGTGCCACCCTCATTGTTGGTCATGGTGTTCCGGTGGAAGGCTGTTGCTATCAGTTGATCTTCAGTTGGCTGGGGCAGCAGGTCGCCGGCGATCTGTTCGATTGTAAACTGGTTGAAGGGCATGCCGCTGTTGAATGCGCGGATGACCCAGTCTCGATATGGCCACATGGTGCGGGCAGGGTCATCAGCGTAACCGGATGAATCGGCATAGCGTGCGAGGTCCAGCCATTTGCAGGCCCAGTACTCGCCATATTCCGGACGTTGCTGCAGATGCTGCAGAAGTTGCTGCCACGCCTGTTCATCGACCCCCTGGGCGTTTGCGGTACCGGTCAGTCTGGGCAGCCAGTGGGAGGCTTCTTCCGGGGTTGGTGGCAGCCCGATCAGGTCCAGGAATACTCGACGCAGCAGGATATGAGCGGGGGCTTGTGTCTGCGGCTGCAGTCCGTGTGCCAGCATTGTCTGGAGAGTGAAGTTATCAATTGGGTTTCGAGTCCAGTCGGAGTGTCGGGAATCAGAAGCGGGTACGGGCGGGCGGCTGGGCGGGGTGTATGACCAGTGTCTGGCGAACTGAGCGCCCTGGGCGATCCATCGCTGGAGGATTGACTTTTCGGAGTCAGTGAGGGGTTTACCGAATTCCGGGGGAGGCATGCGGACGTCATTGTCCGTGCTGTGGATGCGTTTGAGTAATTCGCTGTCGGCAGGTTTGCCTGGTACGATTGCGAGGCTGCCGGAGGGCAGTGGAGCTGTAGCGGAAGCTGCTTCGTCAAGGCGCAGTCCGGCTTCGCGTTTTCCTTCATCGGGACCGTGACAGGCAAGGCAGCGGTTGGAGAGGATGGGGCGGACATCCCGATTGAAATCCACGGGTTTGTCGGCACTGGCCGCAGGCACTTGAGCGTACAGCGGGGTGATGGTGAACAGCAGACAGAGAGCTGTCGTCAGGCAGGTTGATTTCATGCAGCACCGGGGG
>JBJTPZ010000759.1:0-2305 GCA_046075365.1 Planctomycetaceae bacterium
TCCTTTCGCAGCAGAATTGGTGCGTGGTGGTAAACGGCTTCCGGCTTCCCCTTGCCGCTGGCGGTCCAGATGCACACCACCACGTCACCCGCCTTTGCTTCTTTGCGAAATCGTGAGTTGCCTCGAAACCGAATCCGTGAAATTGAACTGTCTTCTTGGCTGACGTGCTTCTCAGCTTCTTCCATCCCCTCTTCAACTACATCCTTCTCTTCCTCTTTCACCTCAACTGGTTTCAGGCCGACGAGCCACGACCGGGGAACGGGATCATCTTTGGTCTTCGCCTTCTGACCGAGTATCGGATGGGGCCGCATCGTGACCGGGAGTTTGCAAATGCGTTCGATGAATTCCTCGTCAACCGCATTCCCATCTTCCTTGAGTCTGTCGATCAGCAATCGGGCAGCGCTTACCACGGTTGGCTGGTTCGTCAAAAGGGCGGCTTCCGTCCGTTTCTCGGACTCCTTAGACAGATTGGCCGACCCGATCACGGCATATTTGTCGAAGACGTAGACCTTTGCGTGCAGTCCCGTGATCGAAACGATTTGTGCTTCGCGTTTCCACGCCGCCTTGAGAACGGCTGCACTCGTCTGGCCTGATTTGATCGCCTCGTCACTCGCATCAGCAATCAGTACGTCCCCTTTGCCAAATGCGATCTTGGTGTCGTCAGTGACGTAGGCGATGGCGGCGTGCCTCTTCTTCGCACTCTTGGCAAGTTGCTTCAGTCGTGGCCAAAGTCCAGTTGAGAGTAGCTCATTCATGGTTGTTCTTCTTTCTTGCCGCCGTCGCCTTCTTTAGGGCCGGTCGATTAGTCAAGTCGTGCCAGGATCATCGTCCGTCACCCAACCTCCGTGTAGACGCCCGCGTTCCGCTCCTGATAGCTCTCGTAGACATGCTCGAAAACAGCGGAACACTTCTGTGCGAACAAGGGGCGGTCATACGCCGCTGGAAGCGTATCCAGTGTGTCCTCAATCGCGAGTTTCAACGTCGATCGCGCTGCCGACTTTTGCCTCCAGTTGAGCACCAACAGCTGCTTCAGCCGAGTCAGCAGCTCCCTGGCGACCTTCTTCACCTCGTCGCGTTCGACCGTGCTCAACTCCGGGGCGGGTCGCGTCAGGATGTCGAAGATGACCAGCTCTTCTTCGGACAGGTTCTCGCGCACGTGGCGCTCCTGTTCGTCGTCGAGGCTGTTCGACAGCCTGAGCAACTCCTCGAAGAGCTGCTCGATATTGCGGCTTCCGTTGTTGTAGCTGTCGATCAACGCCTCGAACTTCTCGGTGAAGTCGGCGCGGGTGCGGTTTAGTCGAACGAGCCTTTCCAGCTTCGCAGCGATGGCTGCCCTGAGCACCTCGAGATCGGTGTTCTTGTGCCTGGACTCCTTGAAGCGTTCGGCGAGCGCCTCGAAGTTGATCCTGGAAAGATCGATGGCAGGGGGGCCGTCCTCGCGGACCTCCATGCCCGTGATGGAGTCGTCCAGCAGTTCGCCGATTTGCTTCAGGATCGCGGCGATGTCCGGTGGATTGGGGTTCAGCCTGGCACGGATCGCACCGGCCAGCGTGGCGATGCCTGCGACGCGCACCGAGAACTCGATCGCCGCCGGGTCCGGCTTAACGGCACGATAGAGCGTGCCAACGAACTTCTCGTGGCCAAAGAAGTCCCGACGCACAGTATCAGGGCCGATCAATGCATCGATGGCGTTTTCGATGGCGGATAAACGATCCATACTTCCCGGCGGCAGTGCTTCAAGCGCGACGAGATCAACACCGTGGCCTGCACAGAACGCCGTGGCTACTGCGACTGCATCCCGCAACGCCGCAACGAGCTGGGCCTTGTCTTTGACCGGGTTCGTACCGCCTTTGCCTGCACCGTAGATCGCCAACGCTTTCTCCAGCGAAGCGAACACGTTGGCGTAGTCGACGATCACGCCCGAGTGCTTGCCGGGGAACACCCGGTTCGCTCGAGCGATGGTCTGCATCAGCGTGTGATTTCGCATCGGTTTGTCGAGATAGACCGTCGAACAGCTCGGCGCATCGAAGCCGGTCAGCCACATGGCACAGACAAACACCAGTCGCAGCGGGTCGTCCGTATCTTTGAACTTTTCGTCGAGCCCCGGCTGGGACTCGTTCATGCGCCTGCGGTGAGGTTCGATGTCGATCCCGAGCTTCTTCATCTGCTCGATCTCGTTCTGGCCCGGCGAGACGATCACCGCCATGTCGGTCGTGGTGAGCACCTCTAGTCGGTGCCGCAGCGCCGCCTTTTCTGAATTTCGCAGGTCGTAGCAGTTTAGTTCCTTCTTTACCCGCGCCGTCTC
>JBJTPZ010000760.1:0-8469 GCA_046075365.1 Planctomycetaceae bacterium
GGACCAGTACCGGCATCGCGGGGACTCCGAGGTGGCACGGCAGTCAGAGCTGCGTCCTGGCTGGCGCGGCAGACATGAGCAGGATGCAGTGCCGGATGTGCACGTCGGCCGTGTGTTGCGCGGCGGCTCGTTCCGCTACGGTGCGATCAGCGCGCGTTGCTCGTCTCGCCATTTCTACGTTCCATCCGTTTCGGACCTCGACTTCGGCTGTCGTCTCGCCAGGGCTGCGATTCGAAAACCTTAACCCCTTGTTCCCTTTACACTTGCGATTCCTGCGTTCACTGGGATTTCAAAACGCGAGCGCAGCGAGCGTTCGAATTTTTCCCAATTTCCCCCTTTTTTGAATTCTTTGCACCATCGCCGCACCGCTCGTCCCTTTGGGATTTGGCCGGATCAGAAAACAATCGGCACACAGTCCGCAGCCAGTCATCAGCACGCCTCTATTTAAGGATTAGCATGTCCACATTGCTTATTCCCGTACGCTTCAGCGAACGCATGCTGCGACAGGCCCGACAGTCTGCTGCCGACCGGGCGGCTCAGCTCCGCAACCAACTGGCCCGTGCCGTCCGCACACGGGACAAGCAGCTGCAACTGCTGCTGCAAAGCCGCGTAACGGCAAAAGTCCAGCAAGACATCGACAGGCTGGACGCTGAGCTGCAGGACCTGCACGTACGCCTGGAGGCCCTGAACAGAAGCTGCCCGGACCGTCACCTGCGTCAGATGTCGTTTTGCTGCCGTACAGTTGCTGCGTTTCGCCCAGATCTGCTGCTTCCTTGGCCGGCGCTGCCCGAATTCCCCGGTGCTCTTGACCTGATCGTGGAACAGTCTCAGGCTCACAGCCCGCAGCCTGACGCCCCCGGCCGCTGGCTGACGCTGTCTCTCGACCTCTCCGATCCGGACCAGCCTGCCTGGTCGGCCCCCGGTTATCAGCACGTTCTCCCGCTGCCTCTGGACTGGAATGTGCCGCAAGGGCTGCTGTGCGGCATCGCCATGGAGCAGCTGATTGTTGCTTTTGAAATTGACGAGCCTGTCAGCGATTCAAAGAATCTGCAGCCGCTGGAGGATGCCGCTGCTGCGTGGGCCGCACTGCCCGCCGACAAACGCCAGCGCCTGATCAATAGGATCTGGCAGCAGTTTGAACCGAACTCCGTCAGAGCACCGGCAGATTACGAGGGTCAGTTTCCCCCGACCGAGCTGCCATTCTTCAGCGATCTGCGTGCCGAGATTCAGCAGCACCCGATGTTTCTGAAGCAGACTTTCGCCGCGGTGAAACGCTGCATTTCCCAAACTCCAGCGCACTTCGAACGGAATGACGGTCCGAGGCTGCACTGGGAAGTCTGCTGTGACCTCGTGAGATCCTTTTACCGCAATGCTCAGCGGTGGACACGCGGTGCCATGACGCTGTCGCTCAACACCAGCGGCGATGGTCCACTGGCCAACTGCCTGCACAAGTATTTCGGCATGGAACTTCGCCGGACGATCTTTGGCAAGCGTCGCAAAAAATCGTCGCCCGCAACACTCGAGCAGACACTGACGCCGCTGCTGCAGGCATGGCACAGCACCTGTTCCGGCTCAGCCCCCCTGCCGACAGATCCGGTGGCAGCCGCTGAACACATCATGGGCGACATCCGCAGCTTCCTGCTCCGTCATGACGACTTCATCCGTTTCTGCATTGCTCGCATCAGGCTGGCTGCCATCGCCGCCAGCCTTGTCCGCAGCCCCGCCGGTCGGCCTGCAGAGTCCGCAGCAGGCAGCCGGAAGCTTCCCCGCAATCGCTTCAGTCACGGCAGTCATTATGTGTGTGCCCGCGGCACGCAGCTGTTGCAGCTGGTGGAACAGTCCGTAATGTCTGACTGTCCCGCAACCGAGCTGGCCGCGCAGCTTAAAAAACTGGCCGACGAAAGTTTCACGAAAGATGTCCATGTCCCCACGGGCTGTCTGCCCACTCACGGCTTTGTGCTCGATAAACTGAAATCCGGCAACTGGTGTGCTGTCAGGGCACTCAATCAGCTCGAAGTTCCCGACAAAACTCAGTCCCCCCAAAATTCTGCCGCAGCACAGCCCGCAGACGCCGGCTGCGGGTCATTGACACCCCTTACCGATGTGACGGAAGGTGAACTGCTGGAACAACAGCAGAAATTACTGGCAGAAGCCCTGCTGGAAGCTCGCCACGCCCGCGATCAGCTGCCCGCAGAGATGCGACAGAATCTGCCACATCATTTGCCACAGATCGAAACAAACTGGGAGCTGGCAAAGCAGCTGTTCACGGCTCAGTCCGAATTTCAGCAGGCACTGGTCGCATACGGCCAGGGTCAGCTGCCGCCCACTTTAATGAGCGACAGCGGCTGGCAACACAGCGATGCACAGTGGAAACGGCTGCCTGGCTTCGCCGAACGACTGCTGGAATTCAGTTTTCACCGTGTGATCGCCAGCAGGCCCGGCAGCAGCCTGCCTGCCGTCCTGACCAGTCTTGCTGCCGATATCGGGCTGCCGCAGATCGCCCTGCAGCTGGCTGACCAGCCGTCAGGTTCAGAAACGCTGGGCAGATTCATCGCGAACCAGCTGGCGGAAAAAGCCGACAGCAAGCTGCTCCGTCTGCCGGTGGAAGGTGCGGTCCCGGCTGACATCACCAAACTGTACTCTCAGCTGCACCGGCCCGAGGACACCTGGCAGCCGCGACAGCTGTGGCAACTGGTGCACCTGCTGCTGGAAATCCGCGACGGATTTACTGAATTCCGCCAGCGGCGATCCCGCCGGAGCCTGACCCCGGCCAACGGACCCTTCGTCGCTGAGCTCGCTCAGCTTCTGTCTCAGCCGTCGCCGGCCTCTGTCAGCGACGACCCCGAAAACGTTTGATCACACTTTAGGACCGACAAATCATGAATGACCCCCTGATCAGCCAGCATCGTATCGATGCCTACCTGCTGGGATTACTCAGCCCCGCCGAACAGCGCTGGATCGAATCCTGCTTCGACTCAGATGTCACTGTGCAGGAACTGTTCCGACACCGTCAGGCACTGCCCTTTCATCTGCAGCCGGACCCGGAGCTGTTTGCCGCAGAACCCGCATTCGACTCCCCGGAAAATGTCGACTTCCCGGAACTGCTGCGGCAGATCGATGCTGAGCTGCTGGCTGTCGCTGGGATCACAATTCCCGCGCGGCCGACCGCTCCCGTTCCCGCCAGACAAACACCAGACTTCGCTGCTCCCGTCCTCGCCTACCGCCGACAGGTACCGACACAGATCCCGGCAAACACCAGCAGCAGAGCAGCCGGAGCCACCACACTGTCGACCGCCCCACAAAACCCCGCTAACACAGCCTCCCCGACAAACTGGGCCGAATTCGAATGGCTGCCCGCCGAAAATCCCGCCAAAGTTCGCATCTTCCTCTCCGGCCCGATGGCCGGCAGCGAGGTTGTCAAAGTGACCATCAGGGACGAGAATCTGCCGCAGAGACCTGTCCTTGTCGACGAACAGGAATTCACCGTCTGCAAAAGCACCGACTTGCAGTCTTATGTGGATATCCCGCTGACATACAGTGACGAAATCGATCTCAGCGTAAGGGTCATACCGGTGCCCCCCGCTCCACACAATCTCTCTACAGAATCCTCCGCAACATGAACCAGCTGCCTGAAACTCACTTTGGTGACCGGTCTCAGCTGACACGGCTGCTGCTGGAAGGCAGCTCAGCAACTCAGCTTGAAAGACACGGCTCCGGAACTGTCACACAGGACCTGAGGGCAGAAACCTGCTCTCGACACGATGCCCTCAAGCATGTGCGCCGCGCATGTGACTTCAAGACACCGGACCACGTCGTTGAACAACTGAAGCTGGCCGCACAGAAGCTGCAGGAGGCGCTGTACAATGACCTGCCATCGCCGTCGCCCCCGCAGTCTGCAGGCTTCAGCAGCCTTAAACTGCAGCCCGCCGGCTTTCTCGCACCCCAAATCCCGGGCTTCATTCGCTGGCTGCAGTCAGCTCCGCAAACCCCCGCAACACAGATCGTCGCCGATCTGTTTCTGTACTGGCAGCTTGGCAGCCAGCATCACGAAGACACCCCCGGCACAGACCAGCAGCTGCGAATGCGGTTCGGCCCCCGCATCGATTCACAAACCCGCTTCGCTCGCTGGATACCCAAAGAGCCGGGAGAACGCAGCGGACAGTGGAACTGCCCGCAGCATCTGCCCTTCGAAAATGCGCCCGTCTGCGTCCCGATACTGCTCCAGGAAACACGCCAGGATCAAAGCACGCTGGGCGTCATCCGCTGGCTCACCGTGGAACTGTTCCGCGACGGCTTTACCGGACTGATACCCGACCTGCTCACACTGGGAATGACCTGCATCAATCTAAGTTTCAGCGATTCTGACAACCCGGCCGCCTCAGGCAGTTTTCTGCAGCACATGGATCGCGTCTGGATCGCCAGCGGACTCGGTGCCAAAGGTTACTCCGGACGCTTCCGCCTGCTCAGCCGCGCTCCTTTGCACTGCAGCTGGATGTACCCTGCTGAAACCAACGACGATTCGGCAACCCCGGCCGTCAGCATCAGCGGAAATTCTGCCCAGGCCGCCCTGATGGTCGCAGTGCTGGCTGCCAGCGGACACGTTTTTGAACCCGTCAGCAGCCTGCCGGACTGGAATGGCAAGGACTTTACACCACCCCGGCCCGTCTATCTGAATCGCGACTATGCCATCACCGCCTCGCTGCAATTGCCCGCGGAAATCACCGATTCCCGCCAGATACCCCTCGACAAAGTCAGCGGACTGCCGGACAAACTGTCCGCCATCGGACGCTTCAGCCCGCTCGATGCACACGAAAACACCGGACAGCGGCTGTTCGCCATGCTGCTCCAGTCCGACCAGTACACTGCCGAAGCCAACAACCCGCACTCCGGCATCGTCGCCGATTCAGTCCGCCAGGAGCGGGCCGCCGAAACTGCACTCCGACAAACCACCAGGACCGACAACACCCCGCCGCAGCAGTTTCACGGCGTCCGCTTTCGCAGCGTCAGCATCGTCCAGGAAGCACTCGACCTGATGCTCGAATCCAATCAGTGGAGACACCTGATGATGCAGAAAAAACAGCAGTCATGGCTGGCCGAATGGAGCTACCCGCGAAATAAACATGGCCAGTTCCTCGACAAATTCGGAAATGTCATCTGCGACCAGTTCAATCAGCCCGTCACCGATGAAAACCACGCTCTGCTGGCCTCGCTGTCCATCAACAGCGGCTCACTCGAATACATGCAGCTGCTCAACAGCAGCTCCACCGCACCCGAGATCCTGAAACGCATCGCCGGGGCCGCTGAAGAACAAACCGATCAGGCAGACAACAGCGTCTGATACACACTGCACTGCTCACCTCACTTCAACACAACAGATTCATACCCCATGGCTGCAACACGCGATCGACAGTGGTACCTGCACGACCAAAGCTGGCAAGTGCTGACGGCCGTCGATAACTGGCAGCGCTGCCTGCACCCCGAAGACCTCAGACCCGGACGACGCTCCGAAACCCCCGAACAAAACCGCCGCGATCAACTGTGGCAAAATGTCAGCCGTGATGACGTCGCACTCAACAAACACACCGTCTGCGACGCTGACGGAAATCCCATCAGCTTTCGACGAGTCGTCTTTATTGGTGATGCCGGGACCGGAAAATCAAAAGCCCTCGGCTGGCTCAACTACAGACTCAGCTGCCCCTGGCCCAACCACCCCCAAGTCGCCGCCCAACTCGTACTGTTCATGGATATCCGCAGGTTCGCCGCCAAATGGAATGAACTGAAAACGGAACGGATTCCCCTGCAGCGACTCACTTCACTGGCCCTCGAAGAACTTCAGCACCTGCTGGAACTTGCACCCGATCAGCAAACTCCGGAATGCCGCGGCCGACAGCTGCTGTGGATCCGCGAAGTCATCCTCCGCGGACAACTCTGCCTCATTCTCGACGGACTCGACCAGGTCGGAGAATCCGAAGTCGATGCTGTCGCCGAAGTCCTCGAGTCCCCGGAATGCAGCAGCGGACGATTCATACTCGCCGGACGCCCCAGTATCCTTAACTCGGCCCGCGGACGCAGACTCCAGCTGCACCTCGGCGGCTGGACCTGGATTCACGTCGCAGAACTTAACAAGGCACAGCAAATCCGCTACCTCGGCTGGCTGCCCGATGGCTCACTCAGATACCAGCACATCTGCCCGGAAGCCCGCTCACTGCTGACGGTACCCCGAGTACTCTATTACCTCAGAAAACGGGCAGCCGCCGACCTGAAACAGCTGAAAACCGCAGCCGCTGTCTATGCCGGCGCACTCGATTTTATGCTCCACGAAGCACTCCAGAGAACCGCCGCCAGCGCCGGAAATGCGCCGCCAGACTCCGCCGTCTCAAATGAACAGGTCGCCGGACTGCTCGCACTCCTCGCTCTCGCTGCATGGGAGTCCGTCGCCACGTTCCAGGGACACTCCGGAGGTTCACTCAAACACATCCCCGAACACTGCTACACCAGCCCGCACAGCCACGAACTGCCTTCCTCACCCTCAGACTCACCACCCGACTACGAATACAATGTCACCCCCGAACTCGGGTTCCCCAGCCTCATCAACAGACTTCGAAAACGCTACGACTCCGCCGGACTCTACGGACGCTTCGATGACCAATGGCTGCTGCTCGAAAGACTCAATGTCCAGTGCCTCGATGCCGGACTGTTCGATGATGATCGAATCGGACTCAATCAACTGGTCTGGGCAAATCGCAGTATTCACGAATTCTGCCTCGCTCGCTACTTCGCACTGTTCGCTGAACCCGCTCAACAGCTGCGACTCTGGGACTGGATCCATATCCGCACCCAAACCGAAACCGATCAGTACTACCAGTTCTGGCAGTTCCTCTGCGAAATGCCGGCCAGCTCCAAAGACCCCGAAATCTGGCTCAAATCCATCGAACTGCTGTTCTGCCCCGGTATTCCCGATCACTCCCCACAAACTCCCGCACTCGCCTTCGCCAAACGCAGCAACGAAATGATCTGCCGCTCATGGACCGAGCTGCAGCGATTGTGCTCCAGCCCCCAGAAAAATGTTAAAATACTGGCAAACAGCATTCGCCTCCGCTGGCAGTCCGAGTTCGAACAGGTGATTCTGGCCGGTCACCGCGGAGCAACGGCACGCCAAACCGCCACACAGCTCACTGCCGACTTCCTCACCATCGAACAAACCCCGTTCCGCATGGGCACCAGCGATGAACGAGTTATTCCGCCCAGTGTCGCCAAATGGCTGCAAGAACGCTGGGACAGATATCGAGCTAACCCGGATCTGCTGGCCGAAGACTACTTCAACAAATGGACGACTCGCGGCGGCCAGCGCGAACGGGAACGCATGGAACCGCTGGTACGAAAAGCACTTCGCGAGAATGACTTTGACGCCTTTGCCATCGAATTTGCTCGCTGGGGCAACAGCTTTCAGGCACCCTGTGAACAGCAGGGACCGTTCCAGACCACTCGAAGATCTGTTACCAATGCCTGGTTCCGCCTCTACGACCCCACCTGGGGCGACCCGCACCGCCAGCCCGAATACGCCAGGTGGTCGAAAACCCCCGAACATCCGGCGGTGGACCTGAACTTCTTCGACAGCTGGGTGTTCAGTCAGTGGCTGACATGGCAGTCGGAATCCTGCCGACTGCTGTGGGAGGATGAGTGGGAGTTCTGTGCCAGGCTGGGACTGACAGACAGCAACTGGTGGTGGGATTTCTGGTTTGCGAAAGAGTTTGATGCGTCGCAGCACGCCGAACTGCTCAATTGTCGCGAATCCGGACTCAACGAAACCCGCATCGCCAGCCCCGGCAGCGCCTCGCCCGCTTCGAAACAACTGGATCCGCAGCACATCGGCCTGCTGGATTTTCAGGGCAATCACTGGGTCTGGTGCCAGGACCAGTACCGGCATCGCGGGGACTCCGAGGTGGCACGGCAGTCAGAGCTGCGTCCTGGCTGGCGCGGCAGACATGAGCAGGATGCAGTGCCGGATGTGCACGTCGGCCGTGTGTTGCGCGGCGGCTCGTTCCGCAGCGATGCAATCGACGCGCGTTGCTCGTATCGCTCTGACAACTTTCCATCCGCATCGTACCGCGGCTACGGCTGTCGTCTCGCCAGGGCTGCGATTCGAAAACCTTAATCCCTTGTCCCCTTTCCCCTTTGCGATTCCTGCGTTTTTGAGTTCAGTGTTTTGTGTTTTCGCTGAGTCAACGCGAGCGCAGCGAGCGTTCGAAATTTTTTCGGCACCGGCCAGCCTTTAAACTTCCCCTTGCCACGAGCGCGGTGTGCTGTCGCGCTTTCCACAGCACACAAAACACAAAATACTCCCCTCGCCCCCGTGAAACGCGGGAAAGGGGTCGAGGTTGAGCGGGCGATGGCATCCATGCCATAGAAAGTAGATTCGAGAAAGTTGAAAGGAGAGCGGGCGGTTCATCACACAGACCACTTCAGCCC
>JBJTPZ010000761.1:0-1732 GCA_046075365.1 Planctomycetaceae bacterium
GAGGGGGCACAAAAGCGAGTTTCACAGCCGTGCCGAAACACGCGTTTTCCTGCTTTTGCATGCCATTTCCAGAGACGAGCAACCCTGCCCGCTCACGTCGATCCACGACCGCATGCCGCCGAATGCAGTCGATTCCGACTGCGTTTGAACGAGGCTTCTGGGAAACGCGTGGATGATCGCGCCACGATGCTCATTCTCATTTCCAGCTCGCCCTGCTGTTAATCTGTAACGATTGTAGCGAACGCAACGCTCGCAGTATCAGCAAAGGCCAGTGAAGCGTGGTGTTTTGGCAACACTGCGTTGACTCCTCTCAACTTCCGCAGAAGATCGGCTGCAATGCACCAACCGGTCCGCGTTATCGGTACAGACGCGATCTCCGGCAATGGTGGTGAAACTGCTGATTCTCCCCGGATCGGCATTTTGTTGACCTGCATCCAGGAGTTTTGCACATGCGTTCAGTTCGTTTAATGATTGCTGTTTTGGCTCTTGCCAGCTGCCAGCTGGCCTCGGCAGCCCAGATTAATTTTTCCGGGACGGTGGTGGACCCGGTCGCCGAATCGCTGACCACCTGGGTTTACCAGGGGACTTACACTCCCGCTGTTTCCGGGCTGACTGCTGTTGTCACCAATGCCACTCTGACACTCACCAGATCGACGGGCCTGTCCTACACGTTTACCAGCCCGCTGCTGGGTGACCCTGAGGACAATCAGATTACCCTGATCAACGGCGGCTCGGGCTTTAAGGTTCGCAACTACTTCGGCACTACTCCGGCGGGCATCGGCACCAACTTCAGCCTGTTGACCATTGACATTGCCAGCTCCGGATCTGCGACAGTGGCCAGCCAGGCAAACATTGAAGCACTTCGGATTGCAGCCAGTCAGGTGACAGGTGCTTTCAACATCAACCCAAGAGGTGTGTTTTCTTCCTCAGCACTGACACTCGAGTCGCCAGTGCCTCAGCCTGTGCCGGAACCAGGCAGCGTGACTGTGCTGGTTGGCTGCTGCCTTGCTGGGGGTCTTCGCCTGCTCCGACGCCGAGTTTGCAGCAAGTGAACCCGACCGTCTCCGGTCATACACCCGTTCTTTCCTTTCAACACATTCTGGATTTGAAATCATGTTCAAAAAGCTTGTGCTGACTGCTGCTCTGATCGCAGTCGCCTCAATTCAAACCGCTTCCGCAGGAACTCTCACGTTCGCAGGAACCACTGCTGGTTCGAACCCTCTGTTTGGCGGGAAGCCCTGGAGCCTCGCCCTGACCTACACCCCAAGTGTCACTTCTGTTGCTACGGTAACCTCAGCCACTCTCCTGATCGACGTCTACTCGTTTTCATTGAAAACAAGCGGAACTGGAGATGCTCCTGACACCATCACTGTTGCACAAATCGCGGGCCCAAATAATGATGAGATGACCATCGTTGCTGACTTTAAGGCATCGGTTCCCGGTGCCTACGGCTCGATCATTGCAGATCTGACCGGTTTCAAGGTTCAGGGTACGGCTGATATCAGCGGAACTGTCGCCAGCGACGCCAATCTGCAACTTCTGGGCAGCATTGGAAATCTTGTCACAGCCGGATCTTTTAGATTCTTCCCAAATGGAGTCGACCCTTCCTCCGCGGACATCGTCACACTGTCCGGTGCTGTACCGGCTCCCGAGCCGGGGCCGTTTGCACTGCTGGCTGGGCTTGGACTGGTCGCCGGACGCCGATTCCTGAAGCGACGCAAGCTGCAGGCCT
>JBJTPZ010000762.1:0-2041 GCA_046075365.1 Planctomycetaceae bacterium
ACCGCCGATTCAGTTTGCAGCGCGACCCGCATCAAATCCAGACTGCCCCGATACGTCAGCAGTCTCTGTGCCAGCAAATGCTGAATTTCCAGCAATCGCAGCTGCTCAGGCCCGGCAGAGACGTCCCCTGATTCACCCACCATGGCAGAAAAATAATGGTCAGCACTCAGCATCAGCTGCTGATAACGGTGCACATGCGGCAACAGCCAGTACGGCAGCTGAGTGTCAGTGTGAGCCAGCAAACCTTGCCCCCTGCCAGCCTCAGCGGGTGCCTCGGCCAGTCCCGTCGGCAATCCCGCCTGACGCTGCAACTGAAACAGCTGCTGCTGAAACTGATTCATCAGGGACTGCAGAGAATGAGCCAAAGTCTGCCCCTGCGAATCCCTGTCAGCTAAGCCAGATGCATCCGCCTGGACTGTCCGCAGCCTATTCAGCAGCCGCTCCAGCAACTGCTTCCCAGCCCCCGATTCCGGGTGCAGAATCTCAATCCGCAGCATCCAGGGAATACTTTCAGGCTTGACCACCAGAGCTGCCTGGCTGTCGGCGGCATATGCCCATGCACGCAGCTGCACAGCAACCGTGTTTGCCCGTGCCTGCCAGTAAGCCGTCTGCTGATAGCTCACAGCCTCGCTGGAGAGCCGCAGGACGGCCGTCGTTTGATACCGCGGCGCATTCCATGCCGCAAAAAAACCACTCAAAAGCCCGATAGCCAGTACGAGCAGGCAGAGCCAGCGACAACGGTCAATTGCACGCAGCCACCAGATCAGCGAATCCGAAGAAGGCTGTACTGGCGACTGATCGTCCGCTTGCGGATCTTCCGGGCCCTGCGGCAAAGCACATTCCGACATTATGGCGAATCCGTCAAAGATCGGCGAATTCTGCGAGCCGCCCGCCAGTGCAGCAGTCGGCGACACAGCCTGGACGCCCGCAGCCGATCCCGGAAACCAGGGGCTTCACTGGCCAGCACGTCACGATAAAGCCAGTACTGACTGTCGAGCGAATTTCTGCCCCAGCCCACAACCGAACAGGCAGCAGTAAAGCCGGCAGAACGCACCGCATCCACCACCCGCTGATTGAACCTGCCACCCGGATAGGCAAAGTGATTCACTGGCGTCCCCGTGAGCTGCTGCAGGTCAGTTCGTGAACCGGCAATCTCAGAATTCAGCCGCTCAGTGTCAAGTCCCGTCAGCCGCGGATGCGAACGGCTGTGAGCACCCACTGAGACCGACCACTGTGACAACTGACGAAGCTGAGACGCTGACATCCGTCGCTGTGCAGAGACACCGGCCAGCTCACCACTGACGACAAAAATCGTCGCCGGCACAGACAGCTCGGCAAGAATCGGTACAGCAAATTCAAAATTATCCAGCCAGCCATCATCAAACGTCAGGCTGATCCACCGTTGGCGGTACGCCTGACCGTCCGCCAGACCCGCGACATAATGATCCAGACCCACAAACTGCCAGCCCAGCTGAATCAGCCATGACAGTTGCGTACGAAAGACATCCGGAGAAAGGCAGTACTGCCAGCCCTCCAGCGGAACCTGCTGCGGCGGAATCCGTTCGGGCGGGCAGACATGGTGATACATCAAAATCATTCTGCCAGCATCCGCTGCCGGTGCAGACTAAGTATCTGATCCACCGCGCGTGCATAGGTGTAGGGGGCGCTGACCGCGGTCCTGGCGGCAGACTGTTGTGCTGCCTGCCGCCGGTCAGCATTTTGCAGCCAAAAACTGACCGACTGTCCAATATCGCGTTCGTCTGTAAACACTCCGACCTGCACACCCGGCTCAAACGCCGCCCGCAGTTCCGGATTGTCCTCGTGCAGCAGAAAACCACCGCTGGCCGGAATCTGCCAGGTGCGAGCCGTTGTCAGATCACCGGACGTGGTGCCCGTCCCAGCCTCGCTTAACAAACCAATATTGATCCTGGAACAGCCGTAGATCGCGGCAATCTCATCCCCCCAGGCGCCACGCCCCTGCCAGCAGCGCCGCACAGTGGGGTCAGCCAGATGCCACGATGGTCCCCAGATCCGCAAATCC
>JBJTPZ010000763.1:0-18020 GCA_046075365.1 Planctomycetaceae bacterium
CCCGGAAGAACTCTGGCCACACCGGCATTCGCCAATGGCTCAATGTACCTGCGGACAGACGAGTTTCTGTACCGTATCGCGGCGCCCTGATTGACCACCGCAGACCGGCGATTTTCCTCTGCCTCCGTAGCTCGGGCTTCCCAGCCCGAGCACTTTCCTCAGGCACACATCAGCCCGGCGATGCGGCTCAGCAGGCGCTTCGCCCTCCCGGTGGCACGTTCTGGTGGAAAGACAGGGGCCGTTCGGCTGGTTCCGACTCCCTCACGGTCGCGGCTCGTAAGGGACCGCGGGCCAATTGCAGGGCAGTTCTCTCGCAGCCACTGAAAGCCCCTCTGCAACCTCGGGAGAGCGAGGCTCCCGCCGAGCTGCCGCATGCTGCTCCGCGACGTACATTTCTGCCAGTGTTCTGCGACGCAGCACGGTGCAGTGCTCACGGCCACGAAGCCGCGAAAAAAAACAGCGGGCCGCAATGAAACTGGCGGCATCCATGCCGCACACCCGGGCACTGCCATGCCCGGCTCGCCTGAACGATCGCCTGAAGGCCCCTTTCCGTAGCTCGGGCTTTCCAGCCCGAGCCCTGCCCCCAAAAACACCCCTTTCCCCCACCCCCGCGTGCGCCGTCCTACACCGCACACGCGCTGCTCCCGCAATGTCTGCACCAGACTCGCTGAAACGGAAACGGGGCGACTTCCTGGCAGAAAGTCGCCCCGTGCCGTAATTGAAGTTTGCCGCCGACGTAAACGTCCGACTTCAGCCTTCCTGTTGCTCGCGATACGCAAAACACATGCGGATCAGGTGAGCCACATTGTCGGCTCTCATCTTGTCGTTGATGCGAGCCCTGTGAGCTTCCACGGTTTTTGTGCTGACTTCCAGTTCCGCAGCAATCTCGCGGCTGGAAAGTCCGTCTACAACC
Source organism: Planctomycetaceae bacterium (assembly GCA_046075365.1). GTDB lineage: Bacteria > Planctomycetota > Planctomycetia > Planctomycetales > Planctomycetaceae > SXXK01. Next base: position 914 of record JBJTPZ010000763.1, read on the forward strand.
ATGTCCAGCACTTGACGCTCGCGACTGGTCAGACGGTTGATGCTTTCTTCCGTCTCTTCCAGCTCATCTGCATACTGGTCTTCGTCAAGCTCGTAGAAGTAGGCGTAAGCTCGAGCCACAGTGCCAGCAAGGTCTTCAACTCGCACTGGCTTGCAGAGAAAGTCGAAGGCGCCGTTCTTCATCGCACGCACGGCCATCGGAACGTCCGCGTGACCGGAAATCATGACGATCGGCAGATCAAAATTTTCACTTGCCAGCTTCTCCTGCAGCTCCAGTCCGGTCATACCGGGCAGCCGCAGGTCCAGAATCAGCACGCCCGGAACCGGATCACGATAGTCCCGGTAGAATTCCATCGCCGTCATGTAGTCACGCACTTCAATCTTGTGAGATTGCAGTGATTCTACAAGTGTGGCTCGCACTTCCTGATCGTCCTCCACGAGGAATACAGTGAAGGGCTTTCGCTTCTTTGGTTGTTCGAACTCAGTTGGAGGAGGTGCTTTTTTTTCCGTCTTTCTGAGTCCACGTCGTTTTCGCTGCATGAAAACTTCTCCTGAAGTGGTTCTGCAGTGTGCAGAACCGAGGGTGGAGGGGGGAGCCCAACCGCCCGGGAGTCGGGACATTGACACCACGCCCCATCGGCGCGGTGCGCACACAATCTGACGTACAGAACACGAATTGCCACCGCTCAAAAGCGAAAACGTTCAAATAATCGCAAAATTCTGACTCCCGGGTCCCTATATTTTACTGGGTAAAAACCGGCAGTTTTATCGATGCTGCTGGAAATTCCCCGCTGACCGGTCGGTTCCCCGCCAGACTCCGGTTGCTTTCGCAGCCACCGTTAACCAGAATCCGACCGATCTGCTCCCACAGTCCCAACCAAACCCGCTCGCTCCGAAAACCTCTCAGCGACTGAAAACTCCATGCGCTGGACACTGATTTTACGTACAGTTATCGGGCTCTTCCCGTGTTTGCTGGCTGTTTCATCGCTGCCGCAGGCTCCGGTGTCAGCAGCCCCTCCGGATCAGCGCACCCAGACAGCCATTCAGCAGTCTCTCGATTACCTCGTCTCGCTGCAAAAACGTCAGGGTTACTGGGAAGCCAATCAGGGCCAGTATCGCGTGGCCATGACCGCTCTGGCCGGCACCGCCATGCTGGCTGAAGGCTCCACAGCCACCTCCGGACGCTACGCAAAACCCATTCGACTGGCCGTTGATTATCTGCTGTCCATGAGCCGCCCAAACGGACTGATCGGATACCGCGAGGATTTCCACTATACCTATGGCCATGGATATTCCATGGTGTTCCTCAGTCAGGTGTACGGAGAAGAAGAAGATGAACGCAGGCGTGAAGAGCTGCGCGCAGTGCTGACACGTGCCGTTCAGTTCTGCGCAGATGCTCAGACCAGCCGCGGCGGCTGGGGATACGTCTCTGCCTCGGAAGGAAACGACTTCGACGAGGGTTCTACCTGTATCACACAGGTTCAGGGGCTGCGTGCCTGTCGCAATGCCGGCATCCCGGTCTCCAAAGAGATCATCGATCGCGCCAAGCGATATATTGAAGAGTGTACCACCAGCGAAGGGGGAGTGCAGTACAGTATCCGAGGCGGCGGTGCTCGCGCTCCCATTACAGCTGCCGCACTTGCCGCCATGTTCAATGCGGGCGAATACGACACGGAAGTGACAAAACGCATGCGAGACTACTGCCGTCAGCGAATCTGGCCGGAACGCAGCGTCACAGCCACAGACGGATTCTGGCACTACATGCACTTCTACTTCGCTCAGGTCGTCTACCGCACAGGTGGTGATGACTGGAACAAATATCGCAGTGAACTGCATGAAAAACTGCTGCTGGAGATGCAGCAGGGTGGTGGCTGGTCTGATCAGCAGGTCGGACCTGTCTACGTCACGGCCGTCAACTGTATCATGCTGCAACTGGATCGAGGCTTTCTGCCGATTTATCAGCGCTGAGGAAATGCTCTATGAATACTCACGGTTTTCTGACTGCCCTCCGCCCCGGACGAATACTCACTGCTGCGGCCCTGATATCCGGCTGCTGTCTGTCGCCGGGATGTTCTGAGACACCCGAAGACTCCGCGGCCCGAGCTCCCGCCTCCCCCACCACAACCACCACCGCTGCTGCGACACCGTCTGCACCCGGCGCCCCGGCACCATCGGCCACCCCGTCCGGCGACACTGCTGCGGCGGAACCTGTTCCCGAGTTTCGGCCGCTGATACTCAGCGGGCTTGGCCCGGCCCAGCCCAAAGCCGGCAGCAATGCCAGCCAGATGACGGCCAGCCAGAAAATTCAGTCCGTTATCAGCCGCCTGCAGCCCATCCAGATTCTGCTGGGCAAATGGCGCGGTACCACTCGCCGTGAATATGAAAGCTTCAAGGCCGTGGACAGCCACGAATGGGTCTGGGATCTGCGTACAAATCCCGAGCAGCCCGCTCTGGTCATGGCGTCAGACAAAAGCCCCTATCTTCGCAACAGCCGACTTTCATGGGACATCGCTGCCGAAAAGTTCATCCTGACCGGACTGGATGCAGAGGGTCGTGAACGCCGCTTCAGCGGCGACTTCACTGAAGCACCCCATGAAATTACCGGCAGTGACGACAAGCAGCACCGAGTGTTCAGGCTGGAACTAAGCGAAAATGACTCCGCCGAGGGGGAACAGTGGCAGCTGGCCATCGCTCAGCAGGAAAATAACCGCTATCTGCTGGAAGTGGGCAAACGCCGCGGAAAAGCCGATTTCTCCCGCTTTGATACGGTCTCCACCCAGCGTGAAGGCACGTCCTTCGCCCTCAGTGATACAGGCTACGCTGAACGCACCTGCATCATCTCGGAAGGACTGGGCACCACCGAAGTCTCATGGAAAGGCCGTTCATACTGGGTCTGCTGCTCCGGCTGCAAAGCCGCGTTCGAAGAAGATCCGGATACCTGGATCGCCCGGGCTGCTGAGCGAGCCAAAGAGCAGAAATGAGCGCGGTTGCGGCAATCGATATCGGCAACACTCGAGCCAAGTTTGGGTTGATCTCCGACCCCGCTCGCGGTGCCGTCGGCGCTGTCACAGCCACTGTCCTCGATGACAGTCAGTCGCTTCCGGAACAACTGGCACTCTGGTGGCAGGCCTCCGCTGCCGAACAAGCCTGTTCCTGTGTCATCGCAGGCAGCGATCCCGATCGTCGTGACCATTTGCTGGAACACTGGCCGGCGACCGTTCCTGCACCGCTGGTGATTCGTAACGCCACGCAGATCCCCGTCACCGCAGACGTAGATTTCCCGGCGAAAGTAGGCATCGACCGGCTGCTCAATGCATGGGCTGCACAATTCCTGCTGACCCCCAGTCAGTCGGCCATCATCGTGGATTCTGGTACCGCGACAACGGTTGATCTGGTCACGCCCGGTCCTGTTTTTCGCGGTGGCAGCATTCTGCCCGGCCTGCGTATGGCCGCTCGCGCTCTGCACGATTACACGGCTCGCCTGCCACTGCTGGATGTCGACGAGTCCCTGATACAGCTGCCCGCTGTGCCCGGCCGCAATACCGAAGACGCAATTATGGCGGGGCTGTTCCTCGGACAACTCGGAGCAGTTCGTGAAATCGCAGACAGACTGACGCAGGCACTGCAAAGTATTGCCCCGAATACCGCTCCGCCCCGACTGATCGTGAGTGGAGGTGGCGGTCGTCAGCTTGCAGGGCATCTTCCCAACGCAATCTGCGCTGACAGTCTGGCTCTGCACGGGCTCGGCTGGCTGGCCTGGCGCCTCGGTGCCGCTGACAGACACACAGCCTCCAACTGAAATCACTTTCGCTCGGCGATCGCCGCATACTTCGGTGCCGCCGTGTGAGCCAGCCGATTTCGCAGCGGTTCGGACAGCAGACCCACACGGTTCCACGGCTCAAGCTCGCGTCGCATCATCGAAAACACGGCTGCAGACTCAGTTGTCGTCAGACAGCCGCTGCAAAGTTGATAACAACGTTCAGCCGCCGCTCGCAACGGCTCATCCGTTGTCTGCAGAAATCCACGCGGCCAGTGACCAGGATCAGCTGCCAGCTGCTTTTCAAATTCAATCGCTGCCATGAAATACCACGCAGCAAACCCGCAAAACAGCTGAAAATCGGGCATCGCGCGATAACAGCCGCCAGTCAGCAAATCGAGCCAGCGGACCTCACAAGACACCTCGCACGCATAATCATGAATCGCCCGCTGACACCGGTCCCCGTCCAGCAGCAGCGCCTCAGCCACTCGCAGCACTCCGCTTAACGCATGCGCAATTCCGCTGCTGTGCAGCGGATCAACAAAACCATAGGCCACCGGCAACAGTACCCAGCCAGGACCAGCCGCGTCCCTGCGACAGCGACTCAGCCGCCGCTGAAATCCCATCCCCGCCGCCGGCGCTCTGCAGTCCCAGTCACTAAACAGTCCGGCCAGCGACGGATACTGACTGAGCGTCTCAATGAAATACTGCCGAGGCCCGGCACCATCACTCGTAACCCCCTGACACTGCCCCATCCCCGTCAAATGCTCCGGCTCAACAAGTCCAACACTGGTGATGCCATTATCCATCCTCAGCATCCAGCACCAGCCGGTTTCCAGCAGATGGTGCTGCGCCGCATCGTCCCCGCAAAAAGGATCATCGCCCGCTGCAGCCTCGTCGAAACCACGAACCCCCTGAAAATGACCAAAAATTGCTGAAGTACGAGTCTTCATCCAGTCGTCGTCGAATGGATTCCCCACCTGCTGAGATACAGCCTGACCAGCACCAGTGGCATCCACCAGCCAGCGACTGCGAACCACCGCCTCAGCTGACTCGCCAGGCTGCCCCGAACTCAGCCGTATTGTCCACTCAGACGAAAATGGATCGAAGTGCGCTTCCCCTGGAACCGTCTGCTCCAGCGTTTCAGCTCCTGCAGCCCGCGCACACATCGACAGATGCTGATCCACCGAACTGCGCAGCCAGTGAGTGTCACTCCAGTGGTCACTGGTGCTGGCAGCTGCCAGCAGCGAATGATCGTGATTGTCCGAGTCCTGAAACCTTTGCCCACGGTGATGCCGGTAGTAGCTGAAGCCTCTTTTTTTGCCACAGACGACTTCCGGATACGCCCGCTTCCATGTGCCCCAGCAGGCCAGCGGACCCAGCTCCCGCAGCCCAAACCGGTCAGCCAGATGAGCCAGCAGGAAATCGGCCGTCGGAGTTGAACTTTCGCCGATTGCAAATCGCGGATGCCGCTGGCGATCCACAATCAGCACCCGACGTCCATGCCGTGCCAATATCCAGCCCAGCAGACTGCCGGAAAACCCAGAACCCGCAATAACCACGTCGTAACGCAAACGAATGCTCCCGCTTCAATCCACAAACAGGAACTGATTCCCCGCCATCAGCGTTCGACACAGCGTTGCCCAGGACTGCAGCCGTCGCTCTTTTGCGTCCGCCACATCCGACAGCGTCCGATCGACCTGCTGCAAAAATACCACAACCTCCACTCGCTCCTCAGCCGTCGCCGGTCGACCATACAGCACCTCAAACAGGCGACTGGCCAGTTCCTCTGCAGCGGCCGAGGGAAACAGCGTGTCCGCACCGCCCTGCACCTCTGCCAGACGGCGACTCTGCTCATGCACCAATCGGCTGTTCAACAGAAACAAGGCCTGATTGGGTACAATCGTGGTCGGTCGCTGCTCAATATGGCTGGCTGTCTCCACATAATCGAACGTGGAAAACATCTCATACAACGCCGCTCGATCAATCGGCAAATACACGGCCCGTCGCGGCGCCTCGACGCTGCCGGCAATGCCCCCCATTGTCCTGTCCAGACCGCCGCCCGTAAACAGTACAGTGTCCCGCACTGATTCCGCCTCCAGACGCCGCCGATTCTGACGCCACAGCAGACGGTTCTCAGGGTCACGCTCCTGATAATCCAGTCGCGGCACACTGGCCATCTGCCACGTCCGACTGCTTAAAATCAGCCGATGCATCGACTTTAACGACCAGCCGCGACGCATCAGTTCGCCCGCCAGCCAGTCCAGCAGCTCAGGATGACTGGGCAGATCCGCCTTCAGTCCCCAGTTGCTGGGACTGCGCATCAGGGGCCGGCCAAAATGCCACATCCACAGTCGGTTGGCCATCACTCGAGCCGTCAGGGGCTGGTCCGGAGATACCAGCCACCGAGCCAGCTGCAGTCGTCCGCTGGATTCAGCAGCGATGGCCTCCGCAGGAGCAATCTCAGTTAAAATCGCCGGCATCCCCCGCGGAATCAGTTCCGGACCTGGCTTCAAATGATTGCCGCGAAGATGCACCGGCAGATTACAGCGTTCACCCTCCTCGGCCGCCATCACCATCTCATACTGCGGCTGCTCTTTCTGCAGCTTCTCAAGCTCGGCCCGTCGCGCCGCTGCCTGATCCTGCTGTCCGGCAGTCGTCAGTTGCTCCACTTCCGCCTTCATTGCTTCCACGCGTTGCTGATGCTCATGACGTCGCTCTGTCAGTTCACGCGACGGCAATGGACGCTCCAGCCACTTCGAAACAAAGTCCCGATTCTGCATCGTTCGAGTACTGTGGAAGATGCCCGCCAAAGCGTAATAATCACGAGCTGACAGTGGGTCGAACTTGTGATCGTGACAGCGAGCACACGACAGAGTCAGACCCAGCATCGTGCGACTTATTGTATCCACCTGCTCGTCCACAATATCAATCAGCATTTTCTCCTTGTCCTGCTCTGCCAGCATCTTTGGGCCCAGCACCAGCAGTCCGGTCGCCGTCAGCAAATCCCCCGCCGCTCGTTCGTCTTCCGGTACCGGAAGCAGATCTCCGGCCAGCTGCTGCACCAGAAACTGATCCAGTGGCAGGTCGGCATTCAAACTGCGAATCACCCAGTCACGATACCGCCATGCCTCCGGCAGACCGTGGTTCTCGTCAGCCCCGTTCGTCGTCGCGTAACGCACCAGATCCAGCCAGTGCCGGCCCCATCGCTCGCCATACGCAGTCGATCCCAGCAAACGCTCTACAACACGCTCAAAAGCATCCACAGCCGGATCATTCACAAAGGCAGCCGTTTCCTCCGGTGTCGGTGGCAGTCCCGTCAGATCAAATGTGGCCCTGCGAATCAATGTCCGCCGGTCCGCTGACGGCGATGGCTCAAGACCCTCCTGACGCAGACGGCCGCGAACAAAACGGTCAATCGGGTTCACAGCCCACACAGCCTCAGGTTCCTCCGGAGGCACCAACTGCGGAATCGGCTGAAATGCCCAGTGCCTGCGACCTGCATCCCAGTCGACAGGCTGTAACTTTGCCGCAGGCACCTCAGCCCGGGGATCAGGAGCCCCCCGACGAATCCATTCCGCCAGCAACTCAATCTGCTGATCCGACAAACGGCCCGCAGGAGGCATCTCTGTTGTTTCATACCGCACAGCCTGCATCAACAGACTGGTTTCAGGATTTCCGGGGACAATCGCCGCACCACTGTCACCACCCCGCAACACCCCCTCACGATGGTCAAGTCGCAGTCCACCACGCAGTATCCGCGATTCACCAGAGTGGCACTCATAACAGTGCTCACTGAGCAGCGGGCGGATCTGACTTTCAAAGAACTGCAAATCCTGCTGCGAAAAAGCAGGGGCCTGCTGAACAACCGCCGGAGACTGTTGAGCACCAGCAGCAGAACGCAGAACTACGCCTGAAAGCAGTGCAACCAGTACCGAACACCAGCTGTAACGCAACATATGCACCGCATTCTTCACGCCAAATTCTCTGATCGTGTATTATTGGCCTCGAGCTTACCCGGCAGGCAGCGCCTGAGCAATTGCAAATTCGGCCGGAAGGTGATTGTCCCCGGGCTCTCCCGCCGCAGAAAATCAGACGATCGTGACAGACCCGGCTCATTCGCCCCTGTTCCAGCTCTCCACGACAACCTACCATGTCACTGACTGCCCGCAGTACCCGCGATGTCACAAGCTCGTCACAGCGGTTTCCTTTCACCCACAGCCGTCCCGCTATGCCCGATATTCACGTCCCCGAATCACTCCACGGCGCCTGCATCAGCATCGGCAACTTTGACGGAGTCCATACGGGCCACGTCTCCATGCTGCAGCAGCTCGTCCGCCTTGCACGCGAACTCGCCGTGCCGGCAGCAGCCGTCACCTTCGAGCCGCACCCAATCGCTGTGCTGCGGCCCGAATTCACCCCGCCACTGCTCACAACCCCGGACGAACGTCGCAGACTGCTGCTCGAAGCGGGAGTCGACGCTGTTTTCGTTCTGCCAGTCAGCTCCAGCCTGCTTCAGCTCACTCCACAACAGTTTTTCGAACAGGTCATTCAGTGCAAGTTTCACGCCCGCGGAATCGTGGAAGGCCCCAACTTCCACTTCGGTCGGGATCGCGCCGGTACCATCACCACCCTGCAGCAGCTCTGTCTTGAAACCAGCATCGCCTGTCGAATCGTCGCTCCTGCAGACGCCGGTCAGGAAATGATCTCTTCCAGCCGCATTCGAGCCCTGCTCTGTCGACGCGCTGTGACCGACGCCGTCAGTCTGCTCGGCCGCCCCTATCGCATGACTGGATTTGTACACCGGGGTGCCCAGCGAGGCCGCACGATCGGCTTCCCTACCGCTAACCTCGCTGAGATTCACACCTTGCTGCCGGCACACGGAGTCTACGCCGGAACGGCCGCCGTCCACGGCCAAACATGGCCGGCCGCCGTCAGTATCGGACCAAACCCGACCTTCGGCGAGCAGCGCGAGAAAATTGAAGTCCACCTCGATGGCTTCAGCGGAGATCTCTACGGATCACGACTGAGTGTCGATCTGCTTGCAGAAATCCGCCCACTGCAGGCCTTCAGCTCAGCCGGCGAACTCATCGCACGCATCACCGCCGACGTTGCCGAAGTCAGACGCATCGCCGCAGCCGCTTCCCCCTAACCCCGCGACAGCCGATCCAGCCACCGCAGCATCGACGGTGGCCACGGCAGCTGCCACGACAACTGCTCTCGAGTGCCAGGATGCCGAAAACCCAGCTCCGCCGCATGCAGAGCCAGACCCGGCGAACCGCTGCTGTCGCTGACCTCCGGCCCCCCAAAAGGACCCCGATACTTCACGTCACCACACAGCGGATAACCCAGCTCTGACAGCTGGATTCGAATCTGATTCGTGCGCCCGGTCTCAAGACGACACTCCAGCTCCGTAAATCCCGCAAAGCGTCGCAACGGGCGAATATGAGTCACCATGTCCAGTCCGTCAGCAGTCGGGTCGTCGCTCGAGCCTCGCAGTCCGTCACCCCGATCACGCACCTGCCGAGAACGCAGCGTCTGAGCTGTCAACAGACCTGGCACCACACACAAATAACGCCGCAGCACCGAATGAGCCGCAAACTGATGGATCAGAAACTGCTGAGCTTCTTCCGTGCGAGCAAACACAAGAATGCCGCTGGTCTCGCGGTCAATCCGATGCACCGCCAGCAGCCCCTGCTCCCCGTGCTCTCGACGGCCCTCACGACGCTGAATCAAACGCTCCAGCGATTCCTCCAGCGACGGCTGCTGACGCTTTCGCTCATCACTCCAGTCGCGATCCCCTGGATGACGCACCGACAGCATTCCGGCCGGCTTTGCAGCCACCACCACCAGAGCGTCCAGCCACAGGATCCGTACGTCTGAGTCACCAGGGATCGGCGGAAATGGACGCTGCCGCAGCTCCAGCACATCCCCCGCCTCGACGCGACGACCCTCGTCAATACAAACAATGCCGTTCACGCCCAGACGCCGCTCCTGCATCAGCTTCCGCGCCTGATTCCATGTCAGCTGACCATGGCACTTCCGCAGCGCACCCAGCACCGCTCCGGCAGCCTCTGCCGTTACCCCATACCTGACCGCAGCCGCGTTTTCCATCATCCGGTTCCACCACTTGCCCACACTTCAGGCTGTTCGCTGTCCCGGATAACGCACTCGACCGTGATGCGCCGCCAGCAGCGACTTCACCAGCGACTCTTCAATCCGTCGCAGCTCATTCATCTGCAGATTGCATTCGTCAAACTGGCCATCCAGCAGCCGCTTCAGAATAATCTCATGCACCAAAGACTGAATTCGCTTCGATGTGGGTTCCTTCAGAGTCCGACTGGCACTCTCTACTGCATCTGCCACCATCAGCACGGCTGCTTCACGAGTCTGCGGACGCGGCCCCGGATAGCGAAAATTCGACTCATCAGCCTCAGAACGATGATCGGAATCGGCCTTGCGAGCAGCCTCGCGATAGAAATACTCAACCAGCGTTGTGCCGTGATGCTGAGTAATAAAGGGGTGCAGCGCCTCTGGAAGATTGTTCTCTTCAGCCAGCTCCAGACCGTCCTTCACATGCCCGATAATAATCAGAGTACTCATGTTGGGAGCCAGAGATTTGTGAGGGTTCTCTGCTCCTTCCGTAATGTTCTCAATGAAATACTCAGGCTTCATCATCTTGCCGATGTCATGGAAATAGGCGCCCACCCGCGTCAGCAGGCCGTTGGCACCAATCGACTCGGCTGCCGCTTCCGCCATCGCCGCCACCATGATCGAATGGTTGTAGGTTCCGGGAGCACGCCGGGCCAGCTCCTGCAGCAGCGGATGCGAAACCCCGGTCAGCTCCAGCAGGCTGATGTCCGTGACAATTCCAAAGGCCTGCTCAATAAACGGCAGACTGCCCGCAACCACATAACAGCAGATCAAAGCAGAACCTGAATACTTAAGCGCAGTCAGCAGCAGCCCCGAATTTTTCCATGCGTCCGGCAAGGAAGCCTGCTCCAAAATCCCCGCTGCCCACACCGCCACAAAAGAAACTGCCGCCAGGCGAAAACCCAGCTTGATCATGATCAGCCGGGACTTGATGCGTCGCAGCGGCAGCACTGATTCCACACTGACGATCATCAGCACGACAAAACTGCTGAGACTTCCTGTCGTCGAAGCGGAAATCAGCAGCGTCAGCACGAACGCCGTCATGATCGCCACTGCCTGCCCGTAAACAATCGCCGTGATCATCACCGCTGCCAGCAACGGAATCACCTCGGCACGATACGGATCCTGACTGGCCCACGCACCCAAAAACACCGTACTGCAGCACATCGCCAGAAACAACAGCAGACGCGAAGGGTCCTCCAGCATGGCCGGGCGAGCATGCCGCAGGAAAATTCCAAACAGTAACACCAGCACCGTCGTCAGCAGCAGACGACCCAGGAAACGCAATGCTCGCTGACCACTGTCCAGACTGGACTCGAAAGCTTCCTGCTCGTACTGCAGTGCATCACGATGAATCGCTGCCACCTGAACACCGGCGGGGACTAACGTCGCACCGGCTGTGTAGTTCTCATAGACGTCCCGCACACCCTCCTCGATCTTCTGCCGCGCCTCTTCGGTCGCCTGAGCATCCTTTGACAGCTGGTTCTTCAGATTGACCAGCAGCCAGGATTCCACCGGTTTTCGCAGCACCGCCAGCTTGCCGTACAACTGCCAGTTCTTGCCCAGACGGCCCGTCTCCTGTAACTGATCCTCCAGCAGCACGTCACCCACCACTCCGTTGTGCAGCACAGTACCAGCTGCATCCAGAACCTGAATCGGCTGGTCACGCTGGGTGGCACGAGCATCCGGGTTGTCAGCAAATTGCCGGTTCGCAGACTGCTGATCGATCAGACCCAGACGACGAGCATCCGAAATGAACTGAGAAAACTCGGCCATCAGTTCGTCCAGACGACGACCGTTCGAGTCATCCGGGGTGCTGAGCTGGTTTCGCAGCACGCTGTAAGCCGTACGCTCTGTCTCACTGCCGTCCTTGCGAATCCCAAATGACGACAACAAATCCTCACTGACCTGGTCAATCGATTCCGTGTTCGCCACAACGCTCAGCTGAGTCCTGAGCAGCGATTCCAGACGGTCCACCACGTCACGGTTCTGACGCAGTACCAAAGGAGCTGCCTCAAGGGCGTCCTCCAGCGCACGGCGACTGCCCTCTGCATCCACGATCCGAAACGGAACACGCGACTGAATGCCGCTGTAAGCCAGCATCCCCTCACGCCACCGCAGCCCGGAACCTCCCAGAGTTGTCGCCAGCAGCATGCCGCAAACCGCAGCCGCCGATAACAAAACCGCTGTCAGAACACGGTAGTCACGAAATGCCGCCAGCAGACGATCCCAAAGCGAAGGAGCCGGGCGGAAAACGCGAGCCTGACGGGAACGTCGAGTCCCAAAGAATGACATCGAATCAGCCCCCCCCAGAACGGCAAAAAGGCCGTCCGAAGACGCTGACGCCTGAGACACAGCGAAATTCGGGAGACGCAGTGTGCTTATACTGCACTGTCCCGGTGCTTTCGCTGCCAACCTGAGCCGCTGCACGCAGACTGCCTGAAAGCAGCCGCCCCACCAGCGATGAACTGTTCATTGATGTTACGACCGACGGATGAGCGTCCGTCACGCCAGCCTGTACCCGATCCGCACCGCCGCTGCCTTTCAGCCCGACACCGCGTCCGCCTCGTACGCCGAGACGATCTCACGCACAAGCTTGTTTCGCACAATATCCTGACCAGTTAACTGCACAACCGCAACCCCGGAGATCCTGGAAAGTCGACGAATTGCGTCACGAAATCCGGATTGCACACCCCGCTCCAGATCGTTCTGAGTCGAATCGCCAGTCACCACAATGCGGGAATTTTGGCCCATTCTTGTCAAAAACATCTTCATTTGAGTCACTGTGGTGTTCTGCGCCTCGTCCAGAATCATAAACGTGTCATTCAGCGTCCGACCGCGCATAAACGCCAAAGGCAGAATCTCAATCACGTCGTTCGACAAATACCGCCGCACCGTTTCATAGTCCACCATGTCATGAATCGCATCCAGCAGCGGACGAATGAACGGATTCACCTTCGCAAACATGTCACCCGGCAAAAATCCCAGCTTTTCGCCGGCTTCCACCGCCGGACGCACCAGCACAATCTTCCGCACATACTCCGCCCGCAATGCCTCAAGTGCCAAGGCAACCGCCAGATACGTCTTGCCCGATCCCGCCGGACCATCACACAACACCAGATCCGTCTTGCGTATCGCCTCCATGTAAGACTTCTGACCGTCCGTCTTCGGACGCACCATCCCCACCCGGTCCCGCCCCGCCCGAAATTCCGCTATCCCCCGCGCAGGCCAGTTCTCGGCGGAAACCACAGCACCCGCGGACATGCCGCCATGAGTCGCCATGGAGGCTGATCCGACATGACCCAAACCCTGAAAACCAGTGCCCGTCGTCATCGCTGAACGCTCCCGAGTCTCAGTGGCGGGAACCCCGCTCGCCTGCAGCTCCGTCATCGTCGCTTCCGGCTGAGCCTGCAGGACCTTGCGCCACCTTTGCAATGTCTCTAAACCCCGCCGAACCTGCTCTTCATCACCCAAAATACGCACCTGACTGCCACGCAGCACCACCTGCGCACCAGTCTCACGACTAAGCACCTTCAGGTTCTCATCCCGAGAACCAAACAGCGCACGCGCTTCATCGTGATGATCAAGCTCCAGATATGCTTCAGCCATAACAGTCAGAATTCTTCGCCGCAAAAATGTGACAGCACACCAAAACCAACAGTCACTGACCAGCCGGAGCCGGTAGACGGATTCTAGAACACAGCCCGGCCTCCTGACACCACCAAACCCGCCAGACAAACTCGCAATTGGATAAGTTCGCAAAAATTCACTTTGACGGGGATTTTTCGCGCATGTTGCACAACAGCAACAGCCGTCGACATTTCGCAGCACCACAAAAAGACGGCGTATCTGCTACAGCACTGCCCGCTCAGGATCTCGGCTGCAGCCTTCAACCACTCCTGCCGATTTTACCCGGGAACACCGCCCCCTTTCCGCATTAGACTCCACCACATATCGCCAGCTTCAACCCGGAAGACGCCTCATGTCCGCTACCCTTGCACCACCATCCAGCTCAACCGGCCCCGTCGCCGATACCAGCGCGGCTGCCGCGCACGCCTCACCGACGGCCGCCAGCGACGCCAGCACTCCCGCCACCGCATCAGGTCCACTGGCCCTGCAGGCAGGCACCGCTGTCCTGATCGCCGCCAGCTGCCTCGTCTTCAGCTCACTCGCCGCCGGTCGACTCTGGCATACCGACCTCTGGGATCACCTGAATTACGGCAAACACGTGCTGCAGACCCGGTCCAGCGCCGTCACTGAACCCCTGCTGCCGCTGGCCGCAGGAATCCGCATGGTCAATATTCCATGGCTGGCACAGCTCAGCATGAAACTCACCGAAACCTCCGTCGGACTGGCCGGTCTCCAGCTGCTCTCAGCACTTTGCGGCTCCCTGGCTGTCTTTCTCGTCGCCCACAAAGCGGCTCGCATTTCCCGCAGTACGCTCGCCGGACTTTTCGCCGCAGTCATCTTCTTCGCAGTTAACCGTCACGAACTGCAGGTGATCCGTCCCCAGCTGGCCGGACTGGTGTGCTACTGCATCACTCTCGTCTGGGCACTCGGCTCCCAAACTCACTCAATCAGACACTGGGTCGGCTTTGTCGCCATGTTTGCACTCTGGGCCAACCTGCATGGTTCCTTCGCCATGGGGCTGATCGTGCTGGCAGCCGCAGTCACCGGACGCGCCGTCGATGTGTTTCTGCGGTCCCGCTGCATCGCCGTCACACTCGGTGATCACCGGCTCCACAGAAATCTCCTGCTGCTGCAGCTCTGCAGCGTGGCTGTCCTCCTGAACCCCAATGGTCTGCTCGTCTACCCGGAAATCTTCGCCGTCAGCGGCAACGCCAACACCGCCTCCATGTTCGAATGGCAGCCACTGACACTCCGCCTCGCTCACGGTCAGATCGCCGCAGCCGTGCTCGCCGCTGCTGTCGTTTGCCTGAGGTTCAGCCCGCGTCCGGTCCGCTGCACCGAAGTTCTGATCTTCGCCGGCACTGGCCTGCTGGCGGCATGGTCCGCCCGCATGCTCAACTGGTGGGCTCCCGCAGCCGCTGTTCTCGTCGCCAGACACCTGACCGCCGTACTGCGGCCACAACTTGATCGCCTCCGCTTCCGCCTGCCCGGTCGACCATCGCTCGCATGGACGACCCTCAGCCTGACACTCATCGCCATCAGCTTTGCCGTTTCACCCCTCGGCGCACAGCTCCGCACCGGCACGCCACCGTCGGCCTCAGCAACCCTCTCCCGCGAAACACCCATTGCCACCGCCCGCTTCCTGCGTGAACAGAAAATTCTGCCCGCCGGCATCGCCTGGATACCTGCCGAGTGGGCCGGCTTCATCATGAATCAGACCCAGCTTTCACTGCCCTCCATGGTCAATCTGCACGTGCACCTGATTCCGGAAGAAGTCTGGAGCGATTACCTGCGGATCAATGCCGGCAGCGCGGACTGGGTCAACCTGCTGGATGAATACGGCATCAACCTCGTGGTGATCGACAAGCGAGCCCAGGCACTGCTGCTGAAACGCATGCGTGACTCCTCCGACTGGCAAAGCCTCTACGAAGATCGCCAGGCAGCTGTGCTGACACGCCGCAAGCCACTCTGATCCAGACCACTGCGCACCACGAATTCAGCTCCGATACCCATTGTCAAAGTGCACCCCATGACGTCCTCCCGCCACACCCGCCAGCGTCAAATCGTGTCAGCCCGCACCATGCTGACTGTGCAGGCCATCTTCCTCGGCGGACTCCTGATCGCGTGGCTCACCACCACCAGCTCCGACAGACGCATACTCGCGGCCGCTGCCCTCAGCCGGCCATATCCGCTCGATGCCTTCCCCCGAACCGACATCGCCGCCGTTGTGACACCCCTCTACGATCAGCCCGACCTCGTCACCGACCAGCAACTGGCTGCCGTGCTGAAAAAACTGATCCCCCGTTTCAGCCGCAGCCACCTCAGACCCAACCTCATCGAACATGCACTCAGAACCTGGGGCGGGCAGGTCACATTCCTCAACCCAGATGCGATCTCCGGACCCAAAATGGTTGAATTCCTGACCGATTCTGCACGACACCTCGAATCGTGGGACGGCAAGGCCAAACCGCTGCTTGAGGATACACCCGAAGGTATTCACGTTCGCTTCGGTGAAGACAGCGCCTCCAGTGTCCACCACGACCACGCACTCGCAGCTCTCACAGAAGCCGCGATACCCCTCAGCAGCAATGTGTTTACTGCTCGTCGAGCACTCCAGCTGAAGCATGTCCTCGCTGAAGCACTCCGCGATTTTCGACTGGATGAAGGTGAAACCGAGTGGTCCAGCCTCAGCTTCGCGCTCTGGCTCAGCCCCGACGGAATCCCCCAGTGGCACAACGGCGCCGGCCGCAACATCACCTTCGATATGCTTGTCGAACGACTGGTCAGAAACCATAAACGTATGGGAGTCTGTCAGGGGACACACAGAATCTACACGCTGATGGCTCTGCTGCGAATGAACGAACAGCATCAGGGCAGCCTGCTCTCACCAGAATCCGTCTCCATCGCCGAAAAATGGCTGCTGGATGTCCGCGACCTCGTCGCCGCCTCACAGTTCCCCGACGGTTCCTGGAACCCCGGCTGGTGCTACGGTGCCGAATACCAGCTGCACATCGATCCCACGGAAAAGATTTCAAAACGAGTCATCGCGACGGGACACCACCTCGAATGGATGTCCATCGCGCCCAAAAAATTCCACATCCCCGCTGACCAGATCCAGAAAGCCGCACAGTGGCTGCTGACCAACGTGCAGAACACACCGCAGTCCGAAATTGACCAGAACTACACCTTCTACTCCCACGTCGCCAAAGCACTGGCCATGTGGCGGAAAACCAGCCCGGCCGAATTCTGGACCACCTACCGCCAGAATCACCCGGCTGCCGAAACCTTCGACACCCCAGCCTCCACCCCCACCACAGCCGCCCCCGCCACAGCACACTGACAAACACATTCAGCGCTCCGCGTAAAGGCACCCACCGTCCGCGCATCTCGCACCGTCCGCGTAGCCCGGACTGTCCGCGCGTCCCGCACTGGGCGACCTGCAGGCCCCTCACACCGGGGACACACCACTTCAACCGGGGAAACACCACTCCAACCGGGGACACACCACTCAACCGGGGTCACACCACTCAACCGGGGACACACCCCTCCAACCGGGGACACCCCACTC
>JBJTPZ010000764.1:0-5071 GCA_046075365.1 Planctomycetaceae bacterium
TTTGGTGGTTTACGACAGTGACGTTGAGCTGTTTCGCAACGATCTGCAGCCGGCGACACCTGAGAACATTCAGCTGGCGGTGCAGTGGGCGGATGCTCTGAAGCCCCAGGGCGGGACGAATATTTCAGAGGGTCTGACGGCTGCACTGCGGCTGACGGCGGGTGGAGAACGCCCGGCCTGGGTATTGTTTTTAACGGACGGACTGCCGACGGCGGGAGAGATTCAGGAGAAGCGTATAGCCCAGCTGGCAGTGGAAGCCAATACTGGTAAGGCGCGGATTTTTTCACTGGGGGTGGGCTTTGATGTCAACACGAGGCTGCTGGATCGTCTCAGCGGCGCTCATCGCGGCCGCACTGCGTATGTTTTGCCGGGCGAGAAAATTGACACGGCGGTAGCGGCAATCGAGGCGGGGATTGCCAGTCCGCTGTTGACCGATCTGACAGTGAAGCTGACGGATCCGGCAGGTCGGGAACTGCAGGGAATTACGCGGACGTGGCCGAAGCAGGCGACAGACCTTTATCGAGGCGAAGTATTTGTCTATACCGGCAGGTATCGCGACGCGGGCGATGTGAGTGTTCAGTTAAGCGGACTGCGGGATGGTGTGCCGGTGACGCTGTCCGGGGGCGGCCAACTGGTTTCTCAGAGCAGCGATGCTGCATTGGCGTTTGTCGAGCGACTCTGGGCGGCTCGCAGGATTGCCGAATTAACGGTGCAGATGGATCAGAACGGCGAGAGTGAAGAATTGTTGACTGAGTTGCTTGAGCTTTCGAAGAGGCACGGCATTTTGACACCGTGGACATCCTTTTTGGCTGATGAGAGCAAGTCACTGGATGCCGTTACTGCGCTGCCGCAGTTACGGGGGGCTGTTGAGGCGCAGGCGAAGCGTGTATCAGGTGCGGGGGCCATTCACAGCCGCAGTGCGTTGCAGAATCTGGCGGCTGCTGCGGGTTCAGCGGCGAAGTCTCCGGCGCCAAGGATCGACGGGATCGCTGCTGCCCACGGGCCGACTGGCGGTTTTTCTGGTGGCGGCGCTGGTCAGGCTGGTCAGATGCCGGAGTTTGATGCCATTTTCCAGACGCCTCGCTCAGTGGGAGGCCGCACATTCTTTTGGAAGGACGGCTGCTGGCTGGATGTGGCCATGAACGCTGAGGATCGCCGTTTGGCAAAACGTGTGAAGATGTTCTCGGACGAGTATTTTGAGCTTTCGGGCGACGTGGAGACAGCATTGTGGCTGTCTGCATTTGGAGGGGATCCGGTTCTGTTTCGTCGCGGGGACACGGTGTATCTGATCGAAGGTACCGGTGGGCAGCCTGGCGGCAACAGCAAATGATGTGCAGGCCGGCATTGGCTACCAGGCAGGTGTTTCGAGAAGTTTTTCAACGACTTTGCGACGGCTGCCGGTTTGCTCGTAGATCTCCAGTTGTCGACGGGCACCGGTGGAAGAAGGGATGTTCGCCAGTCCCTCCAGTTCTGTTTTACACTGCAGTTCTGCAGCAGCCGGCCCCAGTCTTGTGATGAGGTCATCCACAAGCTGGGGGACTGATCGCTGTTGAAAGTCGCGATAACTGACCAGTGATGCATCTGCTCCGTACCGGGTGGCTCGCCATTTGTTCTGTTCCACCATCATGGGGTGGTATTCTGACTGGAATGTTCCTTCGTCAATTTCCCCGGAGATTGTGTGTACGAGGCATTGAATCAGAGCGGTGAGCGAGAGCACGTGATCGAGGCTTGGGGGAATATCGCAGACTCGAACTTCGATCGTACCGAAATGGTGATGTGGTCTGATGTCCCACCAGATTTCGCGGATGGAGTTAATGAAGCCAGTGTCCATCAGGTGTTTGACGAGCCAGACATATTCGCTCCAGTTGCGCATCTGGTACGGCAAACCGGCGGTGGGCAGTCCCTCCATGATTTTCGAGCGGTTGGAGTGCAGTCCGGTGCTGCGTCCTTCCCAGAACGGTGAATTTGCAGAGAGTGCCAGCAGGAGTGGCAGGTGGTGCAGCATGCGATCGCAGATCATGACTGCTTTGTCACCCGAATCAACTCCGATGTGAACGTGCAGTCCGAAAGTGACAAGTCTGCGGACCACATCTTCCATGAGTGTTACGAGGCGGTGGTAGCGTTCGTGGAAGGTGATTTTCTGGTGTCTCCACGAAGAAAACGGGTGGGTGGCTGCCCACAGCAGATGAATACCGAGGGGGTGCAGGACTTTTTCTATCTGGGCCAGTTTGCCGCGGAGGTCGTCACCGGCTTCTTGTACGGTCTGGCAGACTTTTGTGTTGATTTCGACGTAGCACTGCATGAGTTCCGGCTTGACGGAATCCTTCAGGGATTCGGGCAAGGCCGCCAGCACCTGGTCGATACAGCTTTTGAGTGAAAGTTCGCGGGAATCGATGAGCTGCAGCTCGATTTCAACTCCGATAGTTGGTTTTGGGTTCGGCGTGAACCTCATGACGGTCATGTGCAGCATCCTGGGAACTTCAAGCTTTCATCAGGCGGGATTCTGGACGGCGGGCTGGTCAGTCTGCAAGGTCAGGAGCTTCTTTGTGCGTCGAGTGGCTGGCTGATGATTGGGAATTGCGGTGATTTCTGGCAGAAACTGCGGGAGAAGTTTTGCGATGTCGTCCTGCGGAGATCCGAGTGCAGTTGCAGGATGACGGGAATCCTGGGACACTGTCCAGCTGTGGCCTCTGGCAGTTGAAGGATTGCGGACGTGTCGTATCGAGCACTGAAGAAGCTGATCGGCGAAACCAGTCTGGAGCGCAAATGTCGTTTCCTGTTTGGTGCTGCGCTGGGACTGCTGGTGACTGCCAGCCTGTGGTGGCATGCATCGCGTACCAGGGATCTGGTTGATGAGCAGCAGGTGAACGCGGCTCGCCGCCTTGTACCCCAGATTTTGCGTCTGCATCATTATCAGAAATTGCTGCCATCGGGTGTGCCTGGAAGCCTCGATCCGGAGCGTGCCGAGGCTTTTCTTGCGACTTTCAGCGGTGGAAATGACCCTGTTCCGGGGGATGATCTTCCGATCTGGCAGCTGATTTCGACGACGGCTGAGGTAAGCAGTGCCGGTGCGGCGGATGCCTGGCAGCAGTTCGTGGATAGAAAGGCAGACCATGAGTCTCGCTATGTGTATGCAGATGGTCAGCGTCGGCTGAGATACGTCAGTCCAATTCGTCTGACTCGGGGTTGTCTTGTCTGTCACAGCGGACAAGGGCTGGATGCCGCACAGAGTGACGCTGACGCGACCGCTTTGTTCAATGCGACGGCTCGATCGGCAGCGGCGGTGCCGGACCTGTCTGCTGACAGTGCGGCGGCTCCGGCCGATACAGAGCTGGTGTCACAGCTGCCGGCACCGGGCAACGCAGTGGAACCGTTGATTGCGGTCGCATACATCGACATGCCGCTGGGTGCCGTGGATCAGCAGCTTGCCCGCAACTGGGCGATGCTGCTGGCATCCGGAATTGTGACGGCATTTCTGGCGATGCTGGCAGCCTATGTCATTGTGCGTTACATCATTGTGAAGCCGGTGCAGCATCTGAAGGATGTAAGCGATGCCATTGCTCGTGGGAATCTCAACCTGCGAGCAGAAATCAGCACCGGAGATGAATTTGAAGAGTTGAGTCATGCTTTTAATCGCATGCTGCGGCATATGGTGACGGTGAGCGATGAGCAGCGTGGACTGGCCGAGCGTCTGGACGGCAAGATCGATCAGCTGGCCCGTGCCAATATGGAGTTATTCAACAACAACCGCCTGAAGGACGACTTTTTGGCGACGATCAGCCATGAACTTCGAACGCCGCTAAACAGTATTCTTGGCTTCAGTGATATTCTGCTGTCGGCGCCAAACCTGGACGAACGTCAGCGTCGGTATGCGGGCAACATTCAGACGTCCGGTCAGGCGCTGATGGTGCAGATCAATGACCTGCTGGATCTGGCGAAGATTGAATCCGGGAAGATGGAGATACATCCCACGTCGTTTTCTCTCAGTGATGTGCTGGAGTTGCAGGTGCAGCAGATGATGCCCCTGGCTGATCGGCGGAACATTGATCTGCGGACTGATCCTCCGGCCTTGCCCCTGGCGCCACTGTTTCAGGATCGTGGGAAGATCAGCCAGATCGTCAACAATCTGCTGTCAAATGCTGTTAAATTCACACCCGAGGGTGGCAGGATCCGTGTGTCATGGAAGGCACTTGAGCATGGTGACCTGAGTTTCAGTGTTGAAGATACGGGCATTGGGATTCCCCTGCAGGAACAGGAGCACATCTTTGAGAAGTTTCGCCAGGGGTCAACTTCCGGGGAAGATCGAGATCACACGAAGCGGGAATACGAAGGTACGGGGCTGGGTCTGTCGATTGTCCGTGAACTGTCAAGACTGCTGGGTGGCGAAGTCAGCCTGAAAAGCGAGTTTGGTCGGGGCAGCATTTTTTCTGTACGTATTCCTCAAGAGGTTCCGCTCAAGGCTGTTGAAGTCGAATCTGATCCAATTGACCGGACTGCTCCGGCCCCGCCGCTGATCACCACAACCGAGATTCAGATTCCGCCAAAGACTGAAGAACGCCAGTCGGAATTGCGGCTGGATGTGCAGACGATCGGCGGCTGACCTGATCATCCATCACGGCGGGTTCGGGCTGAGTCTGGCACCGGGGCCCCGGGACAGGATCTCAATGACGTGCGAGTCATCAGTACCTCTGACGAAGACGGGGAATTTCAGCGGAACCTGCAGCGATCCTGGGAGTTCCTGGCCGTCCGTATCGCGGATGACGCTGATCGTCACATCAATCGGGTCTGCGGACTCGGAGCGGATTTTTTCGAATTCGTTAATCGACTGCAGCATCACGAAGACCTGAGAATGATGGTCGGCCGGCCTGTGGAGCTGGCACCGCTGCAAATCATCTCGCACCCACAGAATTGAGCCGTCGGCGGGGTTCAGCCGCATCAGGCAGCCAATTTCGGGGCAGGACATGACCCCGCGTGGTTCGGACGCTCGATCCCAGCCCCTCAAAAGAACATAAAGTCCTCCGCTGGATTCAAAAGCAAAAAAGTCCGAGGCTGGAAACTCAAGTCGTGGGTC
>JBJTPZ010000765.1:0-2467 GCA_046075365.1 Planctomycetaceae bacterium
GCCTCCTCCACCAGCTCCGCATCCATCGTGTACACCGGGGCAAACTCAAAATCCGCCGGCTCACCAGTCTCGCCAGCCTTCGGATCAGCATGCAGCACCCCAGCGACAGCGACCATCCCCACAAAAGCCTTCGTCGTCAGCTGGTTCCTGTACTTCGCACTCAACAACTGCTGCTCCTCCGCAGTCAGAATCTTGTCCGACATCCCGCCGGCACGCGATGCCAAACCCGGCCGCTGGCCCTCAGGATAAGAATCCAGAGTCACCGTGATGAAGTCGTGAGACTTGGGACGGCCCCCAAAACAACACTCACCGTTGTCCTTCAGCAGAATGAAACGAGTCAGGCCTTCGGTGTCCTGAGTCGCCCACATGAAACCCTTCAAATACACCTTCTTGCCCACCAACTCTGCAACCTCAGCCGGAATCTTCCGCTTGCCGTTAATATAGACAAACTGCAGTTCCGCAATCTCCTTCGGAAAATGCACCCGCCGAAAGCCCTCCGGAACCTCATGACGGTACGCATGCGCCGTCCGATAACCCCCGCCCACAACACTCAGCGATGCCAGCAACAGACCCGCCGCAGCCATCGGCTGCCCCTTCACAGTCCCCAGCGACGAACGAATCCGCAACACCGCCGCCAAACCCACCAGCAAACCAAATAACGCCAGATACAGCCCAAACAGATTTAACAGGGCCGTCAGAGACACCACGCCCGCAACCAGCGACAACGGAGCCCACGGAGACACCGGTACATAGTCAAAATCGTCGCCAGTCTCTGCGTCCGACCAAATGCGAGCCGCCGGCTGCACCTGCTCACTCATGGATCCTGCCCCCGCTGAAATCCGCACGGAAAATACCACCAAAGATCTTACGCCCTGCACCCATAACCCGCGAAGCCAATCACTCCCCAGACAGGCGCTTTTCGCAAAACCGAACGACGACACCCGACTTTTTTCTCCGCCAACCACCCCGCATGCCAATTTTTGCTGTCAGAATTCCGAAAAATCGATTAGTCTCCTGCCACATACGATCTTAACGCCCGCCTGCCAGACCTTCCCCCCACGCCTGATTCGGATATTTTTGTCTGATTTTTCAGGAGCCTCCCTGGTCATGACTGCTCACACCTGTCCGTTCGGGCACCCACTTTTCGCCCGCCGCACCGCCGTTCAGGCCGGCAGCATCGCCCTGCTGGGGCTCGGCATGAACCACCTCAGCGGCCTGCATGCCCTCGCAGCACAGCCGGCAACACCCGCCCCGCCCGCTTTCAAAGCCTGCATCTATATCTTCCTCTCCGGCGGACTCGGACAACACGACAGCTTCGACATGAAGCCCGCCGCACCCGCCGAAATTCGCGGCGAATTCCGACCCATCTCCACCGCAACACCCGGGACGCAGATCTGCGAACACCTCCCCGGACTCGCGCTCCGCAGCAACCTCTGGTCCCTCTGCCGCTCCCTCGGACACTCCACCAATGATCACTCCGCCGGACATCACATGATGCTCACCGGGCGATCAGACCTGCCGCCAGGCTTCAATCCCTCTGCTCCCCGCCCCCAGGACTGGCCCAGTATCGCCGCAGTCGCCGGTTCCGTAACCAAACCCCGAAACAACCTGCCTCCAGCCGCCGTTCTGCCAGAACAGCTGGTCCATTACTCCGGTCGCATCATCCCCGGACAGTACGCTGGTGTCATGGGACACCGCCGCAACCCGTGGTTCATCGAAGCATCACCATTCCACGCTACCTCCTACGGCGCGTTCCCCGGCTACAAGTTCGATCACCAGGACCGCGGTAATGCCGATCGACGGCTGTTCGAAGCCCCCAGCCTCTCGCTCTCACACGGCCTCACACACCCACAGCTGTCCCGCCGCGTATCACTGCTCAGTAACCTTGAACAGCAATGCAGCGTCCTCGAATCAGCCGCCACCGCTGAACGCTTCGATCAGTACCGCCAGGGCGCCATTTCACTGCTCACTGACCCCCAGGTCCGCGGCGCACTCGACGTCACCCGCGCCGACGAAAATACACAGGATCGCTACGGCCGCAACTCCTTCGGCTGGTCCCTGCTGATGGCGCGCAGACTGGTCGAAGCCGGCGTTAATCTCGTGCAGGTAAATCTCGGCAATGATGAAACCTGGGATACCCACGGAA
The DNA here is from genome assembly GCA_046075365.1 of Planctomycetaceae bacterium. Classification (GTDB taxonomy): domain Bacteria; phylum Planctomycetota; class Planctomycetia; order Planctomycetales; family Planctomycetaceae; genus SXXK01. Next base: position 2,147 of record JBJTPZ010000765.1, read on the forward strand.
ATGCCTTCCCGCATCTCCGCGACAGCCTGTTTCCACCCACAGACAAAGCACTCTCCGCACTGCTCGATGACCTGTCCGAATCCGGACTGCTCGAAAATACCCTCATCGTCATGGCCGGCGAATTCGGACGCACACCCAAAATCACCCTGCTGCCCAGCCACTACAAACAGCCAGGACGCGATCACTGGGGCGCCGTACAGACCGTGTTTCTGGCCGGAGGCGGTATTCAGGGGGGGCGAGTCATCGGGGAAACGGACGGCATCGGAGCTTACCCCGTGACAGACCCGCAACGCCCCGAAAATCTCGCCGCCACCATCTACA
>JBJTPZ010000766.1:0-9232 GCA_046075365.1 Planctomycetaceae bacterium
AGTGGTGCCGAGGTGCCCGTATTGGTGCCATTCAGTTTTCCTCGTATTGTCACAGTTTTCCCCTTTTAGCACTCATGGAGCCAGGGGACAGAGTCGCGGAATCGGGGCAAAAGCAGGGTCCAGAAATGCAAAGAAACCCCGAGTAAACTCGGGGTTTCGTGGAAAAACACTGCGTTTTGAAGCGTTCTGCCGAAGCGGAGAGACAGGGATTCGAACCCTGGGTACCCGTAAGGGCACTCCGGTTTTCAAGACCGGACGGCCGATTCTGTAAGTGATTGCAGCGAAAGCAATTTACGTCAAATTGAGAAATCCATTGCAGCGCCCATTGCAGCGCCGAATGGTCACGATTTGGCAACCCATGACAACTTATGTCATCTACCCGCTGACCTGGGTCGCGTTGTCGAAACGTGGCCGAAACTCTCAGCGGAAGCCCGTCTGATGATCATGGCACTGGTATCAGCTGCCGAGTCGAGGTCCTCCCCGCAAACACCGAAATAAGACACTTTGGCCGATGGTTGTCATAACCTTGAAGGCTGGTTCGCAGGATGACAACACTCCGAATGCCCATGACGCTGGTTTCACGGGCATGATCGAGCGATCAGGGATTTGTTCCTTCAAATTGCTACTCCATATTCCATAGCCTCGACTGCTGATCGTGCGACGAAAGCCGCAGGCTCAGGAAGCGCGTCGAATCAGGTTTTCACAGGTTTCTACTCACTTGAAAGCTCAGACTCTGTCGAGCCGTGCGGACTTGATTGCGTGCACTGTTTGCAGCAATCAAGCCCGTGCGGCCAAAGGGGAAAAGTGGGCTTTGAGGCGTTCCCGGCAGTGTGAGCCGTTCCCCCACTGAAAACTAACGAACGTGGATGAAACTGCACGGACGGGAGTGAGCGGTGGTAGTCTCGAAGTGCCCGACACAATGAGGTTTTCGTTCCACTCACTTCCGTTCCTACAAACACTTGCCGGAGTCGCATCCCCGGTATCCCGTCAGAAAATCCACTCAATCGGCGGCACAAAATGGTGTCGCCGGTTTTGCGCGTGTGCCTCGACAGTGATCCAACGCCTGAACCTGCCGCGGTCGTTGACTTCGTCTCCAAGCATGCGCATCCTGCCATCAATTCGATAGCACTTTCCGAAGTTGTTCCAACGTCGTTCGTCGCCTCGGTCGATGTGACCGGAGCAGCGAACGGCAGGACGCCAGGACGCGTCGGTCGGTCTCCCGTCGGTCTCACCGGAGGGAGTTACAGTCGCAATCTTTCGTCGCTGACGATGCAAAAATGAAATGGGCGTACCGCTCGCTTCTCGACTCGCGTTTATATCTACCGTCGGGCGATTACCGAGAATGAACCATCGAGACCTTCGAAGCCACTGGCGCGGCCAAGCACAGCCGTGCTGGTGGACGCGAGCCTGATTTTACGACTCCCGAAACAGAACAATATCTCCTGCCGGGCAATCCGACCGAGCAATGAATTCTGTTTGGATCAGGACGATGTTGCAGCAGCGATCAAAATAGCGAGCACCAAGCCCGCGACCGTGGCCAAACAGATAACAACGATCTTCATTGGAATCCGCTTCACAGGATCCTCATACCCTAAGGCTCTCGCAAGGCGTGTTCGTGCCATCGTAGCGGTCGCCAAGAGTTCGCGGAGTTGATGAACTCCCGATTCCTCGCGAATCTTTCCGTCTCTTTCGGTTCCCGAAACACTGGCGTAGGCTACACCTGCCGCTGTATCTTCCAGCAGTGTTCCAAACAGCGCCGCAGCGAACATTGAATCTATCATGTTCCTTGCCTTCATTTGGCGTTCCTGTTTCTCGGCATCTCGAAGTCTCGGCCTCAAAGTCTCAATCATTTGGTCGAGTTGCTGCAGTCGGCGATGGTCTGTGCGCCGCTTTGGTTGCTGACTGCCTGTTGAATTTTTGAGCCACAGGTTGTCTTGTGTTGTTGATCGTTCTGACTTGAATCTATCGATTGCCGAGTCCGCCGCGCACCATGGACAGGACAGTTGATTATCTGGCGCGTTGCTCGTGCCAAACCGTGAGAGTCGGCCCGGAATTGCAGAACAAATACGACCGCAGTTGGTGCATAATCCATTGTGCTCAAAGTCCCCCCAGATGATGGGGAGGGCATTGCAAGCACATTGCCCCGGACTGCGATTCTTCCGCTTTGCCTGCCTGTCGACTGCCGCTCCACAACAGGCACAACGTCCTGTCCGAAAGCTCAAATGACAATGGCTGCAGCGTTCCGCAGTTCTCTCCATTTTTGAGCCGCAACCGGGACATGGAGCCAAACCTCGCACCGAATCGCCCGACCGTTGCAGATGTCGGGCTTCGAGGTCAGGAGAGAAACATGGGTGATTCTCCAGCATGCCGATCGCGTCTTCGACAGTACTGAGGAAATCGGATTCTCCGGACTCGGTCGACCGATCGGTCTGAGTAACCCTAATCACTGAGTCACAGAACCGGCACTTCGCTCGGCGTCCAGCTGCCGTATCACGGAATTTCAATGTGTTTCCACACGTACAAGTGAAAGTAATCATGGCACCTCCGCCTTATCAATGAGCAATTTTCGATTTCTTATGTCCACCTCGTTCCGGCAATCGCGTTAGTTCAGAAACCAGACGGCTGATCAAGATCGCCTCGTCTTGTGAGTGAATTTGATCGCAGACGATCACGGGATTACAAAATCGACCTGCGATGCTCACCGTTTTCAAGGTCTCATACAATAGTCCAGGAAGAACTGATTGTTGAAGGTACTGAAACAGTGGCTGCAGGACCCAGAATGCAATGATCCGCACAGGAATCAACATCACGATGAAGGGGATCAGCGGGATGGTGACACACAGGGCCACCAGCGATTTGCAAATGGAGCGAAGTCCAAACATTTTGTCGTACTCATAGGTACGGACGACCTCACAATCTGTGATGTCAATCGACTCATTGCGAAGCGGATAACCCATCAGAGTATTCGATACTTCGACAAGAACTATTCCCCTCTCAATGTGCGCGTGGAAAGTCGTTCGAGTGCCAAACAGACCAGCCACAGGAAACAACACACCGCCGAGCAGGCACAGAGATGCAGCGGCATCTCGAAAAAATCCTCCTCCGGAGAGATTTGCAAAACCTACACCCATAAAAGAAAGAACTCCTAAGAGGATTCCGAGCACCACAAACTTCTTTTCCACAAGCCCGCTCGTGAGACGAATCCCCTTTAGCGAAGTGATTCGACGTGCTCGCTTCCTGACACTGGCGAAAGAGGCCGAGTCCTCCGTGCGGAATGTCTCTGATGAATCCTGAGCAAAGAGTTTTTTTCCTGACGCAAACTCCAATCCACATTCAAGACAAATCACGGCATTCTTCATGACGGGGGAATGACATCCGGGACAAGCTGCTGGCGTCTTTATCGCCGGAGTCCTTTTGCTCTTGCTGAGTCCGGGAGTGGATGACTTTCCCGGGCTACCCTCCAACAACAACTTGTCGCACCCCCTGCATTTCAGGTCTTGCTGGTTAGAGAACCAGAACCACGGAAGGCTCCGTCGCTCCCCGCAAGTACATTCCATCTGCAGATTCATAAGAAGCCCACGATCGAAGAGGCTCCGCCGATTCACAGGGGAATGTGCTAATTCTCGAAAAGCATACCGTTTCGAGTCGCAAATGTGAGGACAGCGGAAGCCGATCCGTAAGGACACATCGCGCCAATGGACAGAATCTGACAAAGATTCCTCCAAGTTTTCGTCCAAGGTTACAGAGCAAACAGTCGGGCTTGATCAGTGTGCTTCGTCCTGTACCGACGACGTGGAAAGATCGCTGCGAACTAAGCGAATCGCATCGACTCGGCAAACCCCTGGTCCTCGGGAATTAACGGCATCGAGCTCTACCACGAGCCGCCCCGAAGTCAGAGGAATTGTCGCAATCAATGCCCATTTGGTGTTGTGGCCGTCCGGAAGTGTTGGAGCTTTCTGCTGATCAATGGCGCGAGTAATGGCATTCGGATTCTCGCCGTCGTGCAGATGATAAATCACATGACCGCTGGAGCTTTTCGCGGCCTCTTCCGGCCATGTTGCGTAGACAGTATATGTTCCCACTGGCAGCTCAGATATTTCCCAGCGGGCGGTCTTGGAGCCGTCCTCGTTATACCAGTGCCTCCCGTTGTAACCCGCCGGAAGACTGCTGATGCGCCATCCTGGACGTCCCTCGACCTGATTCCATTCCACAATGTCAGTGTCGTCCAGAATCAGTTCGAAATCATCATCCGTCGTCACAGCGTACCGGTACAAAAAGAATGCTGCGGTGGAAACAAGACCGGGAACAACGAACCCATTGATCAGCCATGGCCAGTAATTCTTTGTGGTTTGTCCTCGTTTTGGACTCGCCGCTGCAGCAGTCAGATCAGCGGCACGCGGCGTTTCAGGCACCACTTGCACTCCTCGACATCTTTCAACCAGCTCTTTCAGCGCCGCCCCCTCAGACAGTGGCTTTAGCCTGTTCGCTACTTCGCCGGCCTGACATCGCTGCTCGACATTCTTTGCCAGCATCTCCTGCACAAGTGTCTCGAGGTCCGGCGGTACATCGACACCAATTGCTTTTAGTGTAGGAGGGGTTGTTTGCTGATGATCCCGTATTTTTGTGCTGAGGGACCTGTGCGTGCCGAGGTCAAACGGCACTCGCCCGGACAATAACCGATAGAGAGTGCAGCCGAGCGCATACACGTCCGCTCTTCCATCAACTTCGCTCGCGTTATCGAATTGTTCCGGGGCTGAGTAGTCAGGTGTTCCAAGAAACAGTCCTTCTGCAGTTGTCGAAGCTCCAGCATCCAGGACACTGGGCCGAAGCAGAGCCAGTCCGTAGTCCGTGATCTTGACCACGCCTCCCCCGTCAATCAGCAGATTGGAGGGTTTGATGTCACGATGCACACATCCTCGACCGTGGCCATATGCCAGACCTTCCGCAGCCTGGCGAACAACCTCACAGGCGTTTGAAACGCTCAGACAACCAAGCAACCCCAATAACTCCTCAACATCACAACCATCAATCAACTCCATCACAAGGTAATGGATTCCATTCTCCTCTGAGACTTTCAGCGACTGAACAATATTTGGATGCTGAAGCCCCTCGGCAATTCTGTTACTTCTGTGAAACCGCAAGACTGCGTCGTTGCTTTGTGGGCCACGTAAGATTTTGAGAGCCACCATGCGTCGCTTCGATCTCTGCAATACACGATAGACCTCGCCCATGGATCCTTTCCCCAGCAGTTCAAGAATTCGATACTCGCCGAGTCGCTGTCCCGGAGTGAACTGTAGATCGAGACCAGCACGGCTCTCAGTATGAGGTGGCGGCTCAACTGAGCTTTTCAGCAGGTCGATAAGCCCACTATTCTCGGAAATTAAACCATCCATGACGGCCACACATCGGTCGCACGTTTCTACGTGAGTGGTCGTTGCCTCCTGATCTTCCGGCGACAACATGCCGCGGAGATACTGGTGCAGGAGATCTTCCGACGGGCAAGACACGTCGTCACTGCGATCACTACTCATAGAGAATTTTCCGAACGTTTTGAACGGCCTCCAGAATCCTGCTTTTCCGTTTATAAAAACTCCCGACTGAAATCCCAATCACTCCTGTCTCAAGGTCCGTGCAACTTGCTGCCGCTTCTCTCGGTGAAAGTGCGCCCGTTATGACATCAAGAATCAACTGTTGATCCATCATTGGCAGGTTCATTCCGGCACACACGGTGAAGAAGACGTCTTTCGCGATCGCTACGTCTTCTTTACGCATGAGTTCTTCGTCAGTAGACAGTTGTTCCAGACGCAGTGAAAACTGTTCCAGCCGAGGAGTCACTTCACGCCCACCATGGCCACGATCTGGTCTGGCACTGTCTCGAAAATGATTCGCCCAGATGTTTCGCGCGATGGCCCATAACCATCCTCGGAAATTTCCAGGGACGAAGGTGCCAATACGATTATGAACCTCGGCCGTTACGTGATGCGCAAGTTCTTCAGCAAGGTCGAAACTCAATCCTGCCTGAAGGTACCTTCGCAGAATAAGTCGTTGATAGATCTCCAGATAACGATTCCACGCGGGCTCGTCTCTCAACTTCAGGGCCGCGATAAATGAATTCGAGGTTGAACCAGCATGATGAAGACCACCCAGCCTGCGAACCATAGCAGCCCTCCAGAGTACATCGAAGAACGCACCGCGATCTGACAGGAAATCCGGAAAGAGAAGAATTCAGGTCTGATGATAATAAGGTCGCATCGCAGCCACAAACAAACCGCTCCCATTCTGCCGTACCCCGTTGAGCAGGAATTCCCTCAAAAAAGGAGAATTGCTGTCAGGTTTCCGCGAAACTCGCGATGTATTCATCAGTTGCGTGGCAATGGAGCCATCGATCGTTTCATCTCCCATGGCAACCATGTGGAATCTCTCCACGGTCAGGAATTCGATTGTCTTCTTTCTGTGATTCGTGTCTGGAAATCCACCGCCGACACATTTCAAGAGTGCTCAATTCTGGATGAGGGTCGGTCATGTCAGACGTTGATTCTCCGCTAACTCCTGACCCACACGAAAATGATCCTCCCCGTCCTCATTCACACGATGCTGCGCCCACGAATGTTCCAGAAGACCATGCCATTGAGACCGGCAGCGGACCAGCACGAGTGGCCAAGTCAAGAAATTGTCCTTTCTGCCGCTCAGTTCTTGATCAAAATGCAGTCATCTGTATCCAGTGTGGCTACGACCTGAGAACACAGCGTCCGGTCCAGCCATCCAGCGTTCGGAAGAAGAGGCGAACAACGGCTCCGCAGAAACGAAACGCGCCGGAGCCATTGGCACAGCATGCTCCGCAATTGTCGTGGTCAAAAGCGATCCTCAGCCTGACGATGTTGCTTTCAGGACCTCTCTTATTCTACGGTGCAGCGTTGTCCACAGGTGTGATAAGGTCCTCCGGAGGGCAAACGGACTTTCTTCCGGTCGCGATCGTAGGGATCCTCCTGTTTCTGCTTTCCCCGGTTTTTGCATTAGCGCACTTTGTACATTCGGTGAAGTTCCTGAGGAAAGAACCCGTCGGGGCAATTTGTGGCGTGCTTCTTTCGTTGCTGCTGATCCTGCTTGCTGCCACCGGATGGTATCTGGGTCCAATGAAAGGAGAGCCACAGGATCTTCGACAGCGAGTCGCTCAGTTTTTCTCTCGCAAGCCGGACACAAACGCATGGCAGGAAGATTTCGATGCTCTGCTTGCCAACATCCCGCCTGCTGAAGCACATCTGTCAGAAACAGATATTCGCAACGGACAATCCTACACGAATCTTTTCGGTCAACTGCAGGACGGAGCCGAGGTGACGTACACCACCACAATGACAAGCTTCGATGATGTCGAAGGCCCGGAGATTTCTCCCGGATCGACCATCCAGAATGGAGCACCGGTTCTGGTGGTCATCGGCGAAAAGGATCACGCCACCTGGGCGTCGATTCCTCCCGGGACCATCGTGCGATATCGAGGCAATCTCGAACTCAAAGCCGACTTCATTTCAGAGAACGGCCGAGTTCGAGCCGTACGAGCGGTCATCGTTCACGTCAACGAGATTCTCGACCCTGCCCAAACTCAGCAACCCGAATCTGCTCGAACTGCAGCATTGAAGGCGATTGCCGCGTGTCGTAAGGCTGCCGACCAACTTCGAGCGAACACAGACGTAGACCGTCCATCCAATTGGCACATCCTGCTGGGAAAAGCTGATGGTCCCGCTGCCGGCAGTAAATGCCTGCAAACTGCGATCGAACCTCGAATTACGCCACCGGTCCCGGACAGCGACTTGGCAAAGGACCTGACAGAGTCCGGAATTGAACACCGATCGAGACAATGGACAGACGCCAACAACCTCCGCCTTGCAGCGGCACTAAACCTTGCGGCGGACCTTGAAGAGAATCATCGCTCAATTCTCCAGAATGCGGTGATTAATCTGCTCTGTTCAAAGTCTGAAGAACGAGGTCCGATCACCTCTGTAGAAGATGCAGACAAACAATTCAAAGAGATTCTATCAGGACTTGGCAGAACACCCGAGTCTTTTTCTAAAGCTCTACTTGTTGAACTACTGAAGGCTTTGCCGCCGGAATCGTCTCTGGCGATCCTCAGTGAAGCATCTGAAAACTCACCACACCTGAATCGAACTCTGTTGCAGTTGGGAGAAGACTGGGCTGAATCAATACTTCATGCAGCCCACGAGTCCGAGTCAGATCCAATTGTCCACAGTTGGCATGGACTTCGTGATCGCCTCAGAATGCTTTTATACGGAAGCAAATGACAGGCCCGTTTTTTTTCTGCTGGCCGCCATCTAACCTGACGAGCCTTCAGTGATCGCACCCCGCAGCCCAGTGCGAAAGACGAATCAGTCGAAGCCAGTTCCCCTCTTTTCACAGAAAGCGTTCATGTTGAGGAAGTAGGCCCCGCGCACGTATCCTGAACTCATCAGACAACCGGGCGTCCAGCTTCTGCTGGCGATAGTCGTAGCCTCTGTCTATGTGTTCGTCTACCTCGTATGCCGCTCTCATACTGACCTGCCACTTTCGCCACATCAACTCGCCTCTATCATCACCGTTGGGCTGTTGTTATTGTCGATCATCTCTCTGTTCAGTGACCTCTCCAGATTCACACACTCCCGCAAAAGAATGGTAAGCGTCCGACAAATCCATCCCAGCCCTCGGCCGCTGAAGGCGACGGCGAGGGAGGGGGATGACATCGAAAGTGGGGGCCGGTGGGGGGCGAACTTGGGGGCCTGCCGATTGCCTCCTTGCCGACTGCGACGCTGCAACGGTTAAGGTTGAGCCCAGGGGTGTGACGTCCTCGTCGCAATGGTGACTCAGGACTGGCGAGAGATGGTTCGAACCGCCACCACGCGCGTCTCGGCATTCTCGGCGTCGAGGATCACCGGGGGGAAGCGGCAATCAAGAGGATTGAGAAGAGACGCTTTCGGCAGAGGACTGAGGGAGATGCCTGCTGTGTGCTGATCCGGAATATCTGTCCGGAATACCGGCGATCGGCGTTGAGGCTCCTGGAGATACGACGAACAGCGCAGTCGTTCACGCCATCCAGTGCGAGCTGCGGGCATGGCAATCAATCTTCTCAGCGCAGATCCGCAGGGATCGGTCATCGCCTTAAGATCGCAATTCATTGGTCTGAACTTATCACCGAGCGCGCGGCGGCACTGCTCGATAGAAAAGTTTGTACGGCAATGGGCGGCCA
>JBJTPZ010000767.1:0-2924 GCA_046075365.1 Planctomycetaceae bacterium
CATCATCGCCTGACCCTCAGCGCCCGGTTTAAAGGCAACGCAGACGTCCAGGTGTTCTGGACCACAGAAGCCTCCCCGGCCACCTCAGAAGACAAATCAGTTCGCACAGAACTGCGCGGCTCAGACAAAGAATTCCGTCCCGTTCGCCTGTGGTTCGAAACTGACAGTCCAGTCACTTCGCTGCGAATTGACCCCTTCAGTCGCGGGGGGCAGATGGAAATCGACAGCATTGTCCTGACCGATGATGCCCCGCCAGCCCCGCAGGCTACTCCGGTCAGCGACCTGAAGCTGGCGGCCGGTTTCAAGGCCGAACTGCTGTATTCAGTGCCAGCCGAGAAAATGGGGTCCTGGGTCTGCATGACGGCTGACCCGCAGGGACGGCTGATCGTATCGGATCAGTACGGCAAACTTTACCGAGTGACTCCGCCGGCTATTGGCAGCGACGCCACCATCGCGATCGAGCCGATCAACGTCGACGTCGGTATGGCTCAGGGGCTGCTGTGTGCCTTTGACAGCCTTTACGTGATGACCAACAGCGGTGATGCTCCGCGAGTCGGGCTGCACCGGGTCCGTGACACTGATGGCGACGGCCAGTACGACAGTGCCGAGCACCTCAGGACTTTGCAGGGCGGCAACGAACACGGGCCGCATGCCATCATTCTTTCCCCGGATGGCAAATCGCTGATCGTGGCCTGCGGCAACCACACGGCCCCCACAAAGTTCTCTGCGTCCGCCGTCCCGACAATCTGGGATGAAGATCAGCTGCTGCCTCGCATGTGGGACGCCGGTGGACACGCCGTCGGCATCATGGCTCCAGGTGGCTGGATTGCCAAAGTCAGCCCGGACGGAACCGACTGGGAGCTGCTGTCAATGGGCTTCCGCAATCAGTACGACATCGCACTGAACCCCGAGGGCGAGCTGTTCACTTACGACGCAGACATGGAATGGGACGTTGGTTCACCCTGGTACCGCCCGACTCGAGTCAACCATGTGACAAGTGGTTCCGAGTTTGGCTGGCGTTCCGGTACCGGCAAATGGCCGGAGTTCTATCCGGATTCGCTGGGCAGCGTGGTCGATGTCGGACCGGGTTCCCCGACCGGTATCACATTCGGCACAGGGGCCAAGTTTCCGCAGAAGTACCAGCGTGCTCTGTTCATCAGCGACTGGAGCTACGGCGTGATCTATGCCGTCCACATGCAGCCAAACGGCAGCAGTTACACGGGTGAGCTGGAACGATTCGTGTCAGCAGCACCGCTGCCGGTCACCGATGTCATCATCAATCCGGCTGACCAGGCGATGTATTTCACAATCGGTGGTCGCAAGACTCAAAGCGGTCTGTACCGCGTAACCTGGACGGGCTCTGATTCTGTTGCGCCAGCCCCGCTTGATCTGGCGGGACAGGAAGCTCGGGATCTGCGGCATTCGCTGGAACAGCTGCATCGCCCTCAGGAAGGTGCCGTTGAAAAAGCATGGCCATATCTTGGGCATGCGGATCGCAGCATTCGCTTTGCTGCTCGGACGGCCATCGAACACCAGCCGGCAGGCTCATGGGCCCTGAAAGCACTCGCGGAAGACTCCTCCAATGAAGCAAAACTCACAGCGCTGCTGGCTCTGGCTCGCTGTGGTGACAAATCTCTGCAGCAGCCTCTGCTGGAGTCACTCGGGCGGCTGAACATTGCTGAACTGTCAGAGATGCAGCTGCTTGCGGCACTGCGAGTCGCGGGGCTGTGCTTCATCCGGATGGGTGAGCCGTCTGCAGAAGTTGCTCGTGCGGTGGCCGCGGTACTGAATCCCATGTATCCGGCTCGCAGCGTTCGTCTGAACCGGGAGCTCTGCCGCATTCTGGTCTACCTGAATGCTGAAGGAGTGGCCGACAAGACCCTTGAACTGCAGGCGAAGGCTCCCAGCCAGGAAGAGCAGATTCACTATGCATACTGCCTGCGAGCTCTCAAAGGCCCCTGGACCACTGAACAAAGAACGAAGTATTTCCAGTGGTTTGTCTCGTCAACAACACTCCGCGGCGGCAACTCGTTCTCGGGGTTCCTGAAAAACATCCGTCAGGAAGCAATTGATCGGCTCACGGACGCCGAAAAGGCGGCCCTGAAGGACGTTCTGGAAGCTCAGCCGACCGGCGGTCAGCCGCTGGTCGCAGCAGCCGCTCGCCCGGTCGTTCAGGAGTGGAAAGTTGACGATTTTCTGGCAGATGTGGAAGCCGGCCTGACCGGACGATCGTTCGATAACGGTCGCACCATGTTCCAGGTCACCGCCTGCTACAAATGCCACCGGTTTGCCGGAGACGGCGGAATCGTTGGACCAGAGTTGACAGCCGTGTCTCGTCGCTACAATGCCAGAACGCTTCTGGAAGCGATTATTGAACCCAGCAAAGTTGTTTCGGATCAGTACGAAGCATCGGTGTTCGTGCTGGACAGCGGCCGCACAGTGACTGGTCGAGTCGTCAACCTGAACAACGACCGGATCATGGTTTGCGAAAACATGCTGGAGCCCGGTGCATTGACCACAATCCCGCGGGACGAAATCGAAGAGACTCAGCCGTCAAAGGTCTCGATGATGCCCGCGGGACTGATCAACACGCTGAATCGTGATGAAGTTCTGGACCTGATCGCATATCTGCAGTCCGGCGGCGACCCTGATTCGCCGGTGTTTTCCGGTGCCAAAAAGACTGCTTCCACAGAAAAGAACGGAGCCAAGAAGATGACGCCGCAGTTCACCAGTGCTGGTCACACCGTGGATACTCTGGACACTGTTCGACAGATGGTTGCAGAGAAGTCTGCAGTGCTGCTGGACGTGCGGGAACAGGACGAGTGGAACGCCGGGCATCTGACTGATGCTGCATTTCTGCCGCTCAGTTCCCTGAAAGGACCGGGGCTTACAGAAGCCTTGCAGAAGCTGCCGCAGGACAAGCC
>JBJTPZ010000768.1:0-5908 GCA_046075365.1 Planctomycetaceae bacterium
GAATCCGGCTGTTGAATCTTTCGGCTGGTCCGTTGCTGATCGGGGAAGAAAACCATGCCGGCTGTCTTGATGGGTTCAGGAGCCAGTGTATTCGTCCTTCGACGCCGCTCACGATCGACGATACGAAGAGGGCGGTCGGCAGCTTCGTGGAGCATTACAACACTGAGCGACTGCATTCGGCAATCGGCTGCGTGACCCCGCTGGACATGCTCGAGGGCCGCCAGAACGCGATCCATGATGAGCGTGATCGGAAGCTCGAAGAGGCGCGAAGAGGCGCGACAGACGCGAGCGGAACGCAGAAGGAAGGAAAAATCTGCGATGCCCCGAAAAGCTTCGCGACAATTGCCTGGTCCTGAAGTAGACTCAGCCGTCTCACAGGAGGGCTGGGCTGGGATGGTGAAACGATGGCAATCCGGGAATTCCGGGGCGATTTCCACCTCAGCGAGCAAAGGGAATTGAGTGTCGGGTTCTGCAGTGAATCAGCTGGAGGTTCGTTTCGACGGAGCGAAACGCGACTGTAAGGGGGCTTAACACCGTTTCACCGTCCCAGCCTGGCCCTCCCGGGCCTTCACCCGTCTGTTCACAGGATTCCCAGGAACTTAAGCGCCATTGGGCCACGGTCCGGGACCAGGTGTGCGAGTGTGGCGGGCTGGCCCAGGCCACGCCGGACAGCAGCTGCCTGCACCCGGGGACGGTTCAGGGCTCCGCCTTCTGACAAGATCGATTCCGCTCTGCCACTGAAGAACACACTGTTTTTCAGACCAGCACAGAGCGGTGATGTCTCTGCTCACCAATCGAATTCTCGATACCCCCTTGCAGTTGTCCTCCAGTGCTCGGCCGCACGCTGTTGTGCCTGGCGGTGAAACAGCATCGCCGCTGACGATCGGGCCGAGGCTTTGCGGGTAGTTGTGGCGTTCTGGACACAGTCGCTGGCCATTAATTTTGCTCGGCGGCCCCTTCGAATCGCAGTCAGAGGAACGCGTGCAGGCAGGCACCCGGTCCCGGCTCGGCTTGTCACCCCGGCGGCAACCAGCCGGGAAGTGATGCTGGGCACGGGGCATTCATCGCACCGCCGCGGCACTGGAACAACGTCGCGATCCTGCCGTGACAGCCCAGAAAATTTCAAGGCCAGCTCATATTCAAAAGGAAGACCCCATGTTTGGTTTCGATACGGGTAAATCGCACGATCTGGAGTCAACGCTGCTCGGTCCGCAGATATGTGACGGTGACGAAGAAAGGCCTGACCAACAACAATGTCCGGTTCAGCCAGGCGGTTACACCAGCCTGGAAGTTGTCGGTACCGGAGCGACCTCCATCGTATATTCCGCGCTGAGAACCGACGACGGAAAACAGGTGGCCCTGAAACAACTCAAGCTCGAACTGATGTCGACCGAAAATGTTGTCGCCGATTTTCTTTCTGAAGCCCGTTTGCTGCTGGGGCTGCGACATCCTAACCTGATTCGATGCTACGATTTCTTTTTCGACTGTCGTGCGTGGTGGCTGGTTCTTGAATACTTGCCCGGCGGTGCCATTCATCAGGCACGTGCTCTCAGCTATGTCGCGGGAGGTGAGCAACGTGAGGACTGGATGAATCAGATTGCGGCGGCGATCACCTTTCTTCATTCCCGCGGAATTGTCCACTGTGACGTCAAGCCTGCGAATATTTTGGTGGACGGACCGCGTGCCGTATTGGCTGACCTCGGACTTGCCTGCTGTGTGAGGCAGCCGCGGCATCGCGAAAATCGAATCTGCGGCACGCCGGAATTCATGTCAGAAGAGGCACGTCGCGGCATCATTTGCCCGGAAAATGACTGGTTTGCGTTTCGGCAGACATCAGAACGGATCGGTGTCGCGCGAATCCCGGCTGTCATGAAGTTCTCGTGACTCACTATCAGCTGCTTCCCGGGTCTCTATCTTACTCTGCTGCCCTGCTGCCCTGCCGGCCGCCTGATCGTGGCTGTTATCGCCAGTCTCCGCTCAGCGTAAATGCTGCCCAGTAAAATGGAGCTGTTGCAGGTCTGTCTGCTGCCGGCTTTACGATAAGTCGTTGAGAACTGGTATCCCAGGCGTGCAGCATGGTCAGTTGCGCCTGACGCAGGGACTCAAGCCTGCCGAGTTTGCTATGCCACAGATTTCTATAGAACTCAGTCATCAGCGTCTGTGTGGCAGCGTCATCGACCTTCCACAAACTGGCGATCACGGTCCTTGCACCGGCTGTCGCAAATGCCCGCTGCAAACCAATCACACCCTCTCCGTCGGCCACGACTCCGAGTCCTGTCTCGCAGGCGGAGAGTGTCACCAGTTCCGTCTGACTGAGGTCGATCTGAGTAATTTCTTCCCCGGTCAGGATCCCGTCGCGTTCCATGCGACCGCTGAGTGCATCGCGCCGCGGGGCCACGTTGGCTCCAGTCAGAACAAGGCCGGACAGTAATAAAGGATGCCGCAGCTCCAGCTTAGGCAAATGGGAAAATGGTTCACTCAACAAGAGTCGCAGCTCCACAGCTGATCGATCTTCAGACAACGGTGAGCGCAGCGTTGGATCCGCAAAATACCCGTGTGTCGCGAAATGAATGCAGCGACTATCGGGTAACAGGACTTCAAGATGACCTTCCGCCGCCTGCTCACCATTCAGCAGGTTCACCATAAATTGTTTCGGCGCGAGTCTGGCGATCATTTTGGCTTCTGCAGCCGTGCCCGGCAATGCCGCCCAGCGATGACGTTTTCCGGCATGACCCGGAACGCCTCGCTCGATTAAGTCCGTCGGAGTTTCGGACACCGCGTGATCCCCCGCCATGCCTGCTTTCCGGATCTCCGATCGAGCTGGCTTCGGACGTTTCTCATAATCCAGACCGCCAACGATGACGACCCGCCCGCCCGACACGGGCAGTTCACGCATCAGAGCAATCAGTCGCTGAGGTTGATCAACAGTTCCAATCGCAAAATCTTCGATCAGAAATGACCCAGGCGTGTCTCCAGGCAAAGCACACCACGGCACTCGCGACAAGGATCCGTCCGGGACTATGATAATCGTCTTAATTCCTTCGAAGTGCGGGGTCAGCTTTTCCCAGACCAGCTGACGCAGTGTTCTTCCTGCAGACTGCCAATCGGAAGGAACGGAATCGTTGCTGATTGAAGCCCCGCGATTGCCGGCAGCCCCGCGCCAGGACAACACAGCCTCATCGATCGGATCGGCTATTCCAAGGGGTACCCAGGTCACGGCCTTTGACGATTCGTTTTGCGGACGCCGCAGCACGAAGGCGTCGTAGTGGCTGGCCCCAACACTTCTGCGTCCCGCGAGTTTCCTCGCCACCGCTGACGAATGCAGAAAATCAATCACTGCAACATCGGCAGGCAGTGCGGCGACCAGATCCGCGACGGAAACAGAATCGACTGCTTCATCCTGACGAAACCGTCCGGATTCAGATGCCAGCTGTCGTTCAAGCAACTCTCGCCTTTGCGTGATTGCTGCAAGGCGAGCCATCCTGTTGCCGGAACCCGAGAACTCGCCGGCGAGGGTGAGTTCCGCCAGTTCTCGCTGCGTCGCAATCAGCTCATTCCATGCCGCATGGGCCGCGGGAGAATCGGCAGGGCTGATTCGACGCGAGGCAACAACACGTGTGGCAATTCCCTTTGTGGCCCAGATGATTGAGTACAGATCTTCATCCGTGATTTCCGGAATAGAGAGCAGCTGTTTTTCAAGTTCACTCTTTGGCAGTGTTGCAACCGTCCGATGCCTGCCAATCAGGCCATTTCGTATTTCGTAGAGCCCGCGAACAAAAGTCAGGGCCTCCGTTTCTGAAAGGGTCGAGATCAGATTTCGATAAAGCTTCAGTCGGATCCGCAAAGACTGCAGATCCAGTTCTGCTGCTTTGTCCCAGTCATTGCGAAGATCGCAGGTTATCGCCAGATACGCGAGAGCGTCGGCAACCTGCGGATGTTCAGTACCGTATCGTTTTTGAAGATATTCAAGCGTTTTCTGCCTCCATGCGATCGCAGCTTCCCACTGCTGGCGACGCTCAGCCAGTGCTGCCAGATAACCCCAGACTCGAGGCAGACCGCTCGAATCCATATCGGACTCTGTCTCGTAAATCCGACTCGCTGACGCAAACTCTGACTCCGCGCCAGCAATGTCGCCCAGTTCCCCCTTCGCCATTCCAAGGCATTCGTGAATCAACGCGGCCTGTCTGCATTCCGCACCGTCAAGTTCGACACGGATCTGCAATGCCTGACTCAGATGTTCAACAGCAGGTAAAAATCTGCCGCGCCGAAAATCGGCATCGGCGAGATATTCGAGTCCATTGGCGAATACGCGTCTCTCGTGGATTCCGCCATTTTGGCATTCGTCGCAGGCACTCCGAAACTGCTGCGCCGCCTCATCGTACTTCTCTCGATCGATGAAAATGTGTCCCAGGCTGAAACTCGCTTCTGCCACTGCGACACTGTCATGCGGTACGACGGACGCTGCGGCCTCAGCTGCTCGCATGGCAAAGTTCTCAGCAGCGTCGAGGTCGCTGATTTCGCGTGCAAGTTCAGCAAGCAGCCCGAGCGTTTCAGCGGCGGCCGAACGCTGACCTGCACCAGCTTTCAGCTGTAGTGCAAGATTATCTTCAAGCATCCGTCGGGCAGAGCCGTAGTCTCCGCTGCGGCGCAGTGCGAGCGCCAGCGATCCCTTTGCCCGCAGTGTCTCTGCGTGCGTCGCACCCAGAGCACGCGACTGAATCGAGACAATACGATTCCGCGTGTTGAGCTCGTCCCGCTGCTTTCCCATCTGCTGCTGAATCGTCGCCAGCGGGCGAAGCGCGAACAGGACGTTGAGTGAGTCTGTTCCTTCGGCCTTTTCGTGCAGAGCGATTGCCTGCAGAGCAGCCTGCTCGGCTTCAGAGATGTGACCGACAGATTCCAGCCAGGAAATATATCTGTCAGCAGCAAACAATGTGACAGCGTGTTCCTCTCCGAGCACTTCTTTAAGAACTGCGATTGCGCGGGGAAAATCGTCCGGTGCTGCATCAAGCCGCCTGAGCTTAGCGCGACAAATTTCACGGCTGATCAGCACCTGAGCGACCTGCGGATGGCGATCGCCCAGTTTTTCCTCGCAGACTTTCAACAGACTGTCATATCTCGCAAAAGCGTCGGACAGGCGATCGGTCAGTTCCATGGCAAAAGCCACCTGGGTGGCGGTTTTGATTGAAGTGAAAGAGTTTGCTCCAAAGATCTGGTCTTCAATCATCAGCTGCCGTTGCAAAAGTGACAGGTATTCGACGAACCTGTTTTCGTCAGCAAGCTTGCCGGCTTTCGCAACTGCCTGTTCCCATTCCTCAATCAGCGTCTGGCGTTCCTGCGGGTTGCTAAACTGCGGCGACGGAACAGCAGCACGTGCTGCAAGCCGCATCTGATCAAGCTGCACCTCCCCGTGTTTCTGGGAGATTTCAACACCACTGAGCCCGATTTCACCGAGGTCGCAGTCGCCCGACAACAATCGCTCACCGTCATGCCATGCTTCAATGACGCCATGGTTGTAACGCACCAGCCATTTGCCGCTGAGTCTGTCCTGGATTCGCCGACTTCTGACAACTTTTGTTACCATTTCCTGAGAGCCGGTGTCGATTGTCGTCACTGTGATCCGTAAATCTCTGGATCGCTCCGCAGCCCCCTGAACGGCATCCGGCTTGCCAGCGGTGTCAGTTCCGCTCGTTGCCGGGCCTACGGACACACCCGCTCGCCAGCCTGGCACCAGCACAACTCCAAACCATGTCGCCGCTTCCACATCCGAATGGCCCGACCGATCTTCTATGTTGAATTCCACGTTCGCCACTGGCCCCAGTTGCACCGGTCCCGTCAGCGTTGAACCAGATTGAAGCAGAACAGCACCAGCGTCCCATCTGACGTCACCCCCCGCCTGGTACTGCTG